>JAKUUM010000014.1 GCA_022447065.1 SAR86 cluster bacterium | reverse complement strand
TCTAAAAATAGAATCCATTTCAGGCCCTAACCAATTATGCAAATTTCTGAATGTAAGCACGGCTTCTACACTATTAGGTTTTGCTAAAGTAGAATCTAAATTTACTATTTCCACTCTCCCATACATGGGATTACTATTCATTTTCTTTTCGAATCCTTCAAAATAATAACTACCCTGAGCTGTTATAAGAGTTCCTGGATAATGAATATAATTTGCCAATATCTCTGTGTACCACCCCCCTCCAGGGTTTAATTCAACTACAGTCATATCTGGTTTAATACCAAAAAAACTGAGAGTCTCATACGGATGACGATAAATATCTCTGGCTACATTATCTGGAGATCTATCTTCACTATTTACCGACTGCTCCAAGTTATGAGCTGATAAGCTGGTTAAACTGAAGATCATAGCTCCAGATAAAATAATCTTTTTGTAAATATTCAATTTTTTTCTTTTATATTTAAATTAAGTGTAACAGACAAGGAAAAGAAAGAAATGACTAAGCTGCAGTCTTTAGAAGCTTATAAATAACTCTTTCAAGTTGCTCAAGAGTTCCACATTCAAATACTTTGGTACAGTAAGCAGAATAAGTATTCATGATTGAGTCACCAGTATTCCAACGGAACTTTCCTTCAGGATTCAACCAGTAGACTTGTTTTGATCTTTCATATACAGATTTCAATAAGAAAGCTTTATCGGGTCCAAAGTTATTTCTGGCATCACCGAGTATTATTACTGTAGTTTTTTTATCGAGGTCATCCAAACAAAGACTTAGGAAGTCAGAAAAAGAGTGAGCATAGTCTGTTGATCCCCCTCCATACTTTGACAGTGCTGACTCGATAGCTTCCTCTAATTGACTTGATTTAAATTCATCAGTTACTTCACCTAAGTAAGAAGAAAATACAAAGGCTCTTATTTTTGAAACAACCTCAGTGAGGCTGAAGATAAACATGAGCATGAAACGAGCATACGCACCTACGGATCCACTTACATCACAAATAACTAGGATTTTTGGTTTATCTATTTTTTTATAAGACCATCTTAAATTAAACAAAATACTTTCATTTACCCAGTTATCTCTAATGGTTTTTCTAATATCAAGTTTTCCACGGCGAAAATTTTTCTTTCTTCTTGAATGCAAGTTGGATAATTTCTTAGCCATTTTTCTTACTAAAGAATGAACTTCATGTAAGTAAGATCGATCAATTTGACCCATATTCATAGATTTAAAAACTTGCTCCCTAAGCCTTTCACCAGAAACGTCACCATGTAACAGAAACTGCTGTTGGACATAATCAGAGACTCTTTCTCTTAGTTGAGTGAGTTGATTTCTTAATTGTTGCTCTAAATCTGAAGGCAGCTCATTCTCATTAAGTTGGCCAAGATGACTAAGTTCTTCCTCCAGACTGCCCACACCCATGATATCTAAAATTCTTCTTGAGAAGACAGCTCTTTGAGTAAAATATTTTATTTCTCTAATTTCGGCCTTTTCTGCTGCCTTGGAGATAGAAAGCTGTATATCTGCTTGATTATCTTCAAGTAATTGATGAGCTAAATCTGAATTAACTTGCCCACTAAGTTGAGATGGTTCTCTTGTTTGGAATAGTCCTTTTTTTTGCAAAGGTTGAACATTAAAAAAATCTTCAAAACAACTATCAAACTTTTCCTTCTCTTCGAGTGTTTTTGGCAGAGTAAATGAGAGTGTATTTTTTAATAGTTCTCTATTGTCATAACCTATCTTTTCAATCACCTCCATAGCGTCAAGAGTCTCAGCAGGAGAAACTTGAATGTTGGCGTTTCTCAAAGTTTTAACGAAATCAGTTAAAACTCGGTCCATATTGTTTAACCATCTGCAGCCATAACAAGTCTAGGCACTTCTTTTTGCACAACTTCAATGTCTTGCTGGTGTTTTAAAAGTACATTAAGAGTCTCTTTTGCTAGGTCTTCACTCAATTCTTTAGCATTAAGAAGGATAAGTGTTTTTGCCCAATCAATAGTTTCACTTATAGCCGGAAGTTTTTTTAAATCTAATGATCTTAAACCCTGAACGAAATTTACTAATTGGACCTGTAGATTTTTACTTATCTCAGGAACTCTTGCTCTAATAATTTTCCTCTCAAGCTTTGCATCAGGAAAAGGTATATACAGATGTAGGCATCTGCGTTTGAGGGCATCGCTAATTTCTCTACTATTGTTACTGGTTAAAAAGACAAGGGGTTTTATTTTGGCTTTCTTGACCCCTAGTTCTGGAATTGAAACTTGGAATTCAGATAGTATTTCTAATAATAAAGCCTCAAACTCTTCATCAGATTTGTCCACTTCATCTATCAGAAGAACCGACCCTTTATTAGAAGTAAGGGCTTTTAACAAAGGTCTTGCCTCTAAGAAACTTTCCGAAAAGAAAATATCTTCAAATTCCATTAACCTATCTAGTGAATCTTTTAATCCCTTAGCCCCTTTTAAAACTTCTTGCATTTGTTCTTTAAGAATTTGTGTATAGAGAAGTTGCTTACCATAACGCCATTCGTAAAGAGCTTTAGTTTCATCTAGACCTTCATAGCATTGGAGTCTCAAAAGATCCTTTTTGAAATAAAGAGCAGCTGTATTGGCCAATTCTGTTTTGCCGACTCCTGGTGGTCCCTCAACTAAAATAGGTTTTTCTAATTCATTTGCTAAATAAACTGCTGAAGAAATTTGCTCACTACAAATATAATTATGTTTTGCAAAACCCTTTGTAATATCCTCTATCTTTTTAGCCGGTCCTTTGGTCATAATCAGTTCTTAGTTTTTAAAAGTTTCTTAACTTCTTCAACAAAAATAAGTGGTTCATCAATAAATAAATGATGCATAGCTGCCGGTATGCCAACTACTCTCTCTTTAGGTAGATTGCCTACATAAGTAGTGTACTCCAACAGTTCTTGTGAAAAAATCTGGCTCATTAAACCATAGACCATGTAAATAGGGCATTTTAGATCCATAAATATTTCAGTTAAATCTTCATATTGATAAGATCTCATAATTGTTGCATCTGATTTTAATACCCATCCATCCTTGGTTTGTTTAAAGGAATGTTCAGCAATATGTTTCAACAAAAAGTCATTTTTACAAGGTTGCGGAGGTATTAATCTAAAACTATTCATTGCTGTATCAAAATCCTTGTAAATAAAATCAGTCCTCATCATCGAATTTCTAGAAGAAAATGATCTGACTTTGTCTGGGGGTACAATTATGATTGCATCTAAAAGAAAAAGACTGTTAAAAAGTTCAGGATACAAAGAAGCTGCTTTGACAGAAATAGGACCTCCCATGCTATGAGCCAAAAAGTCTGCAGAACTCAATCCGATATCCTCACAAACTGATTTTATTTCTTGGCAATATAAAGTTTGTGAGTAAGAGTCTCTGTGGCCACTATCGCCCATTCCAGAGAGATCTATAGCAACAACACAGTAGTCACTAAGAAAACCAGGAGCAATAAAATCCCACCAATGTGCGTGAGCACTATACCCGTGTATTAAAAAAAGACCTGGTTTAGTAACATCTCCCCAGACAAGATAATGAATATTAACTCCCTCAACATTAACAAACTTAGATTCAGGTTTGTTTTGAATTATTTTCTCAAACCATTCAGGAACAGACATAAGAGTTAAATGCTATGTATACCTTTTCTCAAAGTTTCTACAATGGTGTTAATGTGGTCTTCTTCTACAATAAGTGCTGGAGAGAGAACAATAAAGTCTCCAGAAAATCTAACTAGAACATCATTTTCATAGCAATACTTAAAGACTTGTGAAGAAATTTCAGTTGCACTCTTTCCTTCATCAGGGCCAAAATGGATGGCTCCCATTAAGCCAAAATTCCTTATATCAACAATGAAGTTTTCTCCCTTTAAACTATGCAGGGCATTTTGAAAAATCGGTTCCATTTTTTTGGCTCTCTGAAAAAGTTCCTCTTTTTCATAGACTTCTAAAGTAGCAATACCTGCGGCCGCGGCAACAGGATGACCAGAGTATGTATACCCATGGAAAAGTTCAATTGGAGTTTCTGAACTTTCTACAATTGCATCATAAATCTCTGTTTTAAAAGCTGCTGCACTCATTGGAACTGCTGCTCCGGTAAGGCCTTTTGCCATAGCAATAATGTCAGGAGTTACCTTAAATCTATTTGCAGCAAAAGAGTCCCCTACTCTTCCAAAACCTGTTATGACTTCATCAAATATGAGTAGGATTCCATGTTTACTACAAATCTCTCTTATTTTTTCTAGATAGCCTTTAGGCGGAACAATAACACCTCCAGCACCTATAACTGGTTCAATAATGAGAGCAGCCACAGTAGAGGGGTCTTGAAAAGAAAGAATGTTTTCCAATTCATCGGCTAAATGTAATCCCCATGTTGGTTGGCCTTGTGAGAAGGCCATTTCATCAAGGTTCCAAGTATGTGGTAAGTGATCAATACCAGTTAATAGCGGACCAAAGGATTTTCTATTGGCTGGTATTCCCCCAACGGAAACACCACCATAATTAACTCCATGATAACCTTTCTCCCTACTAATAAACCGAGTACGCTGTCTTTCGCCTCTACTTGCATGGAATGCAATGGCCACTTTTAAAGCAGTCTCAACAGCCTCTGAACCAGAATTTCCAAAGAAGATTCTATCCAAACCATCAGGTGTAAGTTCTGCTATCTTTTCTGCTAGCTCGAATGCCTTTGGATGAGCCATATTGAATGCTGTGGCATAGTCCAAGATTGCAATCTGATTCTGAACAGCTTTAACAATGTGGGGGTGACAGTGGCCTGCATTACAGCACCAAAGACCTGCCATACCGTCTAGAATTTTCCTGTTGTCATCAGAAAAGTAATACATACCTTCTGCCTTAACTAATAATCTTGGATCTAATTTAAAAGCCCTATTAGGTGTAAAGGGAATCCAAAAGTTATCTAAGTTAAGATTTTTATTAACTTCCATGATGTCATTATAATCTTACAGGTTCTTATAATTAAACTAACCAGCCTCATCTAGTTTATTTTTAGTCAATAAGACGCAAAATATAGCTAGAGTAGGCTGATGAATTTCCAACAACCAGTAAAGTGATACCTACTAAAAGTACAAGAAAAGAAGTTTTTTCTTTATTCACTTGTTATCAAGAATATATCTATCAACGACTAACTCTAATTCGTTTAACGGCAAAGCACCTTCTTTCAATACTGCATCATGAAAATCCCTAATATCAAATTTAGTATCCAATTCTTCTTTAGCTTTCTTTCTTAATTCCAATAATTTCATTTGACCAATTTTATATGCCAAGGCTTGACCCGGCATAACGATGTAACGATCAATTTCATTGATGATGTCGAGTTCAGACTTGCCAGCATTTTCCATAAAGAAATCTATAGCTTTTTGTCTTTCCCAATGAAAGTAATGCATCCCAGTATCAACTACCAAACGAACTGCTCGCCACATGTCATAAGTCAGTTGACCAAATTTTGAATAAGGATCTTTATACAAACCTATTTGATAACCAAGACTCTCGCTATAGAGCCCCCATCCTTCCACAAAAGCTGTATAAGGACTAACTCTTCTAAACATAGGCATTTCTTCTTTTTCCATAGCTAATGAAATCTGAAGGTGATGTCCTGGCACTGCTTCATGGACTGAGAGCACCTCCATTTCAAATTTAGGTCTTGTTTCAGGCTTATATAGATTTACATAATAGTAACCTGGTCTCAATCCGCCTGGTGCTGGAGACATATAATATGCTGTAGTGGTATCTGGTGCTGACTCAGCGGGAATTGATCTTAAACCATAAGGAGTTCGAGGTAGAATACCAAACAATTTCACTAATTCAGGATCAATTCTTTTAGATACAGCTAGATATCCTTCAAATAATTCTTCTGGTGTATCGTAGTAAAATCTTTTGTCCTCTCTTAGGTATTTTAAAAATTCATTAAAAGAACCCTTGAATTGAACTTCTTTAATTACATCCTCCATCTCCTTTCTAATTCTGGCTACTTCCTGTAATCCAATATTATGTATTTCTTCAGGTGACAGTTCTGTTGTGGTGAAAGATTTAGTTAGGAACCTATAAAGATCTCTTCCATTAGGAGTATCGAATAAGCCCACACTAGTTCTGGTTTGAGGCAAATAATCTTCTTTAAAAAAACTTTCTAGAACTTTGTAAGCAGGAATAATTACTTCCTTTATCGTTTTTTTAGCCTCTTTTTGTAAACTTCTTTTATCTTCTAAAGAAAAAGTTTCAGGTAAATCAATAAAAATTTGATAAAAAGGATTTTTTTCAATGTTATCTGAAGTTTGAATCTTGATTTGGCGATACACCCTTTCCATTAAAACTCTGGGAGCTCTGTAGTCTTTTTTTAATCCTAATTCAGCTAAAACTATTGTTTGATGGATCCTTTGATCTAATTTCTTTAGCCTTTCTATCCAGAACCAATAATCATCTAAAGAATTTAAAGGAAGGCTCTCCACATCCTCATGAGCTAGTTGTACTCCTCCTCTATGGCTAAAAGGAAGTAAATGACGATTGTATTCACCAATAGCTAATTCTTCTTTTGTTAATTGTTTAAAAAGTCGTAAATTTAATTGATTATCTTTAGTAAGCTTATTTGGATTAAAACTTTTAATCTTTTCTATAGTTTCTATAGTGTGAATATTCCTTGAATTTATGGCTTTAAGACTTAAATCCCTCCATTCGGTCTCATAGCCTTTGCTGCCCATTGATGTTGCGTAAACGGGATTTTGGGAAAGTTCATATTTCCATTCTCTATCCAGAAAAGATAAGAACCTCTCATTTTCATCTATACTGCTTGAAGCAGATAAAAAAATAAAGAAAGACAAAAGGTATAAGGTTTGCATTACAGCTTTCATAGTAAATTAGTTAATTTTTTGTGTTTTAGTCTACAGTTTTTAAAAAAATATTTCTGTCATGCAGGTAAACCAGTTAATTCCTAATAAACCAAAACAAAAAAGGAGTTTGGATAGATATGAATTAATCCTTGACGCTGTGGAAGAAATCCTGATAAACGAAGGAATTCATTCGGTTAATATTCAAAAGGTTTCAATAGTAGCCAACATGAAAAGACCTACTCTTTACAAACTGTTTCCCAGTAATGAATCTCTCTTCCATGGACTGTCAGAAAGGCATATAGAAAATTTTAGTAAGTTATTTATTGAGAATGCTAAATTATCTCTGATAAAAAAACCTGAGTGGTATTTCAATCTATTTATAGATCTAATAAGTATTTATCTAAATCAAAATAAAGCTTGCGCAAGTCTTTTCTTTTACCTGGAATCTTTTCCAAAATCTAAAAGTACTAATCTTCAAAACAAGAGACTGTTTGCTTCTTTAATTTTGCAAGTAATGTCTGAGAAAGAAATTGATATTTCAGCTGAAAAGGTCTACATAGCTTCACAGCTATGCTTATCCACTCTCTCTATCAGTTTTAGTGAAGAGAATCACATTAGTCCTAGATTTGTAACAGAAGGAAAAAAAGCAGTTAATGCTTACCTTGCCACGGCTTAAACGGGCATGCAGCAATCCTCGCTATCATTTTTCGGGTTATTAACTATTGTAGATACTTTATAAAACTCTATTTTATTTGATATTGAAAGATCATATACATCTTCTTCACTTCCTTGAATCCAATCTTGATAAGCAGATTTATCTAGAATAGCAGGCATTCTTGAGTGTATTGGTTTGAGGTGATCAGTAGCTTCAAGTGTAACTATTGCACATCCAACTTGTCCTCTATAGCCACCATAAACACCTGCAAAGCAAAAAGAGCTTTCTCCCAAATGATGGAAATAAGGTATTTTTTTTTGATCCTCTTGTTTCCATTCGTACCATCCATCTGCTGGAATGATGCATCTGCCAGCATTTCTAAAAGAAGGTTTCTTCCTAAGAGATTCTCCTCTTGCATTAATCAAATTAAAGGGTTTATTAGCCCAATACGGGGTATAACCCCAAATAATAAATTTTGGTTCGTCAGCAATAGTTAGAATTTTAATTCCAGGAAAAATATTATATTGAGGCTCTAACTCTTCTAAATGAAATTGACTTTTTACCGGCTGAGGATTTCTAAGTGCAAACCTTCCACACATAAACTTAAAAATTTTGTAATAAGTCCTCAAGACTACCAGAAATCTTCAAGGCAGGTTCTTTTTCAAAGTTAAATTTACTAATTTCCATAATTTTACTACTTAATCTTTTTGATCTAGCCTCAAGGTTGTATTTTAGATTGCTTTGAATTAAGACTTCTCCTTCTAATAGGCCCTCAGGAATTGATTTAAAAGATAGCTCCAATAGTTTTTGTCTACACTTCATATCAATGTTGATATTTAAATCTCTAGAAAATAAACCGAACATATCTATTATTTCTCCAGTGCCTTGTCCTCGAGCTTTAAGACATTCTTCATCGTTAAAATAAAGATAAGCTACATCGGCCTTGATATTGGAAATATTCTGAGAAATAGGCTTTCCTGATTTAATTTGAATTATAGGATTAGCTTCAAGATGTACATCTCTTATAAAGATATTACCTAGAAAAGTTGTTCCCACGTATCCCTGAAGATCAATTTCTTGTCCTATAACTTCAATATAGAACTCAAACCTACCTAGAAATAAGGAAGTCGGAATTAAGTTAAAATTTATATCTCCCAATTGCCTATTGTCTAGTTCAACCTTTTGCAGATTCCCTTTCCACCAGAAACCTTCAATAGCTTGAGCTTTTATATTGTTTTGATCATCCAAAAGGCTAACCAAGCCTCTCATTGGAAAACTAAAGATTAAAAAAAAGAAGAATGTAGTAAAAATTAGAATTACAGTTCTTATCTTCATCTACAAAATCTTTAAAACTAACTGGGCTCTCACTCCTGAAACAGTACCTCTTGAAGAATTAGCTCTTATAGAAGCTTTGCTCACAGTGATACCTTTATTCATCTCCAGTTCTCTTAACCAATCGTAGAGACCAACAAACTCGGTTTGGTTAATTGAAACCATTATTTCTCCTACTTCAGTAGGCTGTATCCTATCAATTGTTAAATTAAATCTTCTGGCCACAGAGCTGACCGTGGAACTTAAACTATTTGGATTTATTTTTTCTACTTTGGGAAACTGGGATTTTAAAGTTAAAGATTTTTGAACATCTGATAAAAGTTTATGGTTACTGTTAAATTTTAGTAAAGACTCTTTTTTCCAATCTTGAAGTGCAGAATTTAGTACTGTAAGAATAACCAATAAAAAAACAACCCCGGCAGCAACAACCAATTGTTGTTCTTTTCTTGTTAAAGAGAGGAATATTTTTTTCATGTCTTCTTAATAAATAGTTCACTCAGGATCGAATTACCAACCCTTTTAGATGACCCAACATCTATAGCGTAACCACCTTGGATAAAAGTAGATTTGACAGTTTCTAAGTCTTCAAATTGAGTACACTGTATTTCTATGATGAACTGGTTACTATTTAAGTCATAATTGACTGAATGTAGAGAAACTCTCTCATTATTATGAATAACTTGAGTTAAGTTTTGTACCGTCAATAAAAAAGGTTCTCTACCTGTTAAATTAACTCCCCTTAGTTTTTGTCTAAGTAGTTTCTTAAGATCTGTATCTTTAGGTTCATTTGGGTAAGCAGAATAATAAAGTAATCTTGACTGTTCTAAAAGGTCAGTAGCAGAAGAGTTGTTCTGATAAATATCCGTTAGCGTCTGAGAAAAGTAAAGAACTACAACTATGGAAGCAGCAGCTAAGCCATATTTCCACTTTTTAAAATATTCCCTCCAAGCTATCCTGGGTGCATATTTATTTGTTAATAAATTGAATTTATTTTCTAAAGAAGGAAAGGCTTTTTCTAAGAAATCTAACTCCCCTTCTATGAAAATAATGTCAGGTTCTAATTTTGAATATTTAGTCCAATCTATCTTTTTGGCATCTTTGCTCAGAAAGACTTTTAGTGATGTAGATTTGAAATCTTCTAAACCCTTTTTTAATAAATTAAGGATAATATCTGTTTCTGCACACCAACCCCATTCAGATCCAAAATTTATGACAGAAATATCATCAAATAAAACTAAAGAACATGTTGAAGACTCTTCTTTGAAGCTATTATCTAGAAAGCTGAGGGAGCTTACATTAATTTGAGCCTCTCTAAATAAACTTATTTCCTCTTCCATGCTGTTGATAGGAATGAGAGACACTTTAACATCGCCTTCCTCGCTTCTTTTAGATATTACAAAATGATAATCCTCTACAGATCCAAGGAGGCTATCTTCAAGTAAAAAGGGGATAGATTCTAGAATCTGAGATTGAGAGGTTGGAGGAACCTCTAACCTTTTATTTGAAAATAGAGGAGAAAAAATAAATCCTTCTACTCTATCAACTACCTTTGTCTGAAGTTCTAAGAAAGTAGAGGCAGTTCCTCGTTCAGAAATTTCTCCTGTTTCATCCTCTATCAACCAAGATACAGTACCTTTAAGAAGATTGTGAAGGAAGATCAACTTTCTCACTAAAAAACTCCTTGGCTCCTCATATACACCTTTACCTTACCTGTATCCAATATCTGAAGATAAGAATCAAGAACGAAAGGGTATTGAAAATTATCTACCTTTGTCGTTAATCTATAGAAATCTGATTTAAATTTTATATTATCAAGTGCTGAATTTGATAAAGGTAGATCGGCAAGTTCTGGATGTGATAGTAGCTCTTCTTTATCTTTAAATCCTGACAGAGGTCTATCAGCTAGAACATTAGAAGCTGAAGACAAAGAGAGGTTTTCACCAAAAAGCATGACTAAAATCTCGGGTTTATTCTTTCTAATAGCGTTGACGTTAATTTGATTCGAGCCAACTTCAGGCAATGCACATAGAAATGGTAAAAGTGCATTTACTATTTCCTTATCATAATTCTTCACATTAACTAGCTCATTAACATTGAAGATAGGTTGATTAGCTGAACGATAAGGAGATGCTAGCCTGGTGTAGAAATCATCTTCTGCACCATTAGCATCTTCAGTAAAATCATTGGAATCTATCCAATCGACTAAACTAAATATGAGTTTATCTTGGTTAAGTTCGTCAAATCTCAAAACTCTTAGAAGATTCTTAAATTGATCAACTCCTCCTTGATTAATAACTAACTGATTATCTCCTGACAGCCTAACGAGGCCATTGATATTAAAACAAGTAGTTAAGTCCTCTAGCGTTCCTTCTATTTTGCCACCTTCAATTTCTACCATAATTGAAGGAATATCTTCATCTGAGATAAGTACATTTGATAAATTTCTTATTTGATTTCTTTCTTTTATGAAATCTAAAACCTTTGATTCAAGACCTAGTGCATACCAAAAAGATTGTTGTTTTAAACTAATATCAGAATTCTCTTTAATTCCATAATGGAGTCGATCTACAGCCGTTACACCTAGAACAGTTATTATAGTTACTACTAAAAGAACTAAAATTAATGCTGTTCCTTCTTCTTTCTTCTTCACTAAATTGCTCCCGAAGGAAGCATATATTTTCGCATTATTTGCCCTACTCCTTCTATTTCATAAGTAAGCTCAATGAGCTTGGGTAATCCATTATTTGAAGTCCAATTAGACACTGGCCATTCATCAACCCATTGTTCTCCTAAATTAAATTTTAGAGATATGTCCTCAACATTTGTTAAAAATACAGTTGTCCTAACTTCAGTATTATCGGTTTGATCTACAAATTTAGATTCAATCCTTTTAATGATATTATTTTCTAAGACATACTCTACGTAGCGGATAGCTCCAATATCATTAGAAAAATTTGAACCGGTATGAATGGAAAAAGCTAACATGTTGCCTTCTAGTCTAGGATTAACTCCATAAAACGAATGCTTATAGGACTCCCCTCTTTTATCTCTTGGAAGCCGATTTAAAGCATGCATTAAATCTCTTTTCATAGTCTCATCAGCTAGAATTAGTTGAGAAGTTACATCCATTCTGGATAAGGTAATTTCATTAAACTTGACACTAGTCATCAAGCCTGTGAAGGACATTATTCCAATAAGGGCTACTATTGCCAGAGCAACCAAAACTTCTATCAAGGTAAAACCATGATTTTTCATTGAATTACCTTATAGCTTATTAATCGGTAAACATCCTCAATGCCTTGAGTTGAAATTGAAATATCTATTTGGGCTGATTTTCCATCTTCTTCAAATAAAACCTTTCTTTCCCATTGATATTCAAATCCACCTTGAAACTCTATACCTGTGGCATAATTTAACTCGTCTTCAAAAGAGAAGGTTTGTACTAAAACATTTTCAGCCACAAAGCTTGCCATCGTTCTCTGTTCCAAAAGCGATACAGCTAAAGCGTTTGAAGAAAATATTTTTAATGCAGCAGATAAAGTGAAACCGAGTATTGCTAGAGCAACCAAAACTTCAATTAATGTGAACCCTGAAGTATGATCGTTATTCAACTTCTGGGTCCCAGTTCCCTATATCAGCATTAATACCCTCTCCTCCTATTTCACCATCAGCCCCCATTGAGAAAAGGTCATATTCACCATGGTCTCCAGGAATAGCATATTGATAATCATTTCGCCAGGGGTCTTTAGGTAATCTTTTTATATAACCTCTGGTATTTAAGTTACTTTGGTAATTATCTTCTTCAGGTCTCAATAAAGCCCTTAATCCTAATTCACTATTTGGATAATTGAATCTTTCTAATCTATACATCTCAAGAGCAGTGCCCATAACGGCTATATCTGCTTTGGTTTTTTCAATTCTAGCCCTATCTTGACTGGGTAATACATTAACTGCTACTAGAGTAGAAAGCAGTCCTATTATTAAAAGTACAACTAGAATTTCTATCAGGGTGAATCCTGAGTTTTTTGCTTTATCTTTTAGTTTTCTTTTCTTGTTCATAATATTTATCCTATCAAAGAAAGATTATTCATCTGTATTAAAGGTAGAAGTACAGCGACAACAATACTAGCTACTATAGTCCCCATAATAACAACTACCATAGGTTCTAGGAGATTCATGGCAATCTTAGTCGATTGTTGAAATTCCATATCTAAAAAATCTGCAGCTTTGGAAAGCATATTCTCTAACTCACCACTCCTTTCTCCACTAGCTACCAGCTGAGTAACCATAGGAGGGATTTGGGGTACTGAACTTAAACATTGAGCCAATGAATTTCCTTCTGAAACTCCGCTAAGAGATTTTTCCAGATTTGATCTTAAATGACTATTTGAAATGGTTGCAGTTGAGATTTCTAAAGCTTGTACAATTGGAATATCGTTATTCCTGAGAATACTTAAAGAAGTGGTAAATCTAGCTAAATTAGAATTGATAAGGAAACCTTTTAGAACTGGAATTTTTAGTAAGTATTTGTCAACAATTGTGAATAGTTTTTCAACTCCAAAAAATCTAAAAGAAAATAAAAGAGATAAAACTAAAATTAATAAAATCCACAAAGCCGGGCCTGATATAAAATTAGATAACCCTATAAGCCATCTTGTTATCAGAGGCAACTCCTGATTAAGATTTGCAAATTGATCTACAACACTAGGCACGACAAATATGAGCATTAGAGAGACAATAATAAAAGCGAGAGAGAGAAGAACTGCCGGATAAATTAAGGCACCGGTTATATCTTGTTGAATCTTAGATTTTCTTTCTAAATAAGAAGCAGTTCTGTCTAAAACACCAGCCATGTCTCCAGCCTTTTCTCCTGCAGAAACCAAAGATATAAATAAACGGTCAAAACTTTGAGGGAATTCTTTTAAAGCTTCTGTAAAGCTAAAACCTTCTTCGATCCTAGAAGCTAAGGTTAATGAGTGTTCTTTAAGTTGCGAGTTAGAACTTTGATCGCCTATCAATTTTAAAGCCCTATCTAAAACCACTCCGCCGCTTGTAAGGGCTGACAACTGTCTAGTAAATATAACTAAATTCTTTAAGCTGATTTTCCTTTGAAAAGATCTAAATAAAAAGTTCCTACTACTAACCTCAGATACTTTTATGGGTGCAAGTTTTCTGTTTCTTAATTCTCTTCGTGCTATTTCAAGACTGTCGGCTGCTATTATTCCCTTTTCCTTCTTGCCATTAGGATTTATTGCTACATAATCAAAAGCAGCCATTTCTAATTCTCACTAGTAACCCTTAAAACTTCATCTAGTGAAGTGATGCCTTTTTGCACTAACTCATAACCCGAATCAGATAATTTTTGGTTATCAGAAAATGCTAACTTAGATAATTCAAGCTCGGTAGCGCCAGAATTTATAGCTTCTTTGATTCCATCATCAAGTAAAAATAATTCAAACAGCCCTACTCTCCCTCGATAACCAGTATTGTTACATCCATTGCATCCTTTGGCTTTAAAAATAACTGTCCCTTTTGTTAAAGTACTAATACTTGTATCTAAAGAGTATTTTTCTTTACAAGATTTGCAAAGTCTTCTGACCAATCTTTGTGCTAACACAGCCTTTACAGTGGACGCTAACAAATAAGACTCTATGCCCATGTCGACCATTCTGGTAATAGCCGCAACCGAATCATTTGTATGTACTGTTGAAAGGACGAGATGACCAGTTAAAGATGCTTGGATAGCTATTTTTGCTGTTTCTAGATCTCTAATTTCCCCTACCATAATAATATCTGGATCTTGTCTAAGAATTGCTCTTAGCCCCCTAGCAAATGTCATCCCTACTTTCGTATTAACTTGAGTTTGTGTTACACCCTCTATGGCATACTCAATAGGATCTTCAACAGTAAGAATATTTCTAGTTTGATCATCTAAAATATTAAGACCTGCATAAAGAGTTGTTGTTTTTCCTGAACCCGTTGGTCCAGTAACTAAAATAATTCCATTTGGACTGTTTAGGCTAGCTTCAAAAATCTTTAAAGTAGATGAAGACATTCCAAGTTGTTCAAGGCCTAATTGCGTTTCAGCTTTATCCAGGATACGCAAAACAACTTTTTCTCCATGACTCGTAGGCAAAGTTGAAACTCTTATATCTACCCATTTGTCTCCTAATTTGAGTGACATTCTTCCGTCTTGTGGAATTCGTTTTTCTGCTATGTCTAAACTAGACATCACTTTTACTCGCGCGTTTAACATGGGAGCAATTCTTCCAGTAGGTCTCAAGATTTCGGTTAATATTCCATCTATCCTGAATCTTACTGATAGGTAATCTTCATAAGGTTCAATATGAATATCCGACGTATTAGATTTTATTGCTTCAGAAAGGATGGCATTTATAAGTTTTATAACAGGACCGTCATTATCTGAATCTAGAAGATCAGCTGTCTTGGGAAGATTCTCAGCTAGTGCAGATAGATCATAATTATCACCTATTCCTTCCGCTAATTCCGAAGACGGAGTGCTAGTATTAGAGTAGGTGTCAGATAATTCTTTTTCAAACTCATTAGGCTTTAACCAGATTATCTCCAGGGGTTTATTTAAATAACTTCTTAATTCAGAGATAGTTTCCATTGTTATTGACGACGTGGTTTTGACTCTTATTTTATTGTTATCATCTTCAATTATTACTCTTTTTTCTCTGGCAAACCTATACGGGATTAGAGTTTTATGCTCGTTCTTAACCAATATTTCACTAGAAGTCATGATATTTCTATTGATTATTTCCAGATTCGAGCAGCTCTTTGAGAATTGCTATATCTGGCACTGTCTTGCCACTATTTATAAGATCATTCTCTATGGCTTGAAAATAGTTATATTTCCTATTACTTATAGATCTAACATCTTCAGAACTTCTTACTATAGTTGGTCTCAAGAAAACCATTAGATTTCTTTTTGTTCTACTTATTGAAGTGGATCGAAAAAGTCTTCCAAGTAATGGAATGTCTCCTAACACAGGAACTTTCTTAATTGACTCTTGAATATCATCATCGATTAAACCACCCAAGACTATGGTTTCGCCATCTTCAACAAGTACAGTAGTTTCAATACTTCTCTTGTTAGTTATAAGATCTGATGACGATGCACTCAAAGGGCCAAAAATACTGGAAACTTCTTGAATAATATGCAATTTTACCGCATTTCCTTCATTGATTTGAGGTCTAACTACTAACTTCACTCCTATTTCTTGTCGGGTAACTGATCTGAAAGGATTACTATTTGAACCGCTTAAGGTTTCACCTGTAGTGATGGGTATCTCCAGACCTACGATAATAGAAGCCACTTCATTATCCATGGTCATAATGGAAGGAGTAGAAAGAACGTTAGAATCTGCATCTTGAGCGATTAAATTTAAAATAACTGCAAAACTTGTACCATCAGCTTTATAACGTGCAACTCCAGCAGATAAACCTTCCAAAGCTAATAAAGAGCCGGCTGCACTGCTTCGAAATGTTGAAGCAGTAGTGGAGTCTTCAGATACTTCTGCTCCGATAATTGAAATAAGGTCTGGAGTTGGAGTGCCAAATCTTTGTGCTGCTACTGGAGACCTTTCTCCATCCCCCGTAAACAGAAATTGAACCCCTAAATCTCTTGATAACTTTTCCGAAATTTCAACAATTAAAGCCTCAACTAGAACCTGGGCCCTTCTTATATCTAACTGAGCAATGACTGACTCCAAAGATTTTAATACATCCGGTTGAGCCGAAATAACTAGGGCATTGGTGTCACTATGAAAACCTATACTAGTAGTCATTTTCTTAGAAGATTGTGCAGAAGGGGCTTCTTCTTCTAAGCTTTCGGCTACCTTTTCAAGAAGTCCAGTTAAATCTTCTGCTTTTGCATATTTAAGGTAAATCACTTTTAAATTACTACTCGGAGAAGTATTGCTATCAAGCTTAGAGATCACACCTTTTATTTGATTAATTACACCTGGTTGGCCACGTAACAATATAGAGTTACTCCTATCAACTGCCATAGCGCTAAAACTTTTAGACATCTGATTATCACTTCTCCACATGGAACCTAAAATCCGAGCTATTTCATTTGCAGATGTGTTTTGTAAGGGAATTAGCGCAAAAGTATCTGCAGGATTTTTATCCAATTCTAATAAAATTGATTTGATCCTAGCCAAATTCCCAACATAATCAGCAATGATAATGCTGTTAGTAGGTTCATATGCAGTAATGTGACCCTGTTTATTTACCAAAGGCTTTAATAAAGGTGAAAGTACCCGAGCATTAGCTTGGGACAGGCGAATAACCTCGGTTGTGAGACTATCAATATTTTCTCTGTTAACAGATGCATCTTGTCTAGCTCCTGATTCAGGCATAACTTTAACAACTCCGTTGTTTTCTATAGCTGCATATCCATGAACTCTTAATACAGATAAAAATACAGCATAAGCTTCTCCTGCATCTAAGTCTTGATTAGAAACAACAGTAACATTTCCTTTAACTCTAGGGTCTAAGACAATGGTTTTATTAGATATTTCAGCCATATCAGCAGCAAAAGCTCTGATATCTGCATCTCTCATATTAATTTGAGCAGCTGAAAGTGAAGATGCAATAAAAAAAGCAACAAATATAAGAGACACGAATGCATGTTTACTTAACTTAAGCGACATAATGTATTTAATTTAGCTTAACAGTTATTGAAAAATCATCATCGTCTCTGATTAAGTCTAACTTTAGTTGACCAAAAGCAGATAATTCTTTCAAAACTGAAGGGTCTTTGATGTCTAAACCATTAACTGCTACCAATACATCACCGGGTTGCAGACCACTTTTTTTAAAGAACTCTGATTCCTTACCAGGATAAAGTTGGTAGCCTTTGAGTGTACCGTTAGAAAAATAAGGCTGAAAGTTTATCATTTTATTAAAAGTATTTAATTCAATGCCTTTCACATCAATATTTTTATTACTTTTAGCCAAGGACTGGGTAACTTCTGGAGATAAAACAGTATCTTTATCAAATGTTACACTTTCCCTTATACCGCCCCTTGAAATAACCACTCTTTCAGGTTCAATATACTCAAGAATAATATCGTCTGCAATCACCTCATTTGTCTTATATAGCCTTTGATTCTTTGGATCAAAACCAAGAATTGCAGCATCCAATTCTCCAGAGTTAGAATACCTAATTCCATAAAGTCTTAAAGATAATGTAGTTGGAGGCGCTTCTATATCAAATGTAAGATTTACTGCCTGGTTAGCCATCCTAATAAAAGGATCTCCTGAGAGATTTATGAATATGTTTTTAGAGCTTTCGTTTTTTGAAGCACTTTCTAAGTTGAAAACTACATCATTAGTAGGAAAAATTAACTTCCAAGTTAAATTCATTATTTGGTAGGCAATAATTAATCCTAGAAATAGGGCAATATAAACAGGTAGAGTCTTTAAAAACTTGTCTGAAACAACAGAGCTAACACCTCCATTAAAGAAGTCAGAAATTTTTCTGATTTGCTCTAAAAGAAACTGCATATACTTTTACTTAATATTAACTAGATACTATGGTAAAACTTTAGAATAAGCTAATGTTTGTGCCGGAAACTAATTCAGTTCAGGTATCAATTGAGGAATTTTATAATTATTTAAATGGGAACTATTTCTGAGGAATATTTATTAAGTTGTATCTTAATAACAGGTTTAGTAGTAGGTAGCTTTTTAAATACAATAATCTACAGGCTCCCGAGAATTAATGGTTTAACTGAACCTCACCCGAAGTTCGAGAAGTTTAACTTAATTGTTCCTAGATCACACTGTGATAATTGCAATTATCAAATACCTTATTATTTGAACATCCCCGTTTTAAGTTATATTTTGTTAAAAGGTAAATGTTCTAAATGTGGCTATAAGATTCCTTTCTTATACCCTTTAATAGAAGTCTTAACAGGACTTATTTTTGTGTGGTTATGTGTATTTATTGGCTTCTCCTTCGAACTTCTTTTCTTATTGTTGTTAGCAAGCTTGTTGATTGTTGTAGCCTTTATTGATTTTAAGTATTTTGTATTGCCAGACGAAATTACTTTTACCATCATTGTCAGCGGTTTATTTATAAATGCATGGTTTTCAATCGTGCCATTAACTGATTCTATAATAGGATGTGTTGTAGGTTATTCACTCTTCTTCCTAATAGAAAAAGGATTTTACCTATTAAAAGGTGTTGAAGGTCTGGGCAGGGGGGATGCAAAATTAATTGCAGGAATAGGTTCCTGGTTAGGCTGGTTTAACCTACCTTATATTATTCTCGTGGCCGCTATTACAGGAATAATTATTTATGGTATTTATGCCTTTCAGAACAGAGGAATATTAAATAATTTCTTAAAAACTAAAATACCTTTTGGTATTTTTATCTCCTTTGCTACTCTTACTTCTCTTCCTTTTTTGATCTAAAAGACTAGACTCTTGCAAGCAATCATAAGCTAGCTAAAAATACTTTTAAATACATAGAAGAAAACGACTGATAATCCTGCTCCTACTGGTAGAGTAATTATCCAAGATGTTATTATTCTTCCAACAACTCCTGCATTAACAGAAGAAATACCTCTGGCCAATCCAACACCAAGAACAGCTCCCACTAAAGCATGAGTTGTAGAAATGGGAATCCCAGTTCCTGAAGCCAAAACAACGGTTGTCGCTGCAGCCAGAGTAGCTGCAAAACCCCTGCTTGGGGTTAATTCTGTGATATTTTTACCTACAGTTTCTATAACCCTATATCCAAGCATCATTAAACCTGCAACTATTCCCAAACCTCCTAATAACAATATCCACCAAGGCAAGGAAGACTCTGCGGTAATTTCACCTCCAGTTTGCACAATACTGACTACCGCAGCTAAAGGGCCAATGGCATTTGCCACGTCATTAGATCCATGGGCAAAGGCCATGGCACAGGCAGTAATTACCATCAACACAGCAAAGATTCTTTCAACTCCATCAAATACCCTATCACCCTTGGGTTTAGGAATATCCTTGATATTTCTAAGAAACGCAACTCCAAGAATTGCAACGGCCAATCCTACAACCAAAGAAGAAATTAAACTCTCCTGAAAAGAGAAATCTAAGCCAACATGCTTTAATCCCTTCAAGGAAGTTACCATTGCAATTATGAAACCAACTAAGAACATATAACCAGGAACATATTTCTTAGCATTAATAAAAGGATCTCCAGAATTAAGTATCAGTGCTTGTACACTTTTAAATAAAAGAAAAGAAAGGCTTCCTGCCACAAAGGGAGATACTACCCAACTTGAAGCTATAATGGTCACTACGCTCCAATTCACGGAATCGATACTTATACCTACTGCAGCAAACCCAACTATAGCACCCACAATAGAATGAGTAGTGGAAACCGGCCAACCATTATAAGAGGCGATAAATAGCCATGTTCCAGCAGCAAGTAAAGATGCTAGCATTCCATAGACAAGGAGATCAGGGGATCCAGAAAGAATGGTAGGGTCAATGATATCTTTTCGGATTGTAGAGGTAACCTCCCCTCCTGCTAAATAAGCTCCAGCAAATTCAAAGACACACGCCACCAATATTGCTTGAAAAAGAGTTAAAGCACGGGTACCAACGGACGTGCCCATAGCATTTGCAACATCGTTAGCCCCAATTCCCCAGGCCATGAAGAAACCGAACACACAGGCAACTACAAGGAAAAAAGTACCATATTCTAGAATTATTTCCATTAAGAAATTTCCTCTTTATCTAACTGCAATTAAACTGAGCCGATGACCAACTTGTTCAGCCCTGTCAGCAAGCTCTCCAATTTTATTTATAACGTCATAAAGGAACATAGCTTCAATGGGAGGTAAATCCCTTTCAATATCAAAGAGTTGGCGTCTTATCATTACTTCAGATCTATCACTTTCAGCCTCCAAAGAGCCAAGTTTAGAAATAATCTTATCTAACTTCTCTGAAGCTCTACTCCCAAAAGCTAACCTCGATACTTCGTTTAATTGATCAATAGCTGAAGCAGCGGTACTAATTATCGCAACAGCTTCTTCTGCAAACTCTTTAAAGGAAACAGTAATTTGAGGAGGTATTAACATCTGCCTTCCATAAATTAATCCTGATATGTCTTTTATTATATTTGGAATATCATCTGCTAGACCAATGAGATCTAGTAAGTCTCTTCTAGGAACAAACAAGAAAAAACCTTTTGGTAAAAGATTCCTTGTTTCTGCTTTTAATTTATCTGCCTCTTTTTCTAGTCCTATAATCTTTTCTCTACTTGAAGCTACCGCGACCCAGTCATCCTTAATGACTGCATCTATCAATTCCAATAACTCTTCAGCACATTCCTTCGATTTCTCCATATGGATTTGGATTGGTCCAAACGGAGATTTACTGATCAAATCTGAGAAAGTACTTTTTAATTTCATATTCTCTTCTTCGTTGAAATCTTATTTTATTTTATTTATATGTCATTTTGGTGAAAACATATAAGACAGAGGATTAAAAATTCCATTGAAACCCAAGAGCATTTATTGTTTTTTGCTTAGTAACATCCTTTGCTTTGAGGTCAGTAATGAAAAAGAAAATTTGAAATTCCTTAGATAAGTAGTACTTATAACCTAAAGTAGTCTGCTGCCCCCCTTCTATCTTCATATCTGAAGATCCACTTTGCATCTCTAATCTTCCCTTCTCCCCAAGTGTATAAGCTAAACTTATGATATGCCCTTCTTGGCTTATTCCTGTATAAATATTTTTAGACTCTTGGTAAATAAAACCTATGCCATGCCTTTTAATTGGAATTTGTACTGAGATACTGGAATTGTCATATCCTTTGATCTTTGAATCTTGAGCCAAACTGACATAAATATTCTGGTTCTCATAATTTAATGAATACGACTTAGAATCTCCAATCTTTTCATCACCTTGACCGTCGTTACCTCTTATTGCATTGATGGTAAAAGTAAATCCACTTGCACCTGGTGAGGTATAACCTAGAAAATCCCTCATACGGTTCTTACCATGTAGTATATTTTTCCTATCAGCTGCTAAATCATTAAAAAGATCAATTTTGAATTGTGAACCCTTAAAGGCAGTATCGTGGATTCCTAGAAACAGTGTTCCTTTAGAACCCTTTATGCCTATAAAACTGTTTCTCTGTTTTAAAGTTCTGTTTTTTGTCTCGTCAGCAGTACCATCTACTGGATCAACTTCGTACTCTAATTGATAAATTCCTAGCAACCCATCTCCAATCCTTGCCTCCCCTTTAATTCCTAACCTTGAAGCATTGCTTACTAGGTCAGATTCTCTACTCGCTTCCCTGTCTTGAGATTCTGCAGTTATCCAAATTTTGCCATACACAACTGGCTCAGCAAATATAGAAACAGAAGAAACTATGGTGACAAAAAAAACAAGACATTTAATGTTCATTACTATTACAACAAAATGTTTAATTATTTACGGTATGTATGCGAGCCTAGTTTTAGAAAGGTGATAAGTTATTATTCTCTCAAATTCTTTGTAAGGAGTTCAAATTGTTGATGGGAAAGATTCTCAAAAGTAACTCCCTTAAAGTCGTAGCTATAATTTGTAATTTTTGAGGTCCAATCATCAGCTACTTCAAGATTTTTATCTGGGTAATTGAATTCGTTTAAAACAAAACGGAGTGAGCTCAATCTTGCCAACATTTTGTTATTCGCATTAATCACTACCCATGGATGATTCTGCGTGGAAGTCCTATCAAGCATCTGAGTTTTAAAAAAAGAGTAAATATCCCATTTCTTTGCCATACTGAGGTCGTGATCGGTTAGCTTCCAATATCTCAATGGGTCCTTTAGTCTTTTTTTAAAACGAGTTTGTTGCTCTTTCTTACTTACCGAAAGGTAAATTTTTCTCAGCTCAATTCCTTCATTTAGTAGGTCCTCTTCCCAGTTATTTACCCTTCTCATAAAACTTGTGTATTGTTTCTTATTGCAGTATCCCATGGTAATTTCTACAGTAGCTCTAGAGTACCAAGATCGGTCAAAGAAAGTTATTTCTCCTTTTTTGGGCATTTCTTTTCTATATGTATCAAACCAGTACTTAGATTTCTTTTGATCAGGAATGCCGATATTTACATAATTTATATGTTTTGGAATTAGATGCCTCTTCATAAGATTAATAATGCCTGTTTTTCCAGAAGCGTCCCGACCTTCAAAAACTATAGCCAATTTTTTGTTATGTTCGATCGCCCAATTCTGTAATTTTAGTAGCTCTATTTGTAGTCGTTCTACTTCTTTTTTATAAGCAGAGGGCGATAATTTTGAATATTCAGTTACGTCGTATATTTGCATACAAATAAATTTTTTTATTTTTTTAAAAAATGTTCTCTTGCCACCCTTTCTCTTAATTCAGAACTTGAAAAGTCGTGTGGTCTTTTATTGAAATAACACCTATCAAAAGTTTCATCCCTACCTGTGAAGTATTTATCCTTATACTCTTCACCTAAAATTCTTACATCCCATTGAGTCTCTTCTAAAATATCCAATAAATCTGATTCGGCATCATAAATCATAACTTCATCAACATATTTACATGCTGATACCTGGATCTCTCTTTCAACTATTGATTGGACAGGGCTATTCTTTTCTTGACGATCTAATGAAGGGTCGCTTTGGATGCATACTATAAGATAATCACAGACAGACTTTGCTTCTTCCAGCATCAAGATATGTCCTGCATGAAACAAATCAAAGGCTCCGAAAGTTATTCCTCTTTTCATTTTTATATTTTAAATTCCTTGCTCTTTCTTTTCATTAAAAATTAAATGTTTTAACCTTTTATTGAGTAATAGAATCGGTTACATAAGTAAGAAATTCTGTATTATTCCAAGAACTTGGTGCGTTAGTGCTATGAATATTAGAGCCAGTTCTAATACTATCAGTGCCATATCTTGTAAAGTCACTATTTCTTACAACGACTAAGTCTAACGATTGATTAACCCATATGTCATTTGTGTGTAATCCTTGAGCCGCAAAAAAATTAGTTGATGCATAAACCCACCAGTGCAAACCATAATAACTCAGTCCCTCGGCAAGAGAAGTTGATTCCAAAACCCATTCCGGAGTAACAATTTGACTTTCCTTCCACATCCCATTCCTGGCAAAAAGAAGTCCAAATCTGGCAAAATCTCTGCTGATGGCATCTATACAACAATACGTCATGGTGTGACCTTCTTTATCCGACCACCAATCTCCGGTCATTTGTATCGAAGAAAAAAGATCTCTCTCCGCAAATTCTTTGGCTGACATACCAGTGGCTGTTTCCAATATTCCAGATAAAATCATCGAATCTGAATTTGAATAGAGAAATTCGGTTCCACTCGTTTTTACACCCGTTCTGTTAAGCGCAAAATATAATTGATCGTCAGCAGAAGAGTAAATACTAAATCCACCAATACTCTCATCTTCTAATCCAGATCTCATTTCTAGAAGATCTCGTATGGAGATTTCAGCTCTTGATTTTGGACAATCCAAACTCAGACAAACTACTTCATCACAATCCCATTCACTTAAATATAAACAAGCTTTATCATCAACAGACCCAATCAAACCTTGTTCTATGGCCATACCGATTAATGCACTGGTAAAGCTTTTTGCTGTAGACCAACTGGTGGCCAACGAAAACCTGTTATTACCATCTGAATATTGTTCGGCGACAATAACGCCATGACGAATGACTACGACAGCTTGGGTATTACGATTGTCTACAAATGCATAATCAAGTGCTTGCTGCAACTTAGTTTGATCCATGTTGACTTTTGATGGATCGACAACTTCCCAACTAGTGTTAGGCCAAGTATTTGTAGAAGGATTTGGTGACTGTACTATTGGAGGATCATTGGGAGTTGAACTACCCCCACTCCCTCCACAACTGGTTAAGATAAAAATTAAACTTATTTGTAATAAGTAGTAGTTAAATATTTTCTTCATAAAACATCTTGGGATATTCAAAGGATCTTATTGTTCCACAGTATTTATTTAATTCAGACCATTCCTGTAAATTAAAGGAAATTAAAATAGCTCCGCAAGTAGGGAAATTTATTCTTGGTTCAGAGCAAAGCCAATAGCTAAATTCTTGGATTCCAGGGTTGTGTCCAACCATCATAAGATTTTCTTTTTTTTGATCAGATAAAACCTTGATGAATATGTCCAAAGAAGCGTGATATAACCCTATCTCATAATTAATATTCTTTTCAAAGAAACCTACTTCTTTAGCAATGATTTTTGCTGTCTCCTTAGCTCTCCGAGCCGGGCTAGAAATTATTGTATCTATTTGCATTTCATAGCCATTTATCCGCTTCCCCATTAAAGGAGCATTATGCTTACCTCTCTTATTTAAAGGTCGATCAAAATCGCTTAAATTAGGATTTGCCCAGCTGGATTTGGCATGTCTTATAAGTAATAAATTTAAAAGCATATAAATAATTTCTACCTTTTACATATTCATTTTAAAATACGAATACAGAAATATGGCAAAAATAAGAAAAGAAGACTCAGCTTTGGGAGCCACCATAGATGAGATTGATCTAAGAGAACCTTTACAAACCAAAGAGGTTGAGTTTATTAAGCAAAGTTTAGCTGAAAATGAAGTGATCTTCTTTAGAGATCAAGAGATATCTCCTACACAGCATAAAGCTTTTGCGTTAAACTTTGGTGAACTTCAAAGCCATCCTGTTTACCCAACCGTTAAAGGTTTTCCAGAAATTACCATTCTGGAAAATGACGAGGATAACCCTTCCAAAATAGAGGAATGGCATACAGATATGACTTTTAGAAAAATCCCTCCTTTGGGTAGTATTTTATTGGGGAAGATTATTCCCAAAGAAGGCGGCGATACTCTTTTCGCTAGCCTCTCCGCTGCATTTGAGGGCTTGCCTAATGATATGAAAAATTCTTTAAAGGATATGCAAGCTGTTCATAGCTTTGAATATGGTTTTAAGGAAAGTCTTGAAGAACCTTATGGGAGAGAAAAATTAAAACAAGCTTTAATAGATAATCCTCCTGTTGAACATCCGGTTATTAGAACTCATCCAGTTACTGGAAAGAGGCTTATCTACGTAAATAGTTTGTTTACTTCAAAGATAAACACACTCAATGATTCAGAATCAAGAGAATTACTTTCTTTTCTTTGTGAACACATCCGAAAAGAAGAATACCAATGTCGCTTTAGATGGAAAACTAACTCGATAGCCTTTTGGGACAATCGTTCAGTAATTCACAAACCAGATAATACTTATTGGCCTCAATTAAGAAGAATGGAAAGAATTACCATAGATGATACTGAATCACCTTATTGATTGTTAAAACGAAAGAAATCTAGCCACCATTTTGCGACAACCTTATTATCTGGGGTTGTCTTCTGAAGATTCTTAATCGCTTCCAAGTAAGTATGTTCACCTAATATTTTTCTTCTTTTAGTAGCTACATCAAATACGTATTCTTTAGTAAATTCAGGGTGCCCTTGGTGAGACAGAATATGATTACCTATATGAAACATAGCTATTGGGACTTTCTTGGTGGAGGCTATTAGTGTGGCCTCTAAGGGTAATTTGGTTACCTGATCCTTGTGACTGTGAAGTAGTTTGATAGAAGAAATATCATCTTCACTCCAAGGGAATCTTTTTTTGAACTCGTAAGTTTGATTTCCCACTGTCCAACCTACTTTGGCTTCCTCAGAAATGCCCCCTAATATCTGAGCAATTAATTGATGACCAAAACAAATTCCTATCAGGGGTTTTTTTTGAGCGTGTAGTTTAAGCACAAATTTCTTTAAAGTTTCAATCCAATGAATTTGATCGTATACGCTCTCCCTGCTTCCTGTTATCAGATAGCCCTCACACGCGTTTATATCCTCAGGATACTCATTTTTAACAACATCAAATATTTCTAAAGAAATAGAAGGATCAACTTCATTGAATATAAATTCATAAAAGTCTGGCATGTCTCCATGTTTAATTTGTAATTCATCCATGACGTGATCAGTTAATAATATTCCTACTTTCATTATCTTTTCCAGCCTAGGATGACATGACTATAAACTAATAGACTGATATTCTTAATTCTTTTAAGAGGAGAGACAAATGAAAAAAGATTATGAATTTTTAAACACTGAAATTAACGGCCATGTTCTGGAAGTGACCATCAACCGACCAGAAGTTATGAATTCCCTTCACCCGCCCTCTCATAGAGAGTTTGATGAAGTATGGAATGAATTTGATAAAGATGAAAACCTGTGGATTGGAATTATTACAGGAACGGGTGACAGGGCTTTTTCCGCTGGTAACGATTTAAAATACCAGGCTTCTGGAGGAGATAGATCTGGAATGCCATCCTCAGGATTCGCAGGATTAACCAGTAGGTTTGATCTTAATAAACCATTAATTGCAGCTGTCAATGGCTTTGCCATGGGAGGTGGAATGGAAATAGCCTTAGCTTGTGATCTAATAATTGCATCTGATAACGCAAGATTTGCTCTTCCTGAACCTAGAGTTGGATTGGCTGCTTTAGCTGGAGGAATGCAAAGACTTCCTAGGCAGATAGGGATGAAAAATGCAATGGGCATGATGCTGACAGGTAGACATGTAGGTGCTGCCGAAGCTAAAGAATTAGGAATAGTTAATGAAGTTGTTCCACTGGTTGATCTAATGGAAACAGCCAGAAGATGGGCTAAAGATATCGAAGCCTGTTCACCCATGTCGATTAGAGCTACTAAACAAGTAGCTTATCAAAGTTTAGGCGAAGCTAATTTAGAAAAATCTATGCAAGGACAGTATTCAGCTGTCGGTGATTTATTAAAAAGTGAAGATTTTGTAGAAGGGCCGGTTGCGTTTGCAGAGAAAAGAACACCTGAATGGAAAGGTCGTTAATCAAGCTCTTTTCTATAAGTCTGTTATGTTTATTAACAGGAATGGTTAGTTCTGCACATCACGACATAGTTAACTTTGGCCTTGTGGTGCACGGGGGTTCCGGAATGTATTCAGGCTTAACCAAAGCTAGAGCCAAAGCTTACAAAGAAGGAATAGATGCTGCTTTAGTCACGGGATATAAGATTCTAGAAAAAGGAGGAACAAGTTTAGACGCAGTAACCACAGTAGTAACTATTTTAGAAGATTTACCACAGTTTAATGCTGGAAAAGGGGCAGTTTATACTTCTGCAGAAGTTCAAGAGATGGATGCATCAATAATGGATGGAGCCACTGGCAAAGGTGGCGCTGTTGCTTCTGTCAGTCACATCAAAAACCCAATACTTCTGTCCAGAGCAGTGATGGAAAAGTCTGAACACGTGATGTTAGTTAGTAAAGGGGCGGAACAATTTGCCTTATCAGTTGGTATAGAGCTTGTAGATCCTTCCTATTTCTACTCAGAAAAAAATCTAAATAGAGTCAGGAAGAATAAAAAAGACAAAAAAATGGGGACGGTAGGGGCTGTGGCATTAGATAAAAATGGGAATTTATCTGCAGCAACTTCAACAGGAGGGAGATCTAATAAGATGCCTGGAAGGGTGGGAGATTCTCCTATCCTTGGAGCTGGTACTTGGGCTCAAAATGGATTATGCGCTGTGTCAGGAACAGGACAAGGGGAATATTTCATGCGCCTTCTAACCGCTGCTGATGTTTGCAAACTAATGGAATACTCGAATCTTTCCTTAGCTAAGTCTAGTCATTTAGTTATAAAGAAATTAACTGAGGCAGGTGGAGAAGGAGGAATTATTTCCTTAGATTCAAAAGGAAATATCTCCACACCTTTTAATACCGAAGGTATGATTAGGGGTTATCAAACCAATAAGATATCTAAAGTTATTAAGATTTATAAAGACGACTAAGAATTCCTTTATGACTTGCAGGCTATGAATAGAAATATGGCCTTTTTACTAGGGTATCATCTCTTCAAATCTTTCTTGTAATCTTTGCATGCCGCTTATCCATCTATCACGATCAGTACCTTTTCTTTTAATGTACTCAAGTACTTCGGCATGTGGAGTAACCAAAAACCTATCTTTCTCAATCGCATCTAAAACATCAGCTGCAGCTTCTTCTGGTTCTATCATTCCGTCTATCCCAGCAACTCCTGGTCCCCCTGCTGTCATTGCAGTCCTTACTGCCTGAGGACATAAACAAGAAACCCCTATACCTTTCTTGCCATAGGTAATTTTTATCCATTCAGCAAAACTAACTGCAGCTGCTTTGGTAACTGAATAACCAGCTGATCCTATTTGTGTTAGAAGACCTGCAGCAGAAGCCGTGCTCATTAAGTAACCTTCTCCACGTTCTAACATTTGCGGCAAAACGTTCCTAGCGGCATAAATATGTGACATCACATTAACTTCCCAAATGTTCTGCCAATCTTCGTTTTTTGCATCAAAGAAACCATGGACTCCTCCGATTCCGGCATTGGAACAAAAGATATCAATGCCTCCAGAAAGTTCATTAGCTTTCTCAATGACATTAAGAATATCTGATTCTTGTCCAACGTTGGCTTTTATTGAAATTCCGTTGATATCTTTCGCAGTTTCTTCAGCCCCTTCTAAATTTATATCTACCGCAACAACTGATTGAGCCTCTGCTTCTTTAAAAGCAACGGCCAAAGCCTTTCCTATGCCACTAGCTGCTCCAGTGACCACAACTCTTTTATCTTTGATTATCATTTGATTTTCTCATCCTAATCCTAATTCTTTAATAGCTTCCTCGCGCATTTGTTTTTTAGCTGTTTTCCCTGAAGCAATCCTGGGAAGTTGTTCTTCCTGAAACCACATACGTGAGGGTATTTTAAATTTAGCTATCTTTTTCTCTAAAAAGGAAGAAATTTCTTCTTCTGTGGTAGTCATCCCGGGGTTCAGAGCAATCCTGGACGCTAAACTTTCACCTAAACGTTCATCAGGAACTCCGAATACTGATGCTTCCGCTATTGCAGGATGCTCTGCCATAACTGCTTCTATCTCCAAACAGGCTATATTTTCTCCCCCTCTAATCACAATGTCTTTAATTCGATCTTTTATATATAGAAAACCATCTTCATCTAAACAACCTATATCACCACTTCTAAACCAGCCTTCTGAATCTAGTAGTTCATTTGTTGCTTCTTCGTCCTTTAAATAGCATCTAAAATTTGAAACAGACTTAATCGCCACTTCTCCCTTTTCGCCAGTAGGTACTTCGTTGCCTTTATCATCAATTATTTTAATCTCATGTATGAGAGGTGTGGGAAATCCGGCAGTGTCAGGCTTGTCGTAAAGTAATTTGCCACTGGCATTGGTTCCCCCTGCATTGGTTTCTGTCAACCCATAACCTACACCTGCAATTTTAGTTGGGTGTTCTTTTTCTTGAGCTAAAATCTGTTCAGGAGGTCTAGCTGCACCTCCTCCTCCAAGACTGACTAAGCTTGATATATCTCTATTAGGGTTTTTTTTGCTAGCCTTTAAAATATCTTGAGCCATAGTAGGAACTCCAGAAAAGGATGTAACTTTGTATTTTTCAATTAGTTCTATTGCTTTTACAGGATCCCATTTATACATCAAAACTATTCTTGTACCTGACACCAGTGACAATAGAAAATTTGAATGCGAACCGGTCACATGAAACAAAGGAACAGCAGCCAAAGTGCAGGGGGAATCTGGTTGTGCAAAAACTTGTGTCGTTCCATCTGTCTCTATGTTAGAAGCAAGGTTAGCAAGAAAAGCCCAGGCAACTGGGGTATTAATAATACTTCTATGAGTTGTAACCACTCCTTTCGGATATCCAGTACTTCCAGAAGTGTACATAACACTGGCGTCATCTTCAGGATGAATTTCTACTTGCGGGAAACTGTCTTTAGGTTGTACTACCTCATCAAAAGAGACGGTGTTAGTAAAACCACTCACGTCACATCTAACCCCTATTCTAGGAATTTCTTTAATGCGCCCTTCAAGTCTTTGTAATCTTTCATCATCAGCAATAAAAACTTTTGACTCACTATGGTTTATGCCATATTCAAGTTCTTCTCCTTGCCACCACGAATTTAAAGGTACTGCAATAGCTCCAATTGAAGTAACTGCAATGTAACTGTATATCCACTCTGGATAGTTACGCATGGAAAAGGCCACTGAGTCGCCCTTATTGATTTCATATTTATCAACCAAAAGGCGGGATAATCCCGCAGAGATATTTAATACTTCCTGGTACTTATAACTTTCATCTTCATAAGCAAGGAAGTCCCACTCGCCGTGAATCAAGGCAAATTGAAAATATTCATAAAGATTTTGAGGTACATTGACAAAGACGTTATATTCATTGCCCCGAATGGTCTGTTTTTTTAATTCAAACAAACCTTCTTTTGATTGTTCTTTAGCTAGTGCTTCTCTTCCTTCCTTTTTAGCAAATTCACTTATGTGCATATTTACTTCCCTGTAAACTTAGGCTCCCTCTTTTCTACAAAATGAGAAACACCCTCTTTGAAGTCTTCTGAATCAAAACTTTCAACCATGGCATGCATGGAACTCTTTAAATTTTCTTCAATAGTTTCTGCTTGAGCATTATATATTTGCTCCTTCATAATTCTGACTGATCTTGGGGAAACAGAAGAAGCTAATTCCTTTGCGTATTCAAAGACAGAACTTTCGAACTCTTCTTCTGGGAACGTTTTATTTACTATTCCCATAGTCTCAGCTTCCTTAGCAGTAATTCTTCTAGAAGTAAAAAGTATGTCATTGGCTCTTGCAATACCTACTAATCTGGGAAGTATCCAACCCACACCCCATTCAGCTATAAGTCCTCTTTTTGAGAACGCACTAGAGAAAACAGCCCCTTCTTTAGCAAATCTTATGTCACAGTAAAGTGCCATAATAAATCCAACGCCTGCAGCTGGCCCATTAATAGCAGCAATAATTGGTTTGGGTAATGTGGGAAAATAACTAAAGCCTCCATCAAAGCCTTTGACATTATTTGCCGCATAATTTCTTTCTTCCGCACTAATCTCCTCACCTTGAGACCTGCCCTCGCTAGTAGCAGCTAATCCTTCCATATCAGCGCCAGCACAAAAGCCTCTTCCAGCTCCGGTTACGATGATGACTTTCACTTCATCATCTTTGCAAGCATCGTCAAGTGTTTCTCTCAAACGAGCCCTAAGTTCACCAGTGACTGCATTCAGTCGATCAGGTCTATTTAATGTGACCGTTGCCACTCCTTCCTTTTTATCAAAAAGTACTACATCACTCATATTTATCTCCTAAGCTGTTGATCCGCCATCAATTACTAAAGTATGTCCATTCATAAAGCTTCCTGCGCTGGAAGCTAAAAATACTGCCGCTCCTCCTATCTCATCAGGTTCACCAATCCTTCTCAGAGGGCAACTGGCTGTAGATTGCTTTAGTATCTCAGGGTTTTCCCAAAGAGCTTTTGCAAAGTCAGTCCTAAAAAGACCTGGTGCAATGGCATTTGTCCTAACGTTATGGGGGCCAAACTCTATGGCAAGGTTTTTAACCAGCATAATATCTGCTGCTTTAGATATATCATAAGCTCCAAGCACAGCACTGCCTCTTAATCCTCCAACCGAAGAAATAATAATAATATTACCGTCTTTTCTTTCTATCATTTCTGGAAGAACCATATTGCACAAAAGATGATTACTTTTAATGTTGTTATTCATAACCTTATCAAAAGCTTCTTCAGGAATATCTAATAAAGAACCAAAAAAAGGATTAGTCGCTGCGTTGCAAACCAAAATATCTATCTTACCAAATTGGTTTCTAGTTTCGTCAACTAGCATCTGCATTGCTGCTTTGTCAGAAATATTACAAGGAATAACTATGGCTTCGCCTTCTAGACCTTCACAAGCAGCGTTAATTTCTTTAGCAGTTTCCTCACATACATCTGACTTCCTACTAGACACAACCACTTTGGCTCCGTGCAGAGCCATCTGCAATGCAATTGATTTGCCTATCCCCTTTGAAGAACCAGTGATAATTGCACTTTTTCCTTTTAAATCGAACATCTCTCCTCCCATATGCTGAAAAAGCAGTTTACCCTACTTAATTCAACTAAAGAATACCCTTTTGAATTTGTCTTTTTCTAAACCATCACAGTAGTATCTGGCTCATCAATAACTTTATTTTCAATATAACCTAGTTCAGCTATAGAAATTTTAATAACATCTCCTTGCTTGAGAAACTTACCTTCTACGACCCCTACGCCTCCAGGTGTGCCAGTTAAAACTAAATCTCCTGGTTCCAAAGTAAAAGCTGTAGACAAGTGTTCTACTAGATCAAAACAATTAAAAATCAAGTGCTTAGTATTAGAAAATTGCCTTTGTTCACCATTCACTTTTGTAGTGAGATCAAGGTTGTGTGGGTCCGATATCTCATCTGGAGTCACGATGGCTGGTCCAAAAGGACAATGCGTATCAAAAGATTTTCCTATAGTGAACGTGGGATGTCTAAATTGCCAATCTCTGACGCTTAAATCATTGGCTATTGTATAACCAACTATAACTTCATGAGCCTTTTCTTTAGGTACATGGCGACACCGCTTTCCTATCACAAAAGTTAGCTCACCTTCAAAATCCAACATTTCTGAAACCTTAGGGTCATGTACGTCATCAAAAGGTCCAACCACTGATAAAGACTGCTTATTAAATATCATTGGAACCACGGGCGTTTCTATTTCTCTTCCAGCCGCTCTTACTTCATCTAGGTGATCAGAGTAATTCAGACCTATAGCAATTATCTTAGGAGGTCTAGTAATTGGAGCTTTTAAGTTAACTTCTGCTATGGAAATTCTATCTTTAGAAAGACTGCAAAGGTTTTCAGCAGCTTCTAATGAGTTAGGGCCGCCTTCTAGGAAGGAAAGCATATTGTTTGGTAGAGATGAATCTTGAGCAAAAGGAATAATTGCTTCTCCGGAGATAGAGCCTATACCCTCTTTACCATTGAAACTGTAAGTCGTTAATCTCATACTTTCTTCTCCTTTTTATAATAGAATCATAAGAAATATACATGCATTAGTTTACAAACCATAGGAATTAAGAGAAGAAGTTATGGATGGAATAAAAGTAAGGGATATAGCATTTTCAATAGTACAAGTACCTGACTTAGAACTGCTTGAAAAGTTTTTATTCGATTTTGGAATGAGTCGAGCTGCATTAGAAAACGATACTCTCTACATGCATGGGGCTGGAAGTCAGCAATACATTCATGTAGCTCAAAAAGGAGAAAGAGCTTTTATTGGTCACGCTTTCTATGCTGATTCAATTAAAGATCTAGAAAAGTTAAGCAAACTTGAAAGCTTCTCAGACATTGAAGAATTGAGTTCACCAGGAGGAGGAAATAAAGTTTCAGGACTAGATCCTGATGGCATCGAAGTTCAAGTCGTATATGGTATTGAAGAAAGGGAAGTAGATATTGATTTATTAACTCCAAACCCTAGTAATTTAGGCGGAAAGGGAAAAGAAAATTTTAAAAGAATTAACAAAACTAAAAGAGTAGGTAAACCCAGGTCTTCTGTTATTAAAAAATTAGGCCATGCCGGAATAAATGTAACTGATCCTAAGGTTTCTTTAACATGGTATAACCAACATTTAGGTTTCATTCCAACAGATATTGTTGAAGTACCTAACACTGATATCTATGCTGCAATATTTGCTAGATGTGATTTGGGTGATGAGCTTACAGACCATCACACTTTCCTTATTCAATCAAATTTAGGATCTGAAGGAAAAAGTGGGCTAAATCACATTTCTTTTGAAGTGGTAGATATAGATGATGTCTTCTTGGGGCATGAAGTTCTAAAGGAAAAAGGGTATAGGCATGAATGGGGTATAGGGAGACACTTCCTTGGCAGTCAAATATTTGATTATTGGAGATCACCTTATGGTCATATTTATGAGCATATGACTGATAGTGATGTCTTCGATAATAAAAAAGAGGTCGAGAAAACATCAATTGAAATAGCTGCTGGTATGCAATGGGGTCCTGATATTACAAATACATTTGGGAACAAAGAAGGGGTTTAATTTAATAAAGGAGAAAAAATGCCAAACAGACCTGTAGCAATAATTACTGGAGGTAGCAGAGGAGTAGGAGAAGCCACTGCTAAGCTTCTTTCTTCAAAGGGTTGGAATGTAACCATAACCTGCACCTCAACTATCATTGATGCCCACCAAGTAGTTAAAGAATGTGAAAAATTAGGTGCTGAAGCACTTGCAATTAAAGCTGATGTTTCTGATGATGCAGCTTGCAGAAAAACAATTCAGGAAACAGTTTCTAAATGGGGCCGTATTGATAGTCTAGTAAATAATGCAGGTACAACTAAGTTTGTTTTTAATCATGCTGATCTCGATGGGTTAGATGCTGAAGATTTTCTTCATATATATAGGGTTAATGTTGTGGGACCCTTCCAAATGGTAAGAGCTTGTAAAGAATATCTACTGAAAAGTGACAATCCAAGTGTAGTAAATATTTCATCAATTGCAGGCATTAAGGGCATAGGAAGTTCAATGGCTTATGCCTCTTCTAAAGGGGCTCTTAACACTATGACCAAATCAATGGCAAGAAGTCTTGGACCTATTAGGGTAAATGCCGTCTGTCCAGGTTTCATCCAGGGAGATTGGCTCAGAAAAGGATTAGGAGATGATCTCTATAACGCCTCCCTAAAGAATATTGAAGCCAATACACCACTTAGTCTTGCTGTAACTCCAGAGCAAGTTGCTGACGGTATTTACAATTTTATTGATATCTCTAAAACTGTTACTGGAGAAATTTTTTTAGTGGATGGTGGATATCATCTAACTATCTAGTTGATTTAAACTGGCTTAAACGTTTTGGTGAACCTAAAGAATTTGGAGCTACCTGTGCTTTTCTTTGTTGCGTACATGCAGGATATATTTCAGGACAAAATTTCAGTTAGATGGTGGTTCTTACGGAGGACTAATCTGAATAAACCGGTTCACATTCATAAGCCAAGAGATAGCACTCCTCAGCTGACTTCGTCACTTGACCCCAGATCCTGCAAAATGGAACTCCATCGGTTCTAACTTTAAACTCAATGTTGGTAACTTCAAGTCGGTCGATTACTATACTTGTCTCAGCTTTTAAAACCTCATAAAAACTACCAATGAAAGCTGAATTTCCAGGGATATTAGTAGCGTAATACATTTTCATTTCATCTTCAGTAATGAACATGAAGTCAGAATCTCCGGTCCATTTAGCTCCGAGAATTTCCTGCTGATTAGAGCAAGTTGAGAGGAAAAAAAACCCTAAAAATAAGATTCTATTTCTTTTTCTTAGAAGTCCTGTAATCACCAAATTTTGCATCTCTTTTAGTAAGAGCTTTAGTTAATCCTTCTGACAGTTCCTTCAAATGATCTCTGGTTGCCTTGGAATGCATTGCTAAAGCCTGGATCTCTGTTCCTGCCCTGATGCCTGCTCGCATACCCATAATTTCCATTTGCCTGTGGACTGCTCTTTTATTTATCGCTTGCAGTTCGGATGGAACCTTTGCGACTCTTTTTGCAATTGATAAAACTTCTTTTTCTAGATCCTTTGCTTTAAAGCATTTGTTAGCAAAACCCTTTTCAACTGCTTCTTTTCCAGAGATAGACTGCCCCGTTAACATCATCTCCATGGCATTTCTCATTCCTAACAGCCATGGAAAAAACTGATTGTCAGGGGGACTCATTGACCTTACGACTGGATACCCAATCTCAGCGTCTTCTGCTACATAGACCAAATCGCATGCCGTAGCTAATTCTGTTCCTCCTGCTAAACAATACCCGTGAACTTGAGCTATGACAGGTTTAGACAAATCCCAAATCCTAAATGCTCCCTCGACTACGTGTCTAGGCCAAAATCCATCTGTTTTGCCTGTGTGATAAGGAAGATCAGAGGCAACGTCAGAAGATAAATCATAACCTGAACTAAAACAAGTTCCTGCACCGCTAATTACTATAACTCTTACTTCTTGTTCTTGATCTGCTTCTTCCAAACAAGAAAAAAGTTCTTTGCGAAGAGAGTTGGATAAAGCATTTCTTTTTTCAGGGCGGTTTAGAATTATTCTTCTTATTCCGTCACCCGAATTTTCAGTAATTATAAATTTCAATTCCTTCCCCATACTATTTGGTCCCCAGATACAAATTTATGATACACAGCTTAAATTAAATTAAAAATTAAGAGATTTACCTGTAGGAGATTCTACGCTTATAGAAGTACCCTCTATTTTTAGCTTGAAAGTTTGAAGGTCTTCAAAGGCAGGTGGAGCCATAACCTCTCCAGATTTCAAATCATAGACAGCACCATGTAGAGGACAGCTGATTAAAGTTCCTTGAATATACCCGCCACAAAGTGGAACAAGTTCGTGAGTGCACATGTCTTGAACGGCAAAAAAACCCTCTTCGGTATTGCAAATAAGGATATTGGTTCCATTTACATTCACTGAAACTGAATGTCCTGGTTCAATATCTGTTGCATCGGCTACTGGAATGTATTCAATATTATCTGTCATCTTAGACTTTGAATGATTTGGCAGTTTGATAACCTACAATAGATAGAAGAACTGCTATGGGAAGAGCTGCATAAGCAATTGACCCTCCAACCAGTCCTAACCCAATTAAAGCTCTTACAAACCAACTACCAGCTACATCTCCTGATCTAGCCAAGAGTGTATCCATCATAACCGTAGATTTATAGCGGTCTTGTTTCTTTAGACTGGTAAACACAGTCTCTCGTGTAGGTTTATTGATACTATATTCAAAAACTCTTATAACCACTGTTAAAACTAATACGGTGGTTATCTCTGGGTAATTGGCATAAGCACCAAAGGCAATTAAAAAGAAAACTCCATAAATTGTTAGTATCGGAAGAATTCCAACTGTCCTTAGTAGAAAAGAAGTAAAGAAAACTTGAAAGAGAAGAGTTAGAGGAGTAACAATCTGTTCAATCTGGGCAAAAAAAGCAGTTCGTTCGCAAGGGTCACTTGACCAATTCTGAACTATCTCCAAAGAGATCATCCAAGCTGCCGTAGATAGAGCCGTCCAGAGTAGCATGTAAAAAGCCATGTATCTAACTGGAATCCTTTTAATAATATTTTTGAATGCTTCTAAACTCGTGCCCCCTACGACTTCATCTTTTTGATCTGTTTTCGAGGCATATCTAGGCTTAAGATTTCTAGAAAGAAAAATTGCAATGGTTAAACAAGCAATTGAAAAAATGATTAATGAGATCGGACCCAAATCAGAAATTGAGCTATTTCCACATATTTCAGTAGAAAAATATCTTGCTATTGTAGAGCCAAAAAAAGCACCGAGAGAGCCACCAGCACTAATAACCCCAAAAACCCTTTTTGCATCTGAAGTGTTGAAATGATTGATGACCGCTACCCAAAAAATTGAAACCACAAAAAATGAGTAAACGTTACACCAGACGTAGAACGCCCTTCCCGTCCACAATCTTCCTTGGTCTCCAAGAAAAGACCAAGCAATCAGAAAAATAATGAGGTTTAATATAAAAAATAAATAGCAATAAGTAACAACTCTGCTGGTCTTTACTTTTGACACTACCCAAGAATAAATAGGATTTGCCAATAACATTACTAGCATTACTGCAGTCAAAAGAAACGGAAGATTGTAGACTCCCCCGGCAATTGCCATTTCGTTTCTTACTGGTCTCAAAGCATACCAAGAGGCCAATACAAAAAAGAAAAAAGCAAATGAATTTAGGAGAACTAAATACTCTTCCCTTTTTAAAGAAGGAAAAAAGCTTTTACTTGTTTGACTCATGTGATCGTTTATAAATTGCTACAATGGTCAGGCATAATGCCATCTTAAAAAACTACTGTAATTAATGGAAGTAGAACCATTTATTCTTTTTGGTACCGATCACCTACTAGCGACTTTAGCCCTGATCTTAACATCAATATTCCTGCCCATTTTTTTAAAGAAAGCTTCAAGTAAAACTAAGAATTGGTTTGGTTATATCTTGGCATCAATACTGATTTTAAATGAATGTGTGAAGCCTTATTACCACAGTCACTTTTTTGGTTATGAATTACTCACAGTCTTACCTTTGCATATGTGTGCTTTGTCAGCCTTTTCTATTTCTTTTTTCTTTCTAACAAGAAAAAGGATCTTTTATGAAGTTGCTTTCTTTTGAGGGATAGGTGGCGGACTAATGGCTCTTCTTCAACCAGATACGCCATTAGATTTCCCAGACCTTGTTTTCATAATTTTTTATTTAAGTCATGGCACCATGTGGTTAGCCATAGGCCACGCATCTATTGCCTTAAAAAATAGACCTACCCTTGATTCAGTTAAAAGAGTCATTTTAGTTTCTGTTATGACTATAGGATTAGTTTATGTAATTAATTTGTTAATAGGACCTCCTGCAAATTACTGGTATCTCGGTGCCAGACCAGATAGCGCATCCATTATGGATTTAATGCCCGAACCTCCAAGACACATACCGGTTGTGGTTGCTTTAGGGTTATTTATGTTCAGTCTTATCTATTTACCGTTTTGGATTTACGATCAAGCAAAATCTAAAGGTGCTGTATTAGAAGAGTAGGAATGTTGCAAGTGTGAGAAGTAACAGTGGTCACTAGTGTATTCAGCTTTCTACCATCTTGCACGTCAGTCACCTCTACCCCTTCAGTCAGTAAACGATTATGGGTAGCTCTTATATCTTTTACCACCCAAGCAAGACCCCATAAAGAATCTTCTGCTTCATTATCGTTTTCCTTACCAATCACTTCAATGGTCGTTTGGTTAAGTCTAAAAAATAACATTCTTCCGCCCCATTCTTCAACTGTCTGATCCAAAGCAAGCCTAATTCCATATTTATCTCTGTATAAAGAAATCAATCCTTCTGGGTCATTAGTATTGATAACAACATGATCTAATCTAGTGATGGGGGCGTCAAAATCTTCTTTATGTTTCGGCAGCGTCCCTTCTTGATGCTCAATAAAGAAAGTGAACACACCTCTGGTTAAAGAAAAAGGGAGAAAAAGATTTTTCCAAGTTCTTGTTTCGTTTGAATCAGAATCAGTTCCCTCACCAGAAACTAAGTCACCGATATCTATTTCCATTTCAGTTAATTTATTCTTTGCGTCTTCAATATTAGAAGTGCCTAAAGCCATACCTGACAATCCTTCGCCATTTAATTCTAAAAAACTTTTGATCATGGTTGCGCCAGGACCTTCGCCATTTGCGGCTAATAATTCAACGTATAAATTCTCTAATGGAAACAAAACATTTTCAGTTCCCTGACCTGGATGCACACCATTCCAAGTGGGAGGAAATCCTAATAGTTTGGTATAGCTATCTTTGGCAGAACAAATATCTTCTACAGCGATAATTATGTGGTCTATCGAATCAAGCAATTTTTATATTTTAGCTATTCGGTAGCTAGTTGATGGAACCCTTTAATTAGAGAATCAGCATCTTGATGATTCTTTAAAGTAGATTCAACAACTTTAACTCGTAGGTCTTTATTTTCTAAATGTATGTCTTCCCCATGCCACTTAACCATCTTATCCCAATAGGGGTCTAAAAATTTAGAACCCACTATCTCTCCTTCCGCAGTTTTAAAAGTAAAAGTTCTTAATTCCGAAATAATTAAATTTAGATATGCAACGTGAACGGCTTCATCTTGACGGATTCGGGCAACCATTTCAGCTGCTAAGCGTGCATCTTCTCTTCTGTCTGTAAATAAGTCTTCACATTCAGCAACATTCATTGAATATTGAAAAAAGGACTCTGCGCGAACTTCAATCATCAGTACATTCATTAATAAATCTATCATTCCTTTGTATTCTATTGGCAAAGGTGATTTATCGGACTCTTCCACTGGCCGTCCAATAGAATCTGGTACTTCAGGTTTAGGATAAGCATCCTTTCCAAATAACAGATCTCTAGCTGCAAACCACATTTGATCGTGTGCTCCTTTCTCACTATCTGGATCTCCTCCCTCATCGAATCCATGAGCAACAAATAAGCCTTTATTCATATGTCCAGTAGCTGTATCAGAGATATCTTCTTTTGTTATCTTTTGAAAATCAGGAGCTTTAATTTCAGCCAGGGCCCTTCCTCTGGCCTCTATAACTCCAGTAATAGTAAGGCTGTCCCACAGAAATTTACCTTCACCTAAGTTCAGAAGATATTTAGCCTGTTCAAAATTTGGATAATTGCCATACTTAAGTAACTTTACGGAACTATCCAGAAGCGGATGTCCTTGTTTCTGTAAATTATCCGCCCAACCATTTATGGCTTCCCATCGAATTTTTGTCCTCGGAGATATATATGTACCGTTTTCATCCAATCCTCCGTGTAAAAGATAACCACCCATTTCATTAGCTGAACTATATTCGTGTTCGCGCATTATTTCTTCGTAGGTATAGATCATCCTTTACTCCAAATCTTTTTCTTAACCGCATTATAGTATTCTTTTGCCTTTGAGATTATTTCAGGTCCTAATAAAAGTAATCCTAAATACCAAGGGGGAATACTCGCAGCGTAAAGACCTCCAGCAAACGCTACGTTTCTATTGATATTCAATAAGTCAGCGACAGACGGTATTAGTACTAAAAACCCTAAGATCATTAACAAAATAGACAAGCCAACCAGGGAGAAGCCTGTTGCTTTTCTAATTTTAAAAAAAAAAGTCTTCATGGCAAATATAGGTACTTGTAGACTTATAAACAAAATCTACATAAAGTATTTAAGCGCATATGAAAAATTTAAGCACACTTATTTTATTGACCACTATTAGTTTTGGTTGCACAAACACACAGGATACTTCCATGAACCCATTTTTTACTGAATATGGCACCCCTTATCAAATCCCTCCTTTTGAAAAGATTAAGGAAGAGCATTACATGCCAGCTTTCACCCAGGGGATGAAAGAACAGCTTGAAGAGATAGATGTCATAACAAATGATCCAGAATCACCATCTTTTGAAAATACAATAGTGGAGCTCGAAAGAACTGGAGAAACTCTAGATAAAGTCTCTGATGTCTTTTTTAATCTGGTGAGTTCAAACACAAATGATCAAATGGATTCTATAGCTGCAGAAGTCACTCCTAAGTTATCAGCACATAGCGATGCTATTTCTCTGAATAAAAAACTATTTAGCAGAGTAAGTTCTGTATATGCACAAAGAAATGATTTGAACCTGAATACTGAGCAGATGAGATTGGTTGAAGAAACTTACAAAGATTTTATAAGATCTGGAGTTCAGCTTGATGAGTCATCCATGGAAAAGCTCACAAAGATCAATCAAGAACTGTCATCTTTATCCGTCCAATTTGATCAGAACTTACTAAAAGAGACCAATGAGGGTTTTAATTTGATTATTGAAGATGAAAACCAGTTAGAAGGCTTGCCGGATGATTTTAGAGATCAGGCGGCTAAGTTAGCAGAATCAGAAGGTCTTTCTGGAAAATGGGTATTTAAACCCACTAGGGTAAGCATGTATCCTTTCTTAACCTATTCAACCCAAAGAGACCTTAGAGAGAAACTCTATACTTCATATGTTAAGAGAGGAGACAACGACAACGAAAATGACAACAAAGATCTCGCTATCAAAATGGCAGATCTTCGTGTACAGAGAGCTAACATACTTGGTTATGACACACATGCTGATTACGTTCTTGAGGATACTATGGCCCAGAATATAGGTCGCGTTAAAAACTTACTAGATCAAGTATGGGAGCCAGGATTGGCAAGGGCCAAAAAAGAATCTGAAGAAATGCAAGAGTTGATCCAACAAGAAGGGGGCAACTTTAAATTGGCTGCTTGGGATTGGTGGCATTACTCAGAGAAAATTAGACAACTCAAATACGATTTTTCAGAAGAAGAAATTAAACCTTACTTTAGTGAAGTTAAAGTCTTACAAGGAGCGTTCGATGTTGCGACTAGGTTGTTTGATATAACTTTTCATGAAAGGTTCGACCTTCCCAAATATAGAGACAACATAAGGACTTTCGAAGTCAAAAATCTCGAAGGAGAAGTCATTGGTATTTTCTATACAGACTACACCATTAGATCTAATAAAGGAGGTGGCGCTTGGATGAATACATTTAGGAGTCAAAGTAAATTTGACGGTATTCAAATTCCTCTTGTCATGAATACTTGTAACTTTCCACCACCAAATGAAGATGGAGTTGTATTATTATCTTTTGGACAAGTTACTACCCTCTTCCACGAATTTGGTCACGCTCTACATGGATTACTCTCTGATGCAACGTATCCTAGTCTTTCAGGAACTAATGTGACCAGAGATTATGTCGAGTTTCCATCTCAAATGATGGAGAACTGGGCTAGAGAACCGGAAGTAATCGCTAATTATGCAAAGCATTTTCAAACAGACGAACCAATACCCTTAGAACTCTTAGATAAAATATCTAAAGCTTCAAAATTTAATCAGGGTTTTGCTACAACAGAATACGTAGCAGCTTCTTACTTGGATATGGCCTGGCATACTCTTGAAGACAAGGTAGAAGATGCTAATGTATTTGAGAGGCAGACTCTTGATGACTTAGGTCTCATTCCCGAAATAGCCAGTCGCTACAGAAGTACTTACTTTGCACATATTTTCGCGGGTGGCTATTCCATGGGCTATTACAGTTATCTGTGGACTGAAGTGCTTGAAGCTGATGCCTTTGAGCCTTTCAAAGAAAAAGGTATCTTTGATAAAGAGACTGCCGACAAACTTAAAAAATATGTTTACTCTGCAGGCAATACTGATGACCTGATGACTCAATATGTAAGATACAGAGGAGCGGAACCCAAGATTGAACCTCTTCTTAAAAAAAGAGGACTGGATAAGTTTTGAGATTACCGGTTCACACTCCTTATAAGCATGGAGAGGGGGGTGTTAAAGTGGGCTTGGAACCGATCGCTGTTTCTAATTGGTTAGAGATAGATGATCTGTTTGAATCTGAAATAGTTCAAAAAAAGGGACTTTATGAATCACATCATGATGAGGTCTACCAAGAAGCTCCAGAATCCACTGAATCTCAGTCTGAATTATTGATTATCTTAAAAAGTCACTTAGAACAATACCATCCAGATCATAAACCTAACTACAACAATGAACCCTCCCCTTTAAAGAATGCTTCTTTAATGATTCAAGAAGATTTGGTCTTAATGCTACCTAAAGATGATGAATACTATTTAGGAGCAGCGTCTTTATGTGCTCCTTCTAATTGGTCCCTAAAGGAAAAATTTAATAAACCTCTGATCAAAGTCCATGAATTTGTTCCATCCTATGCGGAAAAGATAGGTTCTAAGGTAAATAACTTCTTTAGTAACCTACCTAAAGAAAGAATATTTCAAAGGTTTAATTGGTCTATCTATGAAGATTCCGCTCTTTTTCAACCTGCTAAAAGTAAATCACACATTGAAAGGAGTAAATCCATAACAAAGGAAAATGCTGGGAGTAGCCTCTTCATAAGAGTTGAAAGGCAGACGATAAGAAGACTTCCTTCAACTCTTTCCATTGCCTTTACCATTAGAGTCCATGTTAATCCACTTTCTTCGATTAAAAATAATCTATCTTTGTTAACTGACTTACATCAGGCAGTGGAAAGTCTAAGTGATGAGATGAAGAGATATAAATCAATAGATCAAATTGAGAGTCCTTTAAAAGGGTGGCTTAGGCAGGGAATGAATAACTTAAGTTAATTACCTAAGTGCTTAGCAAGAAATTTTTCAGTCTCTTGAAAAAACTCTAATCTATTCCATTTCAAAGTTAAGAAGTGATCGCTATTTTCTTGCTGAATGTATATGTAGTCCACCCCAGCTTCTTGCAAAGCATCTCTCATTTTTTCTCCATGTTTAAGGAGCACACGAGAATCATCTTCTCCTTGGACTAACAGAACCGGGGCTTTAATCTGATTTGCTAAATTTACTGGTGAAACTTCTCTCAGTTCTGATCTACTTTTACTTCCAAACATTTTTTTTAGAGTTTCTTCACCACCATACCTTCTGCTGGAGTCATATAATTCTAGTACATCAGTAACGCCCGCAAAACTGACGGCACATTGGTAAAGGTCTGAAGTGGCGACTCCCATTAAAGCAGCATACCCACCATAACTTCCGCCAACTATGCATATCCTTTTAGGATCCGCTATTCCTTCATTTATGATCCACTTAGTTGCATCTTCTACATCAAACTGCATTTGCTTGCCCCACTGACCTAATCCTGCCTTCATAAAATCATAACCATACCCAGTTGATCCTCGAAAATTCATTTGAAGGACTGCGTAACCCCTATTTGCAAAAAAAGATGTCCAATAGTCAAAACCTTCTGCTTCGTCAGCTGCTATAGGTCCACCGTGAGGAAAGATAATAGCAGGTAAGTTGCTGTTCTTATCTTTTGGTAAAGTTAAAAAGGCTTCAATATCTAAGCCATCCCTAGCTTTATAATTAACTACTTCTTTTGGTGGAAGTTCAGCATTAACTAATTCTGGGTAAGACTGAGCAATTAATTCTAGGGTTCCTCTTTTTTTATCACCTAAGTAAAACGAACCTGGAGTGCTACTATTCTCAACAAAAAGAATGTATCGATTCCCATCATCACTGGTTGTTCCAAAATGGACTTCTTTATCAGGAAATTGTTGGTATATGCTTTTTTCGAATTGGGCTTGTTCTTTATCCCAAGTTATTAAATGGTAGTTTTCATCTCTAAAACCAATTCCTATAGGCTCATCCGAGCCTTTCTTATACCGAAGGTAGGTATCTACATCTCTTGTAGGATGAGAATAAACTAATGCAGGTTCAAGGTTTTGTTTACTTAAGTCAGTGAAAAAGACGGCTATCCTTCCATGATTGTAAGCTTCGTACCAAATTTTATTTGGATCCTCTCCAAATCCTAATACTGAAACCTCGTCTTCACTGAACTGAGCAAATTTCCAGATAGTCCTCCACTTTTTTGTCTTCAAATCTTTAAAAATTATGGACCCAGATATTTCTGCATCTCTATCGTACTTTCTCCCTATTCTCACCCTGCCTTCTTGATCAGTCATCCAGCTAACTACTTGGGTTTTTGCTTTTTGCAATATGTCAATTGAGTTTTTGTCTACATTAAGCTTAACAACATCTGGATACCTGTAACTAGAAGTTCTAACTCGCACTAGAACATGTTCATCATCATCTGATAAATAATCAATAATAGATTGTTGAGGTGGAATAAAAGGCATATCTTTAAAATGCCTCTTTTTAAAAAGAGGCTTAAAGCCACTGCCATCGACTTTAACTCTCAAAAGTCTCACGTTGTCTAATTTAGTTTGATAATAGTCTTCAGCTAACCAGGCGCTAGCCAAAATAGTCTCATCGTTAAACCAATTGAATCCAAGAAGCTTAAGGGATTTATTGTCTGAAGTTACTACCGGTCTTAAGGGTTCCTTTTTAGTAAGTTCTCTAACAAGGATGGCAGAATCGCCATTTTTAAGAGTAACATACATGGCTAATTTCTTTCCACTTGGAGAAATTTTTACCGAGCTTACTAGTGGCGGGCTTCCAAATACCTCAGTTGGAATCTGATTTTCACTTGAAGATATCCCATTGAAAAAAAGTATAATTAAACTAACCAATAAATATTGAATAAATTTCTTTTCCATCAGCTCTTATAAATTTTCTGGCAAAACATAGCTACTGTGAAATCCGGGAGGTATTTGCTGGGGTACAATAATTCTAGACAAGGGTCCTTTTGAGGGATCCTCAGCAGGAAAAACTTGAATTTCCCCTTTACCACTTTCCATATTTGTAACAAAGGTGATTAGATATCCGTCGTCTTCTGAATGGCAGTTATTTCGTGGAGCAAATTGTAATTCACTCCCATATTCTCCTTTGGGAAATTTATAATTCTGACTCTTCCCTGTAACACTATCCATCTTAACAAGACCATCAAATAGAATCACGCCTGTATCAGCCAGCGTTACGTGATAACTGTAACGAGAACTTAGACCTCCGAATCTATTATTGATTACAGGAAACTCACTTAAAAGATCATTTAGCCTTTCTTCTTTTGTTTCTCCTGTTTCTAAATTAAACCTATAACGGTGATAACAAGCATCTAACTTTAACCACGCCAACATCGCTCCATAAGGCCCGGATAATTTCTGGCGAATATTTTTGCTGGGAACAGGAGAAGACATTCTACAAACATCCAGAACAATCTCTTGTTCTTCTTCCCAAGAATTAATGACGTGGTAAATATAACAAGGATCAGCTTTAAACCATCGTATGGTATTTCCTGAAGCCATTCTTTCAATAATCCCAAACCTACTTTGCATCTCAGGATAAAAAGACACTTTGTGTATATCTTTTTCCAGAAGTTTTGGATCCCAGAACATAGGTAAATCCATTAGTATTGAATAATTTTTAGTAAATGCCATAGAATGCGGCAACCTTGCTCCAGGTAAATCTATTGGAGTGTAATGAACTAATTCAGCTTCCTTATTAAATACTCCATAACTCATATAAGGTGGTTTCACCGCATAATCAAAAAAGAGTAAGTCTCCGTTATCTTCATCTGTCAGGCAATGAGCAGACATTTGCCTTGCTCCTGAAGATTTTAAATCGAGCTTTCCGAGAGTTTCTAAAGTTACAGGATCCAAGGTGTACGCATCTCCACACTGATAAAAAGTAGAAACTGCTTTGCCTGCATGAATAGAAATATCGGTATTTGAATTATCTTTTAACCAAAGGTCAGACCCCCAGCTGGTCTTTAGTTTTCGGTCTGGAGAATCCATTAGACCAGGCCAAACTGATTTTCCTTCATCAAGTTCAATTTCTAATGCTTTAGTTTTAATCCATTTATTTCTGTAACAAACCCCACCATCTTTGAATTGGGCTGAATGTACCATTCCATCTCCATCAAACCAATGATGCAGCCCGTAAGGAGCAAATCTTTGGTTGGGTCCATTTCTAATATAAATTCCTGAAAAGTCTTCAGGAATCTCTCCAATGTATTGAAGGTCTGGTCTGTCTAATTCTTGTCTTATAGGCTCATGAGGCCCTACGAGATAAGGGTTGTCACCAAAATCAACTACATTTGTTAAAACTTCAGATTTTGCCAATTAGCACCTCCAAGCCAGAATTATGTCTTATTTGTTTAATGAATCAAACTGGTTATTATGTTCAATTAAATTTTGAAGAAAAGTTGATGTCTGAAAAATACAAAATCTTTGGTGCTGAATTGTCTCCTTATTCAGTTAAAACTAGATCTTATTTCAGGTATAAGAATATACCTCACGTATGGGTAGTAAGGAGTCCTTCAACTGCAGATGAATTTCAAAAATATGCAAAACTACCAATCGTACCTTTAGTGGTTACGCCAGAAAAAGAAGGCATACAAGATTCAACTCCCATTATGGATAGGATGGAAGAACTTTTTCCTGAACCTAAAGCCAACCCAGATAATGAAGTTCTAAAATTTATTTCCATTCTCCTAGAGGAATATTCTGATGAATGGGGGAACAAACATATGTTCCACTACCGATGGAAGGCGGAAGTAGATCAGAATTCTGCCAGCAGAAGAATAGCTGAAACCAATCTTCCCATTTACATTAAATTTTTCCCTATAGTTAATACTTTGATGAAAAACAAAATAGCCAAAACTATTAAGGGAAGGATGAGTAATAGATTATGGGTAATAGGCTCTAATGAAAATACAGAAAATCAAATTACCGACTCTTTTCACAATTTACTTTCTAAACTTAATGAGCATTTGAAAAAAAGAAAATACATATTCGGATATAGACCTTCTTATGCTGATTTCGGATTATGGGGTCAGATTTATAACGCGTGGACAGATCCGACGCCAAGAAAATTTATTGAAAAGGATTATTCAGATTTACTTCCATGGATAGTTAGGATGCTAAATCCAAAAGATGAAGGTGACTACGAATCTTGGGAATCTCTCTCTTCTACTTTAAAGCCAATACTTAAAGAAGAGATAGGAGAAGTATTTCTCCCTTGGACTTCGGCGATAACAAAATCAATGCAAGCAGAACAAGAAGAAATTTCCGTAACTTTACAAGGTAAAGAATTCAAACATTCCATTGGAGGCCCTCAAAAATATCATGTGAAGTCTTTAGCAGTTTTAAAGAAAAAATACGATACTTTTAAAGGTAATGAAGCGTTAACAAGTATCCTTTCAGAAGCTAATTGTCTAGATTTATTAACATAAAATATCTATTAAATTCAATTAGTTATGTCAATATTCTCAAGTATTAGGAATGTCATAGCTAGAAACGTTATGCCTAGAGTTTTCCTAAATTGGTCTGACCCAGACGTTCTTTTTAGAAAAAGAGTAGAAAAAGAAGAAGTTAGGCAAAAAGAAGGTAGGCCTCATGAAGTATTTTATTTTCATGAATTATCAGACCCGTATTCACATATAACAGCTCAACTAATTCGTAACTTTAAGGCAGAGTATGCTGCAGATCTTGTGCCTCTAGTGGTAGGTGAACCTCCTAGTAAAACTGTTCATGAACCCAGTATGTACAGAAAATATTGTCTAACTGATGCAATTAGGATAGCTCCTTTTTATGGATTAGAATTTCCAATTAATCAGTTGCCCAATGACAAAATAATTTCATTGGCACAAAGGATACTGTGCGATCTTAAAAAGGATGAATTTATATCTTGTATAGCTGATATTAGTACCCTAGTTTGGTCTGATAATGAGGCAGCTCTAAAGGCTTTAATAAATGAAAAAACTCTTTCAGAAGAGTCAGCTCTCTCTGTCATTTCCAAAAATGAAGAAAAAAGGACTGAAGTAGAAGCTTATATGGGATCTACCTTCAGTTACGAGGGGGAACTTTATTGGGGCGTGGATCGTCTTGATCACCTAGAGGATAGACTGAAAGATTTAGGTTTGAAAAAAAGTATAGAGACGACCTACATTTCTGAAAGAAAAAAAACCAACGCAGTTGATATTCCAACCCAATCCAATCTTAAATTGGAGTTTTACCCGTCTTTAAATAGCCCCTATACCTCAATATCTCTAGAGAGAATAAAAGGACTTAAAGAAAAATATCCGATTGAAATTGTTACTAAACCTGTTTTACCTATGCTTATGAGAAATATGACTATTCCTAGTTACAAAGGAAAATATATATTCAAGGATAGTGCTAGAGAGGCCAGAAAATATGGCGTTCCATTTGGAAAAGTAATGAGCCCATTAGGTAAACCAGCTGAAAGAGCTTATTCACTTTTTCCATGGGTAGATGAACAGGGGCAAGGATTTGAATATATTTGTAAGCTAATGATTTCTTCTTTTAGAAAAGCTGAAGACATAGGAAACAATACCTATTTAAAGGCTTTGATAGAAGATCTGGGCTTGAAATGGGCAGAAGCTAAGAAACACCTAGACACAGGTAACTGGAAAGAAGTGCTAGAAGAAAATAGATTAATTATGTATGAAGGTTATTCTTGGGGGGTGCCCTCTTTCAGGCTAGTAGGTGGAGGAGACACCTTTACTACTTGGGGCCAAGACAGAATTTGGTTAATAGAAGAAGAGATAATTAATCGCTTAAATAAATAGGAGAAATAAATGGAAGTTCACGGAGAATGCGATCCAAAATTTAACAAGGTCAAGGAAACTTTTCAAAAGTTATACAAAGAAGATCGAGAAATAGGTTCCTGCTTTGCAGTTTATCAAGATGGAAGACCCATAGTGGATTTATGGGGAGGCTATCAGGATCAAGACAGAACTAAACCTTGGGAAAAGGAAACTATAGTAACGGTCTATTCCACCACCAAAGGAGTAGCCGCTTTATGTGCTGCCTTAGCCATGGAAAAAGGTCTGATTAATTATGAAGAAAAAGTTGGTACCTATTGGCCTGAATTTGCTACCCATGGAAAAGAAGACATAACCGTGGCTATGCTTTTGTCTCATCAGGCTGGTATTTGTTCTCCTGAAACAAGAAACGTTGAAGATTATTACGATCAAAGTATTATGGCGGAAAAGTTAGCTGGCATGACCCCAATCTGGGAGCCAGGCTCTGCCTCTGGTTATCATTCGATGACTTTTGGTTGGCTGGTAGCTGAATTAATTCTAAGAGTAACAGGTAAAAAAATAGGAACTTTCTTTAGAGAAGAAATGGGCTATGGAAATGATATTAGTTTCTACATTGGATTACCTGAATCTGAAGATCATAGAGTTGCCGAGTTAGTCCCTTTCGAAATAACTCCTAATGATAATTCTGAAACGGAACAAGTTAAACTAACAGATGCTCAAAAAGCTTTGCGAAATTCTGCAGGTACTTTAAATATTCAGAATACGAGAGAGTGGAGACAAGCAGAAATACCTGCTGCAAATGGCCAAGGCAACGCAACTGGATTAGCAAAGCTCTATAGTTTAATAGTTCCAAAAAATGATAACTTAAAACTTCTTGCCGATGATACGGTTGAAAAAATGACTACAATGCAGATTGAAGGAAGAGATTTGGTTTTAGCAGTCTCTGTTAGGTGGGGAGTGGGTTTTATTCTTAATAAACACAAAGTAATTTATGGGCCTGTTGAAAGGGCATTTGGTCATTCAGGCTATGGTGGCTCCTGTGCCTTTGCCGATCCTGAAAATAATATTGGTGTAGCTTACGTTATGAATAGGATGTTAGATAACTTCAATGCTGATGGTCGATCAATTGAACTTATCAATGCCACTTACGACTGCCTTTAAACAATAAAATTTAAAAACAAAACTTGAAAAAAGCCTACCCTTTACTATTTTTCTTAACCCTTTTAAATATGCTTAACTTTGTTGATAGGCAGTTAATAGCTAGCTTTGCTAATTTTATAGTTCCGGATTTGGGTCTAACAGATATTCAATTTGGATTTCTAACGAGCCTAGCTTTTATATTCTTTTATTCAGTCATGGGAATATTCATGGGAGTGTTAGCTGATATGGTCAATAGGCCTAGGCTAATTGCATTTGGGGTAGTTTTATGGAGTATTTTTACTGGCCTAACTGGTGCCGCTAAAGGCTTTGTAACCATGGCACTTCCTAGAATGTTTATAGGTGTAGGAGAATCGATTTTAACACCAACTTCTATGTCACTGCTTTCTGATACCTTTCCAGAGAAAAGAATGGGCTTCGCAGCTGGTTTCTATTATATGGGTGTTCCTATCGGTGTTGGGGTAAGCCTTTTAATTGCAGGATACTTAGGTGAATCATTAGGGTGGAGGAACTGTTTTTATCTTCTAGGAGGGATTGGTCTATTGCTTGGTTTAAGTACCCTATTTTTTAAAGAAAGACCCAGAAAAGATGCTCAGACTATAGAAGAAAAACCTTCACTTTCTTATGCATCAACACTAAAAATAGTATTTACTCTATTCCGAGCACTTAAAGCTTCCTCAGCCCTTAGATTCACTATCCTCGCCGGCGTTCTTTACCACATAGTCCTTGGGGCTGCAGTTTTTGAGCAACTATGGTTTGTCCAAGAAAGAGGGTTTGAACGTTCTGAGATAGCTCAAATTACAGGCTGGATAGGAGTCGTAGCTGGGATGTCAGGTAATTTGTTTGGCGGTGTGGTAAGTGACTGGTGGCAAGAAAAAACTAATCAAGGAAGGCCTATGTTTCTTTTTTGGTTATCTTTGATTACTTTTCCAATTTTCATCTACTACCGATTTGTTGATCCCAATACTGTCATATTTTGGACTGGGGTAGTTCTTGGATTTTTCCAGTTAGGGTGCTTTTTTGGACCTACCTTCTCAGTAGTTCAAGAACTAGTGCCTAATAACATAAGAGCAACCGTTGTTGCATTTTATATACTAACCTTAAATCTTATCGGCCTGACAGCAGGATCTTTGGGCGGAGGTTTCTGTGTAGATTATATGAAAGCTAATAATTTTGATGAGCCTTATACTTGGACTCTAATAATCTTTACCTTTATAAGTGCCGCTTCAATTCCTTGCTATTATTTAGCAGGTAGAAGATATAAAGATGATAAGAAGAATCTTGAAAGTTATTTTTCTGCTTAAACTACTTCTCTACTCAGTAACAACCTTTCTACTATTTATTCTGGCCAGAAATCTTAATAAGACCAGTAAATTAATACCTCCCATAATGGAAGCAAAAGCAAAGGACCAGAAATAATCACCATATAAATCAAAAAAATATCCGCCAAAAAAGCCCCCCATTCCCATACCTAACCAGCCAAAAAAAGATCCTATGCTATTGGCTCTTCCCGCAAACTTCGCCGACACCATCATTCTTGTGCAAACTAAAATGCTGGACATAACACCTGAGTAAGTAAACCCAAAAAAGGCAGCCAAAAGATATAGTCCCATAGGGTCAGTTATATAAGGAAACCATATTACAGAGATGGCCTGACCTAAAGACATGAGTATGTAAGCAGGTAAGGCTCCAATCATATCCCCTAACTTTCCTCCTAAGATTCTTCCAAAAGCTCCACAAAACATCAGAACCATTAAGACACTGGTTGCAAACTCCATCGAAAATTCAGTGTCTGTTAATAACGGAACCAAATGGACAATTGGAACTGACATGCAGATACAACAGAATATAACGGCCGAACAAAGCCAAGTTATAGCTTCTTTTTCAGACAAAGGAAAATCTCTAGGTTCTTCCACTAAAGAAGTTCGAGCTTGCTCCCGCCAAGGCGACTCCCTGATAAACAATGCAGCTGGAATGGCTATGGCTAGATAAATAATTGCCATAAAATAATAAGCAGCTTGCCAACCATCAGTTTCGATGATTACTCCAGAATAATAAGGGATTAAGCCCTGCCCCACTGCCCCACCAGCAGCTGTGATTCCCAAAGCTAATCCAGGGTTTTTACGAAACCAAAAACCAACATTGGCAAATAAGGGAGCTGTGACCATTGCATTTCCAAAAGCGCCAAACAGAAAATAAAATCCATAAAAATGGTAAATGCTGGTTTGTTTACTCAATAAAAATAAGGACAAAGACATCGCTAAGGCTGCAACGATCCCAAACCAACGAGTGCCATATTTATCAGCGATATAGCCCCAAAAAACCCCAAATAAAGCAGAGGCAAAAGAAATGACAGTGTAACCGAACGAGGCTTGTCCTCGAGACCAACCAAACTCTAGAGAAAGAGGCTTCAGGAACACAGATAAGGAAGCCAAAGTACCAAAAGAGAGAGCGCTTAAGATAAAAACGCAAGCAACCATTACCCAGGCATAGCTAGGATCTCTATCGCTAATATTATTCATAAATATCTGCCTACAAAAAAAGAAGGCCTCTAACTGAGGCCTTCTCTTTAGATGTTAAGTCTACTTTTTATTACAGCTTATAATCAATACCTACTTTGATAATCCTACCAACTGGGTTATGAGTATTAGCATCAT
>JAKUUM010000013.1 GCA_022447065.1 SAR86 cluster bacterium | reverse complement strand
TGAAGGAAATAAAGTAATAAAGAATCCTGAACATTTATCTTGACCACTTTTAAATACATTAACTCAGGGTAGTTTAAACATTCTTTGTGAAAGATGAATTTTTTCCTGTTTATAGACAAATTAAGGTTATTTGCATCTATTTAGCCTATTTTAGGTTAAAGACTATATATTCAGCTGTTTAGTAACTTTTATACTATATGGAGTATATAGACATTCGTATAATATATATTATGTTAAATTGAATATATAGATAACTAATATTAAGATAATACTAATTCGAACTCTCTAAGCCAGTAGTACAATATTTCTTTTTCAAAGTGTACAAGTATGAATAAACCGCTTGAAGGTACCAAAATTATTGATTTAACCCATATGTTGGCTGGTCCTCACGCAGGAATGGTATTAGCTGATTTAGGTGCTGAAGTTATCAAAGTTGAACCCTTATATTCAGGAGAAATGACAAGATCTCTATTAGCTAATGATCCAAAATTTTCATTCAAAAAATTTGGATCATATTTTCTTACACTTAACAGAAACAAGAAAAGTGTAGCTATAGATTTAAAGAATGAAGAAGGACTTAAAGTCTTTTATGATCTAGTTAAAGAAACGGATGTTGTAATTAATAATTTTAGTGCAGGAGTGATGAAAAAATTAAAAATTGATTATAAGCATTTATCAAAAATTAACAAAAAGATTATTACCTGTTCGATTACAGGGTTCGGTGAGTCTGGGCCAAGTTCGAATAGACCTGCCTACGACAATATTATTCAAGCCTACAGTGGAGGCATGTCTATAACTGGTAATGATGTAAGGTCACCTGTTCGTGCAGGAATACCTATAGCAGACCTAAGTGGCGGTTTATATGGAGTTATTGGAATACTTTCTAGTCTTATTTCAAGAGATAAAACACAACAAGGTCAGCACATTGATATATCTTTGCTAGATGTTCAGATATCCCTTTTAACTTATATGATAACAATGCATACATTGTCCGGTTTGGACCCTGAACCAATTGGTAATGCTCATTTTGTTCACGTTCCCTTTAATAGTTTCACAACAGAAGATGGTTTTATTGTAATTGCTGTTATAACCAATGAATTTTGGCAGTCTTTACTTAATGTAGTTCAAATTGATGAATTAAGAGATACAAAATTTAATGATTCTGTAGATAGATTAGAAAATCAGAAGTTTATTGAAGATCTCCTTAATAAAAAATTAGAAACAAATTCTTCTAGTTATTGGTTAAACAAACTAAATAAAGCAAGGGTGCCCTGTGGACCTATTAATAGTTTCAGTAAAGCAATATTAGATGAACAAGTTCTACACAGAAACATGATAGTAGAAGTAAATCATCCTGATGGGGGTAAAGTTAAAATGCCAGGGAATCCTATTAAGATGTCTGTCACTAATGAAGACTCGTTCTCCCCTCCTCCTCATTTAGGACAACATACTAATGAAACTTTAGTTGCTTGGTGCAATTATTCTCAGTCGGACATAAAAGGATTAATTAAAAAGAAAGTTATAGCTTAACCATAAATTAATATCAATCTGTCTACTGCAAAGCTTAAAAAGGCTATTATTAACACAACAAGAAGTATAATTAAAAGTAACTTCCAAAATTGAAATTTCTTATCTGCCATATATTGTTTTGCTTAATTATAAATCCTAAGGCAAAATCTATTATAGATGGTAAAACAAGACTTGATTGAAATGGAAGGAGAGGTTATTGAAACTCTTCCTAACACTACTTTTAGAGTTAAATTAGAAAACGAACATGTAATTACTGCTCATATATCTGGTCGAATGAGAAAGCATTACATAAGAATTATGACCGGTGATAAGGTGAAGGTAGAGATAACGCCTTACGATCTAACAAAGGGTAGAATTATTTTTAGAGAAAGATAGTTTAAGAAACCCTGTCTTTACTTTTTACAGAATCTTTCAATTCCATTGTCAGCTCATCGTTTTCTTCATCTACATAAACGATTCCTCCTTTAGATGAAAATTTTCCAAATAGAATTTCTTCTGCTAGAGGTTTCTTAATCGTTTCTTGTATCAATCTTTGCATAGGTCTGGCACCCATAGTTTTGTCGTAGCCTTTATCTGCAATCCAGTTTCTAGCTTTATCTGAAACTTCCAATTGAACCTTTTTATCGTCTAATTGAGCTTGAAGTTCTACTAAGAATTTATCTACAACTGTTTTAATCACATCTTTGCTTAAAGGATTAAAAGAAATCATTGCATCTAATCTGTTCCTAAATTCAGGAGAGAAAGTTTTCTTAATAATCTCTAAGCCATCTTTAGTATGATCTTGAGCATTGAAACCCATCGACGCTCTACTCATATCTTGTGCACCTGCATTTGTAGTCATAATGAAGACTACATGTCTAAAATCTGCTTTTCGACCATTGTTGTCAGTTAAGGTCCCGTGATCCATAACTTGCAAGAGGATATTAAAAACTTCAGGGTGAGCTTTCTCTATTTCATCTAGAAGAATTACAGAATGGGGATGTTTTGAAACAGATTCGGTCAATAGACCTCCTTGGTCATATCCTACATATCCAGGAGGAGCTCCTATTAATCTTGAAACAGTGTGTCTCTCCATATATTCAGACATATCAAATCTTATAAATTCTATGCCCATGATTATTGCAAGTTGTTTTGATACCTCTGTTTTACCTACTCCAGTGGGACCTGAAAAAAGAAAAGAACCAACTGGCTTCTCAACAATTCCTAACCCTGCCCTCGATAACTTTATTGAAGCTGCAAGACTACTTATTGCCTCGTCTTGACCAAAAATTACCCTTTTAAGATTTTCTTCTAGTTTTTCTAAAGAAGCTTTATCTCTTGTTGAAACAGTTTTTTCAGGGATTCTGGCTATAGAAGCAACAATTTTTTCTACGTCTATTGCTGAGACGGTCTTTTTTCTTTTAGATTTAGGTAAGAGTTGTTGTCGGGCACCAGCTTCATCGACTACATCAATAGCCTTGTCTGGTAGAAACCTGTCATTAATATATCGAGAGGATAGCTCGGCAGCTGCTTTTAGAGCGTTTTCTGTATACTTAATACTATGATGATTTTCAAATCTAGTTTTCAAACCTTTAAGAATTTTAATGGTCTCATTTACAGATGGCTCTAGAACCTCAATTTTCTGGAATCTTCGTGAAAGCGCCCTATCCTTTTCAAATATGCCTCTATATTCTTTATAAGTTGTAGATCCTATAAAGCGTAAACTATTCTTTGCTAAAGCAGGCTTTAGAAGGTTTGAAGCATCCATAACTCCCCCAGAAGTTGCTCCGGCCCCAATAATCGTGTGAATCTCATCTATAAAGAGAATTGAATGTTCACTTTCTTCTAATTCTTTTAACACTAGTTTTAATCGCTTTTCAAAATCCCCTCTATATTTAGTACCCGCCAAAAGTGCCCCCATATCCATACAATAAACTGTGCTGTTTTTTATCAACTCAGGTACTTTATTCTCAACTATTAGTCTAGCTATACCTTCTGCAATAGCTGTTTTTCCAACACCTGATTCTCCGACAAGCAAAGGGTTATTCTTGTTTCTTCTAGCCAAGACCTGAATTATCCTTTCCACCTCTTCTTTCCTACCAATTAAGGGGTCTATCCTTCCATTTTTAGCCTCTTCATTTAGATTTAAAGTGAAAGCTTCAAGAGCTGAACTGTGTTTAGGGGATTCTTTACTAACTCCCTCTGATATGGATTCTTCTTCAAATTCTTCATCATTTTTCCCATGGCTTATATAGCTAACTACATCTAATCTAGTTATGCCTTCTTGTTCTAATAAATAAACACTGTGGCTTTCTTTTTCACTAAAAATGGCAACTAATAAATTAGCTCCGTCAACTTCTTTCTTGCCTGAAGATTGCACATGAAAAACAGCTCTTTGAAGAACCCTTTGGAACCCTAAAGTTGGTTGAATCTCCTGATCTTCGTCTTTCTGAATAATTGGTGTAGTTTTAGATATAAAAGACTCAAGATTTTCTTGAAGCGCTTTTAAGTCTGCTCCACAATATTTTAAAACTTCTATTGCTTCTTTATTTTCTAAAAGTGATAAGAAAAGGTGTTCTAAGGTTACAAACTCATGCTTTTTCTTATGAGCCAATTTAAAGGCATCATTGAGATTTTTCTCTAACTCATTATCTAACACTATTCTTCATCCACTGGTTCAATTTCACTAATTAAAGGATGTTCGCTTTCTTTAGCAAAATTATTTACTTGTGAAGATTTAGTCTCTGCTACCTCTTTAGTAAATATACCGCAAACTCCTTTACCATGTGTATGTACTTCTAACATAATTTGGGTAGCTTTGTCTCCATCTATTCCAAAAAAAATTTGTAGTACATAAACAACAAATTCCATCGGCGTGAAATCATCATTAAAAATAATAACTCTATAAAGAGGCGGTTTCTTTAATTTTGGCTTAGCTGTCGCTACTGCAACAGCAGTTCCATTATCTTCTAGATCATCTTCGGGGTCTGAATTTATTGCAGAGAATATTTTTCTGATGAACATTAGTCCATATTATCAATAATTGCTTCTCCAAACTCAGAACATTTAACAAGACTTGCTCCGCTCATTAAACGTTCAAAATCGTAGGTTACCGTTTTATTCTTAATAGTTTCTGAAAGACCTTTTATTATGAGATCAGCTGCCTCTGTCCAGCCTATATATCTCAACATCATTTCTGCTGAAAGAATTAGTGAGCCCGGGTTTACTTTATTTAGACCTGTATATTTAGGGGCAGTTCCATGAGTAGCTTCAAACAAAGCTACCTTATCTCCTAGATTAGCTCCCGGGGAAATCCCTATCCCTCCCACTTCTGCAGCTAAAGCATCTGATATGTAATCTCCATTAAGATTTAAAGTTGCTATAACGCTATATTCGTCTGGTCTAGTTAGTATTTGTTGAAGAAAAGAATCCGTAATTACATCTTTGATAATAATATCCCTTTTAGTAATTGGATTTTTTACAGCAAGCCAAGGTCCGCCATCTATTTCTACTGCTCCGTATTTTTCAATAACTAACTGGTAACCCCAATCTTTAAATGAGCCTTCAGTGTATTTCATGATATTGCCTTTATGTACCAATGTAACTGAGCTTCTATCATTATTTATTGCATATTGGATTGCTTTATCAACTAATCTTTGGGTGCCCTCCTTTGAGACCGGTTTTATACCAATTCCACAATTATCTGGAAATCTAATCTTTGTAACCCCCATTTCATTTATTAAAAAATTAATTAATTTCTTAGCTTCTTCAGAATTAGCTTCCCACTCAATTCCAGCGTAAATATCTTCAGAATTCTCCCTGAAAATAACCATATCTGTTTTTTCAGGATGAACAACAGGACTAGGAACTCCTTCAAAATATCTTATCGGTCTTTGGCAAACATACAGATCAAGTTCTTGCCTTAAAGTTACATTTAAGGATCTAAATCCACCACCAACTGGAGTTGTTAAAGGACCTTTAATTCCAACAAGATAGGCCTCTAAGGCTAAAAGAGTTTCAGAAGGAAGCCAGTTACCTTCACCATAAACTTTAACAGATTTTTCTCCACAATATATTTCCATCCAGGCTATTTTGTTATCATCTCCATAAGCTTTAGATACGGCATTATTGACTACATTCATCATCACGGGAGTAATGTCAGAACCAATTCCATCTCCTTCAATAAAGAGAATGATGGGATTATTGGGAACAATTAATTTACCAGTTGAGTCAAAGTGAATTTTTAACCCATCTTTAGGTTCTTTAATATGTTTAAATTCCATCTTTTTGCGATTAATTTTGTGAGCGGGACCAGAATTATATAGCATATAAACCCTAAATCTAATTGAAACACCTCAAAATGAGTAAAGCTAAAGTGCTTCTGGGACTATCTGGCGGAGTGGACTCTTCTGTGGCTGCTTTGATTTTAAAAAGTGAAGGCTATCAGGTTGATGCTCTGTTTATGAAAAATTGGGAAGACGATGACGGATCTCCTTATTGCAGTGTTAAAGAAGACTTCATGGATGCAGTTTTTGTAGCTGATCAAATTAAGATTAATTTAAGTGAAGTTAATTTCTCTGAAGAATACAAGAATAAAGTTTTTAATTATTTTCTTAAAGAATTAGAGTTAGGAAGAACTCCAAACCCTGACATTTTATGCAATAAAGAAATTAAATTTGATAGCTTTTTTAATTACGCGATGGAAAAAGAATATGACTTTATTGCAACTGGCCACTACGTTAGAAATAAAACATCTAAAGGCTCAACAAGCCTTTTAAAAGGGAAAGATAAAAAAAAAGATCAAAGCTATTTCTTACATTCAGTCAGAGAAGAAGCTTTAGCAAGGTCAATATTTCCTTTAGGTAAACTTAAAAAAACTGAGGTTAGGAAAATAGCAAAGAAAGAAGGATTGATAACCAGTGGTAAGAAAGACAGCACTGGAATATGTTTTATTGGCGAAAGGCCTTTTCCCGAGTTCTTAAATAACTATTTGTCACACAATCCAGGCAAAATCCTAGACGAATATGGAACGGAAATAGGAGAACATAAAGGCTTACCCTTTTATACACTAGGACAAAGACAAGGCTTAGGTATAGGTGGGATGAAAAACTCAACTAATTCAGCTTGGTATGTTGCGAAAAAAGATTTAGCTAATAATATTTTAATTGCTGTGCAAGGAATTAATCACCCTCTTCTAATGTCTAGCAAGCTAGATACTAGAAACCTAGAGCTAGTTAATCCAATTGAAAACAAAAAGTTTTCTGGCAAGGCTAAAATTAGATATAGACAAGAAGATCAAGACTGTCAAATAGAAATAATGAATAACAAATTAAAAATAAAATTTGTTCAGCCTCAAAGAGCAGTCACTCCAGGTCAATCTGTAGTTATTTATCAAGATGAAGTGTGCTTAGGGGGAGGTGAAATTCAAAATATTTCTTAAGGACTTTTATAAACCTCTCCTTCTTTCATTACAAAATCAACTTCTTCTAAAATTGAAATATCTTCTAATGGATTTCCGCTTACTGCAATAATATCAGCGGTTTTGCCTCTTATGAGGCTTCCTAGATTATGCTGTTCTCCAAGTAATTTAGCAGCTTCTAATGTGGCAGACTGTATAGCTTTCATAGGAGGCATTCCAGCTTCAACCATATGTCTAAACTCAGCTGCGTTTTTCCCATGTTCTGAAACACCAGTGTCAGTGCCAAAAGCTATTTTTACACCCGCTTGGTAAGCTCTGCCAAAAGTGTCTTTAATTTTTGGTCCTATTTCAGCAGCCTTAGGTCTAACTAATTCAGGAAAAAAATCTTTTTCTTTAGCCTTTTCAGAAACCCATAAACCGGCAATTATAGTAGGTACATAATAAGTTCCTCTTTCTCTCATCAATTTCATACCTTCTACATCCATTAAGGATCCATGTTCAATAGAATGAACTCCAGATCTAACAGCTCTTTTTATGCCTTCAGCTCCATGGGCATGTGCTGCAACCTTGAAACCATAATCATTAGCTATGTTAACTATTCGAGTTATTTCTTCTTCTGTTAGTTGTGGATTTTGACTATGTTTAGCATTACTTAAAACTCCTCCTGTAGCTGTGATTTTAATTAAATCTGCACCTTCCTTATATCTGTACCTAACTGCTTTTGAAGCATCATCTACATTGTTTACTATTCCTCTGGCTGGCCCAGGATCTGAGGTTAATGATTTGTTCAATGAGTTTGTGGAGTCTCCATGGCCTCCAGAAGAAGCAATGGTTGTTCCAGAAGAAAAAATTCGAGGTCCCGAAACAATTCCCTTCTTAATAGCATTTCTTAAACTAATGGTTACCCCATCGCTGTCTCCTAAATTTCTAACAGTAGTAAATCCTGCTTTAAGAGTCTTTTCTGCATTTGCCACTGCTCTAATTGCATAGTCACCTGAGTTTAAGGTTATTTTTTCTTGGAAAGAATTTTTGTTGTATTCAGAGCCAAGGTGAACATGCATGTCTATTAAACCTGGTAAAACTGTATAACCGCTTAAATCTATATACTTATCATCGGAATCTGGCGTGATAAAACCTACCTCAATAGACTCAATTTTAGAACCTTCAATAACAATACTCATTTCTGATGATGGGACAGAACTTTCTCCGTCTATTAATAAACCGGCATGAATAACTGTTGTGGCATAGGTAATTGGAGAGAAATTAAAGAAAATAATTATTAAAGATAAATATAATTTATTCATTATTAACAGTTTGCTTCCTGGCCAATGAGAACGCAAGTATAGTTGTTCATAAGTTATAATCCCGAATTCAAAAAATGAAATTTTCAGATTTATCTTCGATTTCTCCTATTGATGGAAGATACTCTAAGCTTGTAACAGAGCTTCAAGACATATTTAGTGAGTATGGACTTATTAAGTATCGAATTTTCGTTGAAATAGAGTGGTTTATTCATCTTTCATGCCAGTTAAATATTAAAGAATTGCCTAAATTAACAAAAACCTCTGCGAACTCTCTTAGAGCTATACATAATGAATTCAATTTAAAAGAAGCCAAGAAGGTAAAGAATATTGAGAAAAAAACTAACCATGATGTAAAAGCAGTTGAATACTATTTAAAGAACAAACTTTCCGAATCAAAACAACTAAGCGGATTGTCTGAGTTCATACACTTCTGTTGTACTTCTGAAGACATTAATAACATTTCATATGCCTTAATGGTTAGAGATGCTTCTAAACTTTTAATTTCATCTCATACCAAGAATTTAAATGCTCTTTTAAAAAGAAAAGCTCATCTTTATGCAAGCATTCCCATGTTATCTAGAACACATGGCCAAGCAGCAACTCCTACTACTGTGGGAAAGGAATTAGCCAATTTTTCTTCTAGAATTGACCGTATAACTAGGGACATAGTTGATACGAGATTAAGTGGAAAAATGAACGGAGCTGTAGGGAACTATAATGCTCATTTAGTAGCATACCCTAAAGTCAATTGGGAAAAGATATCCAAAACCTTTGTTCAAAATTTAAACCTAGATTGGTCCCCTTATACCACTCAAGTTGAACCTAAGGACAATATGGCAAAGCTATTTCACGCCCACGGACGATTGAATAATGTTTTGTTAGATCTTTCTAGAGATTTATGGGGCTATATCTCTCTTGATTATTTTTCACAAACTTTCAGTAATAAAGAAGTGGGTTCTTCTACAATGCCTCATAAAATTAATCCAATAGACTTTGAGAATGCAGAAGGTAACCTAGGTATGGCTAACTCAATGTTTCATCATTTAGCTTCTAAGATAACTGTTTCAAGGTGGCAAAGAGACTTATCTGATTCAACTTCCATGAGAAATATAGGTATTTGTTTTTCCTACACTTTAATAGCTATGACTTCATTGGTGAAAGGACTTAACAAACTTGAAATAAATCGAAAAGTAATTAAACATAATTTAGATAACTCCTGGGAAATCCTTACAGAAGCAATCCAAACCATTATGAGAAAATATGGAGTCAAAGGAGGATATGAAATGATAAAGGAAGCTGCTAGAGGAAAAAAGATTACAAAAAAAGAAATACACTCAATTATTCAAGCTCTAGATGTACCTGCTCATGAAAAAAATAAACTTCTATCACTCACTCCTTCAACATATTTAGGTTTAGCCAAGAAGCTAGCCAAAGGTATTTAAAACCTTAGCTAGGACCCTTTTATTGATTTATTCTTTGTCTTAGTTAAAATCCTCATCTTTCTGGTTATAAGTTATTAAAAAACAATAAATTTTATAGCGGTGTAAAACTTTTACAACAAAGACCCTAAAGACATGACTAAATATAAAGAACTCATAAAAGAACTCAAAAGTCTAAAAGATGACAAAGGCTCAACTCTAGGTGGAATAGACCCTGAACATGCAGCAAGAATGAGACTACAAAATAGATTTTCAACAGGTCTAGAGATAGCTAAATATACTTCAAATATAATGCATGCTGATATGAAAGAATATGACAAAGACCCTTCCAAATATACGCAATCACTAGGTTGTTGGCATGGTTTTATTGCCCAACAGATGGTCATGGCAGTTAAGAAGTATCAAAAAACAACTGCAAAAAGTTACGTATACCTTAGCGGATGGATGGTAGCAGCCTTGAGATCAGAATTTGGACCTCTTCCAGATCAAAGCATGCATGAGAAGACTGCAGTACCCTCGTTAATTAATGAAATTTACACCTTCTTAAAACAAGCAGATGCTAGCGAATTACAACACCTATTTATAGAGTTAGACGAGGCTCGAAAAAAAGGAGAAAACGAAGACAAAATCATTCAAAAGATTGATAATTTTGAAACTCACGTTGTCCCCCTAATTGCTGATATTGATGCAGGTTTTGGAAACGAAGAGGCAACTTATTTGCTAGCCAAGAAAATGATTGAAGCGGGTGCAGGTTGTATACAAATTGAAAATCAAGTTTCTGATGTAAAGCAATGCGGTCACCAAGCTGGAAAAGTTACAGTCCCACATGAGGATTTCTTATCTAAAATTAACGCCATTAGATACGCTTACGTAGAGTTAGGAGTAGAAAATGGATTGATAGTTGCTAGAACAGATTCCCTAGGAGCCGGATTAACTCAAAAGATTCCTGTATCAAGCGAGCCTGGAGATATTGCAAGTAGATATAACCATTTCCTAGAAACTGAAGAAATAGCTGATTTGAAGGAATTAAATCAAAATGATATAGCTATTCAGCAAGACGGTAGACTAGTTAAACCGGTAAGACTTGAGAATGGATTATATGCTTTTAAGAAAGATACTGGGGTAGATAGAGTCATACTAGATTGTATAACCAGCCTAGAATCCGGAGCTGATCTTTTATGGATTGAAACAGGGACACCTAATCTCAAACAAATAGCTGATATGGTAAATGAAATTAGAAAACTTCACCCTCAGGCAAAACTTGTCTATAACAACTCCCCTTCTTTCAATTGGACGTTAGCTTTTAGAGAGCAAGTTTATGCAAAGTGGTTAGAGTCTGGCAAAGACGTATCTAAGTATCCTAATCCAGCAAAAGAACCAAAAGCGTTAATGGATGAAAAGTTTGATAAGTCAGCACTATCTCTAGAAGCCGATGAATTGATAAAAGAGTTCCAGAAAGATGCGTCAAGAGAAGCAGGAATTTTTCACCACCTTATAACTCTTCCTACCTATCATGATACCGCTCTTGGTACTCATGTTTTAGCAGAAGGCTATTTCGGAGAAAAGGGAATGTTAGCTTATGTCAAAGAAATCCAAAGAAAAGAAATTAGAAGGGATCAAGCCTCTGTTAAACATCAAGATTTAGCAGGAACTACTATAGGCGATAAGCATAAAGAATATTTTTCTGGTGACAATGCTCTTCTTGCAGGAGGTAAAGGCAATACTATGAATCAGTTCTAGCTAAGAAAACCAGTTTCTTTACTTACACTTAGCTGGATCGCCACCGCAAATTTCGCAGTCTCCACCGTCTCCCAATGCTTTTAATCCACCACATGAACCTGCTATCGGTTTCCTACCAAATATTACACCTATAGACATAGATAAAAATATCAATAAGAGAATACTAAATGTAATAAGTATTGTACTCATGTTTAAATTTTAATCTTCTTCAAAACCATTTAGAAGTCTTCACAATATAATTTTCATTTTCTTTTAAAATATAAACAGTTCTTATTTTATGAATATTTGAATACTTTAAACCTTGGTCGGGACCCATAACATTCAAAGCCGTAGCCAAAGCATCTGCTTTCATAGTATTTTCTGCTAAAACACTTACTGACACATGCTTTTTCTTTAAAGGCTTAAAGGTAGATGGGTCAATAGTATGAGAAACTATTAATCCATCTTTATTTTTAAAATTTCTGTATTCACCTGAAGTAGCTAGAGATAAATCTTTGTTGTCTCTTGAAGATAAAGTTATAAGAGGAGTGTTAATGGAACCTGGATTTTCTATTCCTACAACCCATGGCTCTGAAGAAGATTTATGGCCTTTAAATTTAACCTCACCGCCTAATTCAATTAGATAGGAATTAATTGACTTAGAATCTAAATATTTAGATAGAAGATCAATAGCGTAACCCTTAGCTACTGCCGACATATCTAAATAAACATTTTGTGTACGTTTTATTCTTTTCTCTTTAGGATCCACTTCAAACGAGAAACAATTTACTTCTTTTTTTAATCCTTCTAACAGACCAGTATCGTATGAATTAGATAGCTCCGGTGGACCAAATCCATAATAATTAACTAAATGGCCAACACTAATATCAAAAGAACCGCCTGTAGATAAGCAGGTTTCCTGTGAAAATAATGCCACTTCTATAAAATTATTTGAAACATTGATCCACTCATTAATATTTGTGGCATTTAGATATGAAATAGAAGATGAATTAATGTAAGTCGACATCTCTAGGTTTACTGAGTTGAGTACATTAAAGATATCCTTTTCTATGCTGCTATCCTCAAAATCTACAAGAATAACTTTATAGGAAGTTCCCATTACCTCCCCTTTAAAATTTAAAGTCTTATTTTCGTAGGTTAAGAATGTAACTAAGAGTATGAGGGCTAAGGAAAGAAAGAAAACAAGAAAGTAAGATCTCTTATTTCGTGCTCTCAATAGGTCAGATACTAAAGTCATCAAATCTGATATCTTCAGGTTCAACACCCAAATCGTCCAGCATGCCAAATACAGCATCCATCATGGCTGGAGGTCCGCACATATAGTACTCACAGTCTTCAGGAGCCGGATGTGCACTTAAATACCCGTCAAGTATAACTTGGTGTATGAAACCTGTTGGTCCATTCCAATTATCCTCAGGTTGAGGGCTATCTAAGGCCAGAGTCCATTCAAAATTGTCGTATTTTCTAGCTAGTTCATCGTACTCATCTTGATAAAACACTTCTTTAAGACTCCTTGCACCATAGTAGAAAGTGATCTTTCTTCTACTGTTAAGTCGTAATAATTGATCAAAAATATGGGATCTCATGGGGGCCATACCCGCCCCTCCGCCTATAAAAATCATTTCAGCATCACTTTCATTTGCATAGAAATCTCCAAAAGGGCCAAATATAGTTAATTTATCTCTAGGTTTTAAGTTAAAGAGGTAGGAAGTCATTTCTCCAGGAGGAAAATCAGTTCCAGGAGGCGGAAGTTCTATTCTTACATTAAACTTCATTACGCCCTTCTCTTCTGGATAACTTGCCATTGAATAAGCTCTTATTACATCCTCCTTAATAGAAATAGAGTTATTCCAAAAATTAAATCTTTCTAAATCTTTATGATATTTTTCAGCTATATCAAAATTCTCAAAATCTATCTGGCAAGGTGGTATTTCCATTTGCACATATCCACCTGCCCTAAAAGTTATTTCTTCATCTTCAGGTAATTTAATTATGAGTTCTTTAATAAATGTAGCAACATTTTCATTAGAAATTACTTCACATACCCATTTTCTAGCACCAAAAACTTCATCAGGAACTTGTATTTTCATATTATCTTTTACAGGAACCTGACAGGAGAGTCTCCAGCCTTCTTTTTTTTCTCGATTTGTAAAATAATTTTCTTCGGTAGGAAGAATTGAACCTCCTCCCTCTGAGATTAAACATTTACATTGCGCGCAGGTTCCTTTTCCTCCACAGGCAGAAGAAAGAAACATATCTTGACTAGCTAAAGCTTGAAGTAACTTTCCTCCAGCTGAAACATTCAAAGTTCTATCAGGATTATTATTTAATTCTATTTTAATATTCCCAGTAGCAACTAAAAATTTTCTTGAGAATAAAATTATTATTACCATAAAGTTAACTGCCGCTGTAAAAGCTATTACGCCTAAAAATATATCGTTTTGAAAATCAATCATGACTACAAAACAATTCCACCAAATGACATGAATCCAAAACACATGAGACCAACTGTTATAAAAGTAATACCCAGACCTTGAAGACCTTCTGGAATGTCTGCATATTTAAGTCTTTCCCTAATACCAGCTAAAGCCAATATAGCTAATGCCCAGCCGACTCCAGCCCCAAATCCATAAACTACACTTTCTACAAATAGATAACTCCTCTCTACCATAAATAGAGAAGCGCCTAAGATCGCGCAGTTGACAGTAATAAGAGGTAAGAAAGATCCCAAAGCGTTGTATAAGGTTGGTATGAATTTATCAAGAAACATTTCTAATATTTGAATGACAGCAGCAATAATACCTATGTAACACATAAGACCTACAAACTCTAAATTACTGTTTGGTAACCCAGCCCATTCAAGGGCACCTTCTTTCAGAAAATATATATAGATAAAATTATTAATAGGTACAGTTATGGTTAATACAACAATTACTGTCACTCCTAAACCTGCTGCAGCTTTAATCTTTTTTGAGATAGCTAAGAAAGTGCACATGCCTAGAAAATATGCCAAAGCAATATTTTCGATAAAAACTGCTGAGATAAATAAATTTAGATAGTATTCAAACATTTCTTAGATCCTTGGTTTTACTTCTTTTGTTTCTAAATTATTCCTTGCTATTCTGTATTCTGGCTCTTCTATCTGTCCTGTCTTCCAGCTTCTTAGCAGCCATATAAAGACTCCAATTATAAAAAAGGAACTTAAAGGTAAAAGCGCAAAATTATTACCAGGATACCAACCACCGTTTTGAACGAGAACCAAGATTTCATATCCAAAAAAAGATCCCGATCCAAAAAATTCTCTGATTGTAGCAACTATAATTAAAATTAAACTGTAGCCAATTCCATTACCCAAACCGTCAAGAAAACTTGGCCAAGGAGAATTTTGCATAGCGAAGCCTTCCGCTCTTCCCATAACTATGCAATTAGTAATAATTAAACCTACAAATACACTCAGAGTTTTACTACTTTCATAGTCATATGCCTTTAGTAGTTCGTCGACAAGGATGACCAAAGAGGCGACTATGGTCATTTGAATAATCATCCTTACATTCGTAGGAATGTGGTGCCTAATTATTGATACGAATAGATTGGATAAACTCACCACTGAGGTTAAGGCTACGCACATTATGAGAGTTACGTATAAATTTGAAGTAACAGCTAAAGCAGAACATATGCCCAAAATTTGAAGAGCAATAGGATTATCATTAAAGATAGGATTTAAAAGAACTTCTCTAGTTTTAGACATTAAAAATCTCCTTTTCTTCTAACTCTTTTTTTAGTTTTTTTAAGAATTTCCCATAACCTAAATCCCCTAACCAGAAAGAAAGCATGTTACTTACTCCTGTGCTGGTTATCGTAGCTCCAGAGAGGCCATCAATTTGATAATCTGCTTCTGAAGAATCAGGATCAACTAATCCTTTTATTACCGATATTTTTACTTCCCCTGATTGAGAGTATATTTTTTTGCCTTTCCACAACGACTTCCATCTGGGGTTGTCCACTTCAGCTCCCAAACCAGGAGTTTCTTTGTGAGTATGATATTCCAAACCTATTATTGTCTCTAGATCAGGTTCAATGGCCAAATAACCATAAAGAGTTCCCCACAAGCCTAGGCCTCTAACAGGAAGAACAATGGCCTTTATTTGACCCCCTTCTTTGTAAAAATAGATTTTTGCAAAATTCTCTCTTGTTTTTGATGTTAATACTTTTTTGCTACTTAAAACTATAGAAGTGGTAAGGTCTTTTGAATAATCTTGTGATTCAAAAAGCCGTCCATTAAAAGTATTAGGGTCCAGAGAATCTTCATATTCACCTGTTTCAAGGTTAATGATTTTCTCTTCAATTGATGAGAACAACTCACTCACGCTTGTTTTATTTGTTAATAGTCCTGCTGAAGAAAGTATCTTAGACTGTTGATCTTTGAGCTTATTTTGTTGCTGTAAACCTCTTAACTCTACCGCCGCTGTCGAAATTATTATTGAACAAAATAAGCAGACAGATATTCCTACAAATAATGTTTTTAATAAAGTGTCGTTCTTATTCATAAATTTACTTGTTGCTTTAATCTTCTTTTAATATGGGATTCTTTAACGTAATGATCTATTAAAGGTGAAAAAAGGTTCGCAAATAGAATTGCCAACATCATTCCCTCAGCAAAAACTGGATTAACTACTCTTATCAGCACCACCATAATTCCTATGAGAACACCATAAATCCACCTTCCTGGATTTGTATGTGAACCAGTAACAGGCTCAACAGCCATAAAAACTAAACCAAATGCATAACCTCCTATAATGATATGCCAAAGGAAGGTTACATTGAACATTAGATTAGTGTCTGAATCTATAAGGTTAAATACAGAACTAGTAATTAAAGTGCCTAAAAGAACTCCAAGAACTACCCTCCACGAAGCTACCCTTGTCCACAAGAGTAAGAAAAGACCTAATAAAATAAAAAGTGTTGATGTCTCTCCAGAAGAACCTGGAATGCTTCCTACAAAGGCTTCCATCCAAGAATAGCTAGACTGAATACCGTTTAAGCCTTCCTGAGCACCAATGCCTAAAATAGTAGGAGAACTAAAACCATCCAAGGCAACCCAAACTGAATCACCTGACCAATAAGATGGGTAAGCAAAATATAGAAAGACTCTGCCCGTTAAGGCGGGATTTAGAAAATTTTTCCCCGTTCCACCAAAAATTTCTTTTCCTATGACTATTCCAAAACTTATTCCTATTGCGACTTGCCAAAGGGGGACGTCTGGTGGGCAGCAAAGAGCAAAAAGAATAGTAGTAACGAAAGCGCCTTCGCTGATCTCATGACCTCTTACAGTAGCAAATATCATTTCCCATATTATTGCTACGACAAAAGTGACTGCATAAATTGGTAAAAAATAACATGCGCCAAACCAAAAACAATCTACAAAACTATTTGGATCATAGTTACAAACTAAATTGATAAAGATGAAATGCCAATCTTCTGTAAATTTTCCCCCTCCTTCCACTGCACCTGAAAGGGCTTGAAAACCTATGTTATACATGCCATAAAACAATGCTGGGAGTGTGGCAACCATCACCGTGACCATTACTCTTTGTACATGTGAAGCATCCCGAATATGCAACAAACCAAAAGTCCTTCTACTAGAGGAATAAAAGAAATTTTCAACTACATCGAAAATAGCCGACCATCTTTCAAATGTTCCACCTGAAGAGAAGGAAGGTTTTAAATCATCAAAAACTTTTCGTAATCTATCCATTTCAACTAACCTTCGGTCTCTATAGTAGTTAACCTTTCTCTTAATAAACGACCAAAGTCATGTTTAGAAGGACAAACAAAACTACAAAGAGCTAAGTCTTCTTCATCTAATTCTAAAACACCCAAAGACTGTAGCTCTTCCGTGTCACCAACGGCTAGTTGTCTTAGTAAAAGTGTTACGAGCAAATTTAAAGGAAAGACTTCTTCATAAACTCCTAAAGGAAGGATAGATCTATCTGGACCGTACATACTTGCCTTAATATCAAATTTTTTATTTTTAAATAAGGAAGTAATAAAAATGCCTAGTTTAGAAAATTTATTCCTTCCCAATAACGCCCAATCAAATAATTCTCTGTCAGAAGAACTGGGTTCTTCTATAACACAAATTTGATTATGGTATTTACCTAAATAAGAATAAGGCCCGGTTGCCTCTCTTCCATTTATTAAAGATCCGCTTACGATCCTATTATCAGATTGATTTAATTCTCCCGCACAAATTTCATCAATACAAGCTCCTATTCTGGTCGAGATAATTCTCGGATGGTTAATTTTCGGACCTGATAAACATACATAGGTAGTCGTAGGTATCTTTCCCGTTTTAAAAAAAGATCCAATTAAAATTACGTCAGAATAGCTAAGATGCCAGTTAATATTGCTCAATGAAGCAGGAGAAATGAAATGCATATGAGTTCCAACCAAACCTGAAGGGTGAGGTCCTGCAAAAGTATGTTTGTTGACTCTGTCTTGCAATTGAATATTTAGAGTACTTTTTTCTTTTGTACAGATATGAATAGGACAGTCAGACAAGAGCTTTATAGCTGAAATTCCAAGTTCAAAATCTTCTATATTTGAGGAGATAACTATTTCTGGATCCATTGCAAGAGGATTTGTATCCATGCAATTTAAAAAAATTGCTACTGGATTTGAAGAAACAGAAGGAATTCTACTGTATGGCCTGGTTCTAAAAGAGGTCCAAAGACCAGAATTTATTAAGCTTTCTCTAATAGAATTAGAAGTATGATTAGAAAAGTCTGTAGTTTTAATTGAATCAAAAGCAACTTTCTCTTCATTCTGATCTAATTCTATTACAACAGATTGTAAAGCCCTCCTCTCTCCTCTATTAATAGATTCAATCACACCGCCAGCAGGAGAGGTAAATAGCACACCTAAATTTGCTTTGTCCTCAAACAAAGGTTGTCCTATTTTTACATCATCACCTTCTTTAACCAGCATAGCAGGTTTTAGACCATGATAATCTGAGCCAATTAATGCAACAGAACGAGGTTTTTTAAAGTCAGTAATCTTGTGTTCGGAAGAACCGGAAATAGGAATATCTAAACCTTTTTTTATTTCTATCATTCCCTCTCAAAATTTGAGGTGAACCTAAATTCCTAAGGAGCAGTAAAATCCGCGCGTATTATAGTGTTGAAGGACTTACTTTACTAGGGAGATTATTGATATTTAGGATATCTTTCATAGGTCAGTCCAACCATCTCTTTAGCCAATCCTAACAACTGGACCGTATACCCAAATTCGTTGTCGTACCAAACATAAAGAATAGAGTTATTGCCATGACAAATGGTTGCAGCTGAATCAATAATTCCCGCATATCTATTTCCAACAAAGTCTGAGGAAACGATTTCACTAGAATTGGTGAAATCTATCTGATCTTTATAAGAGGAATGAAAAGCAATTTGTCTAAGGAAATTATTTAGTTCAAAGGAATCAGATTTTTTCCTCAGGTGCAGTTTCATGATAGCTAGAGATACATTGGGTGTAGGAACTCTTATTGCATTAGCTGTTAATTTCCCTTTTAATTCTGGCAGAACTTGACCAACAGCTTCGCCTGCACCTGTTTCAGTTATGACCAGATTAAGAGCTGCACTCCTACCTCTTCTAGATTTCTTATGGAAATTATCAAGTAGATTCTGATCATTAGTGTAAGAATGAACTGTCTCTATATGACCAGAAATAATTTGATACTCATCATTCATGACTTTAAGCACTGGAGCTATTGCATTTGTGGTACAAGAAGCTGCTCCTAAAATCTTATCATTTGAGTTAATTGTGTGATTGTTAATACCGTGAACTATATTTTTAATTTTTCCTTTAGCAGGTGCAGTCAGTAAAACTTTTTCAATTCCTTTGCATTTGAGATGTCTAATTAGACCTTCTTTATCTCTCCAAACACCGGTATTATCAATTAATAAGGCTTTTTTAATACCTAATTGATTATAGTCAACAGAATCAGGCTCATTTGAGTAAATAATTTTTACCTCACTGCCATTAATTATCAATTGTTCTTCTTTTTCTGAAACTCTTACTGTGCCTTTAAAAGGACCATGAACAGAATCTGTTCTTAATAAATTTGCTCTTTTTATTAAATCGTCATTGCCAGATTTTCTAACTACTACGGCACGTAATCGTAGATTGTCTCCTCCACCAGAATCTTCAATTAACAATCTGGTCAATAGCCTTCCTATCCTTCCAAAGCCATATAAAACTACATCTTGTGGTTTATCTAGTACTGATCCTTTCTTACCTACTAGATCTTTTACAGAATCAAGTACAAATTCTTCAATACTTAGTTTCTTACTATCAAATAAGTAAGCTGCTGCTATTATGCCTATATCAACTTCAGCAGGTCCTAATTCTTGAGAATTAAGAGCTGTAATAACTTGGTAGGTTTCAAATTCACTTAATTCATTATTCTCAGTCTCTCTAACGAATCTATGCGCCTGCATAATTTCAGAAACAGACAAATTAACCAATAATTTCCCATAAAGCATTAAATGTACATTCTCTCTATAAAGACGACCAATCAAGGCCAGCATTTCTTCTGCCAATGCTTGGCGATACTGGAAATCTCCAAAAGTATCTAATGGAAGGTTCTTTCTTTTTCTTTTGTCTGGTTGTTCTGAAGCCATGATGAAATTATTACAATTGAGAATAACGTTTTAAATGGTAATCGGTGTTACCAAATATAGTAATAATGGTAGTTAATCTTTTAAAGAAATGTCCAACATTTAACTCATCGGTAACACCCATTCCACCATGAAGCTGAACGGCTTGTTGACCTATGAATTTTGCTGCCTTACCAACTTGATATTTTAGTCCTGAAATAGCTTTCTTTGAATCCTCTGCTTTTTCTGCTTGCTTAATTGTAGCCATATATAGAAGAGATTTACTTTGTTCATATTCCATAAACATGTCTACCATACGATGCTGTAAAACCTGAAATTTTCCTATAGCTTGACCAAACTGCTTTCGAATCTTAGTGTATTCAACCGTAGTCTTATAGAGTACCTCCATAGCTCCAATTGCTTCTGCACAGATAGCAAGAGTTGCAGAATCAATAGCTTTTTCAAGTTCTTTAAACCCTTTTCCTTCTTCAGCTAAAAGACAACTAGAAGAAACATCTACATTTTCTAGAGTAATTTCTGAAGCTCGTCTTCCGTCCACTGTAGGATAATTTCTTAAAGACACACCTTCTAACTTTGGATCAACAACAAACAAAGAAATTCCTTCTTCTTCAGATTGCTTTCCTGATATTCTTGCAGAGATGATTATGTTATTTGCACTAGGACCATTCATCACAACTGACTTAAAACCATTTAACACAAAACCATCACCTTTCTTTTTTGCTTCAGTTATTACGTCTGCTAAATTAAATCTACTTTGAGGTTCTACAAAACCTAATGCTAGATGCATTTCTCCAGAAATAACTTTTTTGAGGATTTCACTTTTCTGATCTTTGTTACCACAGGAATCAATTAATCCAGCACATAAAACAATTGTTTCAAGAAATGGTTCCACAACTAGACCTTTGCCAAATTCTTCCATGATAATCATGGTTTCAAGTGCGCTTCCACCAAATCCCCCTGATTCTTCTGAAAGCGATATCCCTAGCCAACCCAAATCTGCAAAAATTTTCCAATTTTCTGAACTGAAACCTAATTCAGATTTAGCTAAAGCTTGGCGCTTTTCCCATTCATAATCTCTCTGAATGAATTGAGCCACTTGACGTTGGATCAATGTTTGTTCCTCATTAAAACTAAAATCCATTTCTACAATCCTAATATTGCTTTTGCAATTACGTTTCTTTGTATCTCATTACTTCCCCCATATATAGATACTTTTCTGAAATTTAAGTAATGTGGCATAGCAGCTCCTGCGTAGTCAGGTCCTACGGCCTCATTGGAGCCTAATTCAGTTTCGTTAAAAAAAGGATGGGAATAATAAGCTAACATTTCTATAAATAGCTCAGAGATAGTTTGTTGTAATTCAGTGCCTTTAATTTTTAATATCGATGATTCAGGACCAGGAGCCCCTCCAGATGAAATCTGAGACAATGTTCTTAATTCAGTAAACTCTGTAGCCTTTAGTTCTATCTCAGCCGCTTCTAATTTTCTTCTATAACTAGGATCATCCAGTAAACTTCCTTCCCCCAAAATAACGTTAGCACAAATTTCTTTTAGCCTTTTTAGTTCTCTTTTTAAGGCTGCTATTCCTGCAATGCCTGTCCTTTCATGCCTTAACAGGAATTTTGCAATTTTCCAACCTTGACCTTCTACTCCTACAAGATTCTCTGTAGGCACCTTTACATTGTCAAAATGAACGGTATTAACTTCATGTGATCCATCTATAGTAATTATTGGCTTAACTTCGACGCCTGGCGATTTCATATCTAACAGAAGAAAACTTATGCCCTCTTGTTTAATGTTCGTGGTTTCTGTTCTAACCAAGCAAAAAATCCAATCAGCGTGTTGGGCTAAAGTCGTCCACGACTTGGTTCCATTAACAATATAATTATCTCCCTGAAGTTTAGCTTTAGTTTGGAGAGAAGCTAAGTCTGATCCTGAACCAGGCTCTGAGTACCCTTGACACCACCAAACATCACTGTTCAAAATTCCAGGGAGATGTTGCCTCTTTTGTGTATCTGTCCCAAAAGTATAGACCACGGGACCACACATGCTTACACCAAAAGGGATGATTATAGGGGTGTTTGCAACTGCTAATTCATTCTGGAGAATATACTTTTTAGTAGGAGACCAGTCGGTTCCACCATTTTTTTTAGGCCAATTTATAGCAAACCATCCTTTTTTTGCTAATATTTTTTGCCATTTAATGACGTCCTCAGGTTCAAATGGCAGTCTATTATCTTGCCTTTCCTTTATATCTAAAGGGTATTCAGAAGTAAGAAAACTTCTAATCTCTTCTTGAAAGTCTAGATCTTCTTGAGAAAATACTAAGTCCATGTTAATCCGCGTTCTAAAATAAAGCCGTATTATACACACAGCAGTTGATGTCAAAATAAGTAAGTATTAGTCGCAATGGTAAATAAACTCAATAAAGTTATTAATTTAGAGGATCAGTTATTTTCTGAGGGTTTAACAAAAAATTCACGTGCATTGATAGTTCTTTCAAATACATCTTTAGCTGAATTGGTATTTGATACACTAAAGAAAGAAAGGAAGTTGAGTAAGGTTTGTTTTTTACCTCATACAGAGACACTGCCATATGATTTTTTTTCTCCTTCAAGCTTTATTAAGAGTCAAAGAATGCAAGTATTCTCTAAACTTCTTGCTTCCGGTAAATTTTTATTAGTGTCTTCCATTCAAGCTTTAATTAGTCCCTGCCCTGCAAAAATCCATCTTTTACCTGTTGAAGCTTTGATAACAAAACAAACTTTAAAAAGAAATAATTTCTTAAGGTCTTTAGAGAATTCAGGCTATGAAAAAAAAGAAATTGTTAGTGAAGTCGGAGAGTTCTCAGTTAGAGGTGTAGTTATTGATATCTTTCCTACTGGTTCTACAAATCCTATTAGAATAGAAATCTATGAGGATAAGATTGAATCTTTAAGATTATTTAGTCCCCTTACTCAGCTAACGACAAAGAAAATTGATACTTTTTCGGCACTTCCACCACAAGAGTATTCACTCAGTAAGGATGGAATAAATAATTTTAAAAGAAATTGGAGAGCTTCTTTTGATGTATTTGAAGAAGATAGCGAAATGTTCAAAAAATTATCCCAAGGGAAGGCGGAAGAAGGAGCGGAGATGTACTTACCGTTTTTTTTCAATAAAAAGACTACCGCCTTAGATTATCTTAAAAATTTTAATCTAATATTCTTAGATCAAAATACTTTAAAAGAGCTAGATAAATATCAAGAATTAATTAATGAAAGATTTGAAGAGTACAGATACGATATAAAGAGACCCTTAATTAATCCTCAAGATTTATTTTTAACTAAAAAAGAATTCACTCTCTTTACAAAAAAGAGAAAAGTAAAGCAGATTAAAGTAGAAAAGTATAAAAGGGATAAAGTAGTACAACTTAAGAAACAACTTGATTCTGAATATAAACAGATCGTTACTACAATGCCTGAAATTGATGATCTTGTTGTCCACTTATTTCACGGCATAGGAAGATATAAAGGTCTCAAAAATATCAAATCTAATAATATCATCCATGATTGCCTTGAAATTGAATATAGAGATGAAAGTAAAGTCTACGTCCCTGTTGATTCTATGCATCTTGTTTCTAAGTACTTTGGACCAGAAGATATTAGTTTAGATGCTTTAGGATCAAAGAAATGGAAAAAAAAGAAATCTACAGCTATCCAAAGAACTTTTGATACAGCAGCAGAACTCCTACATATTCAAGCAACTAGAAACTCAAAAAAAGGGACTAAGTATGTAATTCCAGCAGAAGAGTATAAGGAGTTCTGCGAACAATTCCCTTATGTAGAAACTGTAGATCAATTTCGAACTATTTCTGAAATAGAAATAGATCTTCAACAAGCTATGCCTATGGATAGATTGGTTTGTGGAGAAGTTGGTTTTGGAAAAACAGAGGTGGCTATGAGGGCTTCTTTTATAACTGCTTTTAATGGCAATCAAACTTGTATTTTGGTTCCTACTACTTTATTGGCACAACAACATTATGATAATTTTAAAAAAAGATTTTTTAAGACACCTATCATCATTGAAAAACTTAGTAGAGATTTAAATCCGCGTAAAAGAAAGGAAATCTTATCTCAACTTATAGAAGGAGAGATTGACATTATTGTTGGAACACACTCTCTTCTTCAAAAATCAGTTAACTTTAATAATCTTGGGTTATTAATAATTGATGAAGAACACAAATTTGGTGTTAGACAGAAAGAAAAAATTAAGAAATTAAAAAAAGACGTTAATTTACTCTATCTTTCTGCCACACCAATACCCAGATCTCTAAATTTTGCTTTATCTACACTAAAAGATTTATCTATTATTGCTACTGCTCCAAGAGACAGGTTATCAGTAAGGACATTTGTATACAGCTTTAATGAAAACTTAATAAAAGAATGTATTCAGAGAGAACTACTCAGAAGCGGACAAGTTTATTATCTATGTAATGATCTTCGATTGGTTGAAGATAGAAAACAAAGGATAGAAGGATTTTTTCCAGATAACAAAGTAGAAATAGTTCATGGTCAATTAAAAGGGCGAGAAATTGAAAAAAGAATGGTTCTTTTCCAAAATGGAGAAATTGATATTTTAGTTTGCTCTACCATTATTGAAAGCGGACTAGATATAAGTAATGCCAATACACTAATTGTAGAAAAAGCAGACAGACTAGGCTTAGCTCAATTACACCAGTTAAGAGGAAGAGTAGGAAGAGGAAATAAGCAAGCATTTACGTATTTCTTAAAATCTGCAGGAATATCAAAAAGAAAAAATGCTGAGTCTAGGCTTAAAGCTCTTCAAGATTCTGATTCCTTATCTGCAGGTTTCTTGTTAGCCATTAAAGATTTAGAGATCAGAGGCGCAGGTGAGATACTCGGAGAAAATCAAAGTGGCATCATGGAATCTATAGGATTTGATTTGTATATGCGATTATTGAACAAAGCCACTCACCAAATAAAAAAAGGGAAATTAGAATCTTTCGTATTGGAAAGGCAAATAGAAGTTAATTTGAATGCTTCTTCCTATATTCCTGAAACTTATCTTCCAGATATTAATCAGAGACTTATTATGTATAACAAGATATCTTCCGTCATATCTTTAAAAGATTTAAAAGACTTACAACTAGAAATGATAAATAGGTTTGGTTTATTCCCTCCCGAATTAAAAGCTCTTTTTTTTGAAGCTGAGATTGCGCTTTTTGCTACCCTTCATAGCATAAAAGAGATAAAGATTACGAATGATGGGATAAAGATAAATTATTCAGACTCAACTAAAGATAAGACATTGAAAAAGGGAGAAGACTTTGAAGATAATATAAAAAAAATATACAAAGAAATAAATTTTATAAAGAAGGCTTCTTAATGAAAAAATTTTTAATTGCAATATTAATAATTAGTCCTTCTTTAATGGGCAACGAGGTTGTGCCTGAAAAACTCCTAATAGCATCTAAAGCTTTCTCTAAAGACTCTTCCCTTTATCCTATACACAAAATTGATCTTATTATTTTTTTACATAAGGATATAGAAGAGAGAGATAAAGAAGAAAGTTTCCCTGAACTTTATGATCTTACCTATTCAAATGATTTAATAAAACTTTCTGAGTCTCCCAGTTTTTTAGTTGATAATCAGTCTATCAAAGAAGGCTTAGTTCCAAACAAGCAAGTTATTAAATCTATTAAATTTAGAAACAAAGAAGAAGAAAACTTAGAAACTGAAGAAACTAAAAGTGAAAACTTAACTATAAGTAAGCCTTTTCTACCTTATGAATATTTTGTTTTACTTGATGATAAAGGCTTTCCAATTAAAAAACTTGCTAGGAAATTAGACCTTAACAAAGAATACGAAGTTATATTTCATGGAAGTTGGTATCAGCCTTTATTTAATAAAGAACTTGCTAGTCCAGTTTATATTCAAGCTGATAATTCTTTAAATAGTGTTCACGGGGAACTTCTGCTTTATAAAGAGAGATTTCTTCACTCAGAAATCAGAATGAGATTGGCAGAAAAATCTGATAAAAAGGGAAATAATACTTCTATAATTCTCTATAATTTCAATAGCTTATTGAAGATAACTAAAGTAGAAAATAAATTTATAAATTTTTTTAAGTCTATTGGAGAAGAAGTAAGTTCCTTTTCTAATTGGATTTTTCGATCAACAGAATTCACGCCTATAATATCTAATGAAGAAAATAATTTAGTTGAGAGGGAAACGTATAAAGATAAATTCGAAATAAACCAAAAAACTAAGATGAAATATAGTGAATACCACTATATTGACCACCCATACTTAGGGATAGTCCTGAGAGTTAGTTTGTGGGAGAGAGATAAGGAATAGATTCTCTAGAGAGACATCTCAGCTAATTTGATCTCTAGTGTTTTTAAAATTTCTACCTTTTCTTTATCTTCTTCATTTTCCATTAACTTCTGTATCTTTTGTTTTGCCGTACTTAAGTTCAACCAAGGTCCTTTATCAGACAATCTTTGTTCGAGAAAAGCCTTATATCTCTTTAAAGAATTATCAGAAATATTGTTTACTTTGCTCGAGCAAATGAGTCTCTCTGCTAATTCTTTATACCTTGAGTCAACAAAACCTTCTATCAATTTATGCCTTTCCTCCCAAGGAGTTGAATGGAATCTCTCCATCCAAAGCTCATCTTCATTTGATGGGAAGCCTGAGTAAACTGACTGTTCTACAAATTTGGGTGGTGGATATTTGATTTGATTATTAGTCAATAATTCACTGACTCTGGCTTGTAATTTCGTATTATTTCTTATTTTGTAGGCTCTCTCTTCTAATTGCTTTAAAGGAATATCTAGTCTTTCTTGAATAGAAGGTATATCTAAACAACTTATTAAAGGAATACTTTTATTAATTCTTACTTTTTTTATAGCCGATCCACCAGTAGAGATTTGTTCAAATAATTCAGAATCAGATAATTCGTTTAAATCGTCAGGATCAAAATAAAGATCAGCTGCCGCAACTTCATTTTGCATCTTCTGATTTTGTCCGCAAAAAGTAACTGGATAAGTAAACTTTTTTTTCCTGATTACTTCACCTATCATTGCAAAAGGTTCAGATTGAAGTAACCTTAAATTGCCATCTTTTGAAGACCCCCTTAAAGAACTTCGCCAAACCTCTGGGGCTTTTTCAGCAATTAGACGGGCTAAATTAACCATTAAATAACAATCACCTAATGCATCATGTGCATTAAGAGATGATATATTATTGGAATCAGCCCAATCAGTAAGCTTGAGACTAATTTCATCCTCATGATTGGAAGGAATAACAAGAGAGTTAGGGAAAAAATTAGCAATGATTTGAAATGTATACATTAAATCTAATCTTGTAGCTCCACCCGTATTAGTAATATAGGAAGGCAGCAAGCACCAATAAAATTGTCTCCTAAAAAGCTCCTCATCAAATCTGTGCCCATTATAGGTAACAAAAACAGGATTTCTTTGTGATGACCAATCTAACCAATCGTTCCTAAGATCTAACATCATTTCATAATGGGAGGGACTATTATCATCCAAGCACTGTAGCCTTTTATGTACCAGGAATGCTTCAGGACTGGGAACTACCCAAGGTAAAAGTTTAGAAGATAAATTGTGTTCCTTCTCAACAACTAGGTTCTCGTCTGTCAGTAAAGATCCAACTTGAATAATTTGAGAGAAATTAATATCAAGGCCTGTGGTTTCAGTATCTGTAAAAATATAACAAGTATCCGCATTTAATTGAGCCATTTTAGAATTATAAACATTAAAGAACTAAAGTTCTTTATTTGTAATAAGCGTTTTCTTTATAACTATGATCAGTTACATCAGCAATACCTTTAAGTTCAGGTATTTCCTCAATAAGGGTTTTTTCAACACCCTGCTTTAGAGTTACATCTACCATCCCACAACCTTGGCACCCTCCTCCAAATTGAAGCACAGCTGTTTCCTCATTCGTAATCTCTACTAAAGAAACCTCTCCTCCGTGAGAGGCTAAGCTTGGATTAATTTCGGTATAAAGAAGGTAATTAACTCTTTCTTCTAAAGAAGCGTCCTCGCCAATACTTGGTACCTTAGCGTTTGGAGCTTTTATAGTAAGAGTCCCTCCGAACTTATCTGGAGAATAATCAACTTTTGCACCTTCTATAAATGACAAAGATTTTTTTTCTAGGAAAAGCTTAAAAGAAAGATCTTCTCTTATTTCATATTCACTTATATCATCATCGTCCTTGCAATAGGCAATACAAGTCTCGGCTCTTGGAGAACCAGGTTCGCTTACAAAGACTTTAACGCCAATGGTATCTGATTCTTGTTTTTCAAGAAGTTCTAATAGATAACTTTCAGCTGATTTGGTTATTTCTATAGATGACATCCGTTATATTTTATAGCTAAAACACTTACAATTCACTTTAAGATAAAAGAAATAATAAAATTTTTATGAAAGTTTCTGAATTTAGAAGCATATTGAAGGAAAGAATTTTAGTCATGGATGGGGCCATGGGAACTGAAATTCAATCAAAAAATCTTACTGAAGAAGACTTTAGGGGCAATCTTTATACTGATTACGGTCAAGATTTAAAAGGCAATAATGATCTCCTTAATCTTACTCAGCCTGAAGTTATAAAAGAAATACATAAATCATATCTTTCCAAAGGGTCAGACTTTATTCAAACAAACACGTTTAATTCAAGTTCTATTTCTCAAAAGGATTATGGCCTAGAAAATATAGCTTACGAATTAAATCTCTCTGGAGCAAAGATTGCCAAGGAAGCTATTAAAGAATCAGAAAGTGATGCTTGGATCATAGGTTCAATTGGTCCTACCAATACTTCAGCATCTATGTCCCCCGATGTTACTGATCCTTCAATGAGAAATATATCTTTCGATCAATTAGTTAAGTCCTATAAAGAATGCATGGATGGATTATTAGATGGAGGAGTAGATTTTTTGATGTTTGAAACCATCTTTGACACTTTAAATGTAAAAGCTGGGATATTTGCTTACCTTGATAAATGCGAAGAAATTCAAACAAAAATACCTTTAATGATTTCAGGAACTATCTCAGACAATTCAGGTAGAACTCTTTCAGGTCAAACCGTTGAAGCTTTTTGGTCCTCAGTAAAGCACGCAATCCCTTGTTCAATAGGCTTTAATTGTGCTTTAGGAGCTGAACAGTTGAGACCTCATCTAGTTTCTTTGAATAAAGTATCAGATACACCCATTAGCTTGCATCCGAATGCAGGATTACCTAATGAAATGGGTGAATACGATGAAACACCTAATTATATGGCAAAGGTAGTAAAAGAGATGGCAGAAAACCACCTCTTAAACATTGTTGGAGGTTGTTGTGGCACTACTCCTGATCATATAGAGGCAATCAAAGGAGCTGTTGAAGGCCTAGAGCCCAGGAAAGTAATCAAGAAGCAACGTACTACTTCTTTTAGTGGTCTGGAACAATTAGTTGTGAATAAGGATTCGCTTTTTGTAAATATAGGCGAAAGAACCAATGTTACTGGTTCCACAAAGTTTGCAGGATTAATAAAAGAAAAGAATTACGCAGCAGCACTAGAAGTTGCTAAAGAGCAAGTCTCTTTAGGAGCCCAAATTATTGATGTAAATATGGATGAAGGCATGTTGGATTCTATAGAAGAAATGGATAACTTCTTGAAACTAGTAGCTTCTGAACCTGATATATCAAAGGTTCCTATCATGATAGATTCTTCTAAATGGGAAGTTATAGAAGCAGGGTTAAAAGTAATACAAGGCAAGTCGATTGTTAATTCCATCAGTCTTAAAGAAGGAGAGGAAAAATTTGTTAAGACTGCCAACCTTTGTCTTAAGTACGGAGCAGCAGTTATAGTCATGGCTTTTGATGAAAAAGGTCAGGCTGACTCTCTAGAAAGAAGAAAAGAAATTTGCAAAAGAGCGTACCAGCTCCTTACGGAGAAAGTTAAGTTTCCAGCTGAAGACATAATCTTTGATCCAAATGTTTTTGCTGTTGCGACTGGTCTTGAAGAGCATAGAAACTTCGCTAATGATTTTTTTGCTTCTTGTGCCTATATAAGAAAAGAGTTTCCTCGAGTGAATATTTCAGGAGGAATAAGCAACGTTTCTTTCTCCTTCAGAGGCAATAACTCTGTGAGAGAAGCCATGCATTCTGTCTTTCTGTTTCATGCAATTAAAAATGGCTTAACTATGGGTATAGTTAATGCAGGTCAATTAGCTGTTTATGAAGACATAAAAGCTGAGTTAAAAGTGTTGGTGGAAGATGTAATTTTAAATAAAAGAGAGGATGCTACTGAAAGATTAGTTGAAGAAGCCACCAAATTTAATGCCAATTACAAAGTTTCTGTGCTAGATGAAGAATGGAGACAACAAGACGTAGATGCACGAATAAATCATTCCTTAGTCCGAGGTATTAATAAATACATAATAGAAGATGTCGAAGAGTTCAGATTACAAGCTAAATCTCCAGTTGAGGTAATAGAGGGACCTCTAATGGATGGAATGAATATAGTTGGTGATCTTTTTGGTGATGGAAAGATGTTCCTGCCCCAAGTTGTTAAAAGCGCAAGAGTGATGAAAGAAGCTGTGGCTTATCTTGTTCCCTATCTGGAAGCTGAGAAAGAAGGTATTGTCCAGTCCAACGGAAAAATCATTATGGCTACGGTCAAGGGTGATGTTCATGACATAGGGAAAAATATTGTTGGTGTAGTTCTACAATGTAATAACTACGAAGTTATAGATCTCGGAGTTATGGTCCCAGCAGAAAAGATAATTGATACAGCTATTAAAGAAAAAGCTGACATGATTGGTTTAAGCGGTTTGATAACTCCTTCTTTAGATGAAATGATAAATGTCGTTGAAGAGTTAACTAGAAAGAAACTCAAAATACCGGTGTTAATAGGGGGGGCTACTACTTCAAAAGCTCATACTGCCTTAAAGATTGAACCCAACTACAAAACAGGCCTTGCTACTCATGTACTGGATGCTTCTAGAAGTGTTGGGGTGGTACAAAAATTATTAAAACAAGAAACAAAGAAAGCTTATATTAAGGAAATTAGAAAAGACTATATTTCTACCAGAGAAAGGTTAGCAAATAAATCTACTAAAACCTTACTAACCTTAGAAAAAGCTAACAAGAATAAGTTAGAAATTAACTGGGAAAAAAATAAACCCGTAAAGCCTTCCTTCTTGGGAACTAAAAATTTAGATAATGTTCCAGTAAAAACTTTACGTGAATACATAGACTGGACTCCTTTCTTCAAATCTTGGGACTTAGCTGGAAGATATCCTAAAATATTAACAGACTCAGTGGTGGGAGAAGCTGCTTCTCAACTATTCAAGGAAGCAAATCTTATGCTCGATGACCTTGAAGAATCGCAAGTAATAGCCAATAAAACTGTCCTAGGATTTTGGCCGGCTTATCAAGCTGAAAATAATTTAGTAAAAGTTTTTAAAAATGAAAAAAGAACAGAAGTAACTACAAGCTTAAGCTTTCCAAGACAGCAGAGATACCAAGGAAAAGAACGACCAAACCTTTCTTTATCAGATTTTATAGCTCCTGGTCATTTAGATGTCAAAGATTATATAGGTGCTTTTGCTGTTACCGCCGGAATTGGTGTAGCAGAAGCCTGTAAAAAATATGAAGAAAATAATGATGATTACTCTTCCATAATGCTTAAGGCTTTGGCAGATAGGCTAACTGAATCATTAGCTGAATATGTTCATAAAAAAGTAAGAAAAGAATTATGGGGATATTCAAAAAATGAAAATCTGGATAACCAAGAACTTATTAAAGAGAAGTATATTGGAATTAGACCTGCTCCTGGCTATCCTGCTTGTCCAGACCATTCGGAAAAAGTTAAACTTTTTTCTTTGTTAAAAGCAGAAAAGAATACAGGTATGACCTTAACAGAGAATTTTGCCATGCTTCCAGCAGCATCTATTAGTGGATGGTATTTCTCTCACCCTGAAAGTAAATATTTTGGACTTGGAAAAATCTCTTTAGAGCAGGTAGAAAGAATCTCAATAGATAGAAATGAGGAAATTAGTATTACCAGAAAATATCTAAGTACCAATCTTGAATAAGAAAAAAGACGAATATCTTATTCAATTTGATAAAAAGAAACGTGATTTTTTATTATTTTTTACTACCTACACGGATGAGTTAGAATTTTTCCAATCGCCTTCATCTAATTTTAGAACCAGGGCAGAATTTGGAGTTATCTCTAAGAATTCAGTTGAACTTACCATGGTCAAAAATGGTAAACAAATTTTAATTGAACAGCTTGATATTTGTGATCAAAGTATTAACAAATTTATAAGACATCTAAAACAACAGATTTTTCTGAGCAATGTCTTGAAAGACAAATTATTTCAAGTAGAAATGCAAGTCTCAAGAAAAGGCGAAGGTTTCATCTCGTTAATCTACCATAAGTTTCTAGACTCTAATTGGATTGATGAGGCACAAAAATTAAGTAAAAGGATTAAAACTTCAGTTATTGGTAGAAGTAAAAACCAAAAATTAGTAATTGGAAGAGACTATGTAATTGAAACTTATGATGCCAATGGAGACAAGTTTCAAATTAAATTATACGAACATTGTTTCAGCCAACCTAACCCCTACATATGTGACCAAATGCTTTCTTGGGTAGATAATAATACGAGTTTAAAATCTGACTTAGTTGAACTTCACTGCGGCTTAGGAACATTCACAGTCCTCCTCTCTAAAAAGTTTTCTAAGGTTCTATGTACAGAAAATAGTAGACTCAGCACTAAAGCCTTGCAAGTAAACTTGAAAGATAATTGCATTTCTAATGTTTCTTTTGGAAGAATGTCAGGGGTTGAAACTTTAGAAGCATTAAAAGGAAACAGAGAATTTAGAAGACTTAAACATGTAAACCTTGAAGATTATAATATAGATACATTATTTCTAGACCCTCCAAGACCTGGCCTAGATTCACGCACTTTAGATCTAATAAAAGAAGTAAATTTTAAAGAAATAATATACTTATCGTGTGGTTTTCAATCTTTAAAATCTAATATCCGAGATCTGTTATCAGCATACAAAGTTGATAAGGCTGCTTTTTTTGATCAATTCCCTTTTACTAACCACATGGAAACTGGGGTAATCCTGAACCGGAAGACTAGAGCTTAGATTCCAGCTCTGGCAAAGCATCAAATAGATCAGCAACTAAACCATAATCTGCTACCTGAAAAATTGGTGCATCCGCATCTTTATTAATAGCTACAATAACTTTGCTATCTTTCATTCCTGCCAAATGTTGAATGGCGCCAGAAATTCCTACTGCGATATAGAGATTAGGTGCAACTATCTTACCTGTTTGGCCCACCTGCATATCATTAGGAACAAAACCTGAATCCACAGCTGCTCTAGAAGCTCCAATAGCAGCTCCTAATTTATCAGCTATCCCTTCGAGCAATCTAAAGTTTTCACCACTCTGCATTCCTCTACCTCCAGAGATGACAACATCAGCTGAAGTAAGTTCTGGTCGGTCGGACTTTGCTAGTTCTTCACTAACAAAAGCTGAAATACCGAGATTAGTATCTTGATCAAGATTTTCCCGCGGGGCCGAGCCGCCTTCAGATTCACAATCATCAAACCCTGTTGCTCTTACAGTAATAACTTTAATGGAATCAGAGCTTTTGACTGTAGCTATACAATTTCCTGCGTAAATAGGACGTTCAAATGTATCTTCAGACAAAACAGAAATTATTTCAGAAATTTGAGCAACGTCTAAGAGTGCAGCAACTCTAGGCATGAAGTTTTTTCCATTACTGGTAGCAGAAGCAAGAATGTGCGAATGATCAGACCCTATTTCAGCAACTAAAGACCCTATATTCTCCGCCAAAAAGTTCTTATAAGTTTCTTTGTCCGCGACTAGAACTTTACTAATTCCTGGAATCAAACAAGCTTTCTCCACCACAGCATCGCAAGAAAAGCCCACTACTAATAATTCTATGTCTGGGCCTATCTCCTTTGCAGCAGTGATTGTATTAAGAGTAGCTCCTTTTAATTCATCATTATCATGTTCTGCTATCACTAAAATACTCATGAAATCACCTTAGCTTCGTTCTTTAGTTTTTCAATTAACTCATCAACACTGTTAACTATTATTCCAGTAGGTCTTTCTGGTGGAGGAGAGACTTTAAGTATTTCTATCCTAGGAGAAGCATCAACATTTAGCTCTTCTGGAGTTAAAGTGTCGAAAGGTTTTTTCTTAGCTTTCATTATGTTGGGTAAAGAAGCATATCTGGGTTCATTTAACCTTAAATCAGTAGTTACTACGGCTGGTAGATCAAGAGAAACAGTCTGTAAACCGCCATCTACTTCTCTAGTTACGTTGATTTTTCCTTTTTCTATTTTAATTTTAGAAGCAAAAGTACCTTGAGGATAAGACAGAAGAGAAGCTAACATTTGACCTGTTTGATTAGAATCATCATCTATGGCTTGTTTTCCCAATATTATCAACTCAGGCTGTTCCCTTTCTACAACTGCTTTTAATAACTTGGCAACCCCTAAGGGTTCAACTTCTATTTCAGTTTCCACTAAGATTGCCCTGTCAGCACCTAAAGCCAAAGCAGTTCTTAATTGTTCCTTACAGGCATTAGTACCGATTGAAATTGCAATAACTTCCTGAGCAGTTCCAGCTTCCTTTAATCTGATAGCTTCTTCTACTGCTATCTCACAGAAAGGATTAATAGCCATCTTCACATTAGTTAAATCAGGGCCTGTTTCATCTGATTTTGCTCTAACTTTAACGTTAAAATCAATAACACGCTTTATTGGGACGAGAACCTTCATATATACAAATCCTTTATAATGGTAGAAAAATAGAGCGGCTATTTTATATCTGCTTAATCTTGCATACAAATAAAAGATAATTATGGAAGAAACACAAAGAGAATCAATGAAATATGATGTAGTGATTGTTGGTGCAGGACCTTCAGGTTTGTCTACAGCTATAAAACTTAAGCAGCTTGCTTCTGAGCACCAATCTGATATATCCGTATGCTTAGTTGAAAAAGGATCTGAAGTTGGAGCTCATATACTTTCAGGTAATGTTATAGATCCTAAAGCTTTGAATGAGCTCATTCCTGACTGGAAAGAAAAGGGAGCACCTCTAAAGACTCAAGTTACCAAAGATTCAGTTAGATATTTACTTACAGAGTCCATTACCATACCTATACCCCTACCTTTTGCTCCTTCTTTTAAGAATCATGGTAATTACATTATAAGTCTTAGTAATTTATGTAGATGGTTAGCAGAATACGCTGAAAGTTTAGATGTAGATATTTTTCCTGGGTTTCCAGCTTCAGAATTAATTTTCAATAATGATAAAGTTACTGGCATCATTACAGGAGATATGGGGGTAGATTCTAACGGAGAAAAAAAACTGGGATATGAACCTGGGGTTGAATTAAAAGCAAAATTTACAGTTCTAGCTGAGGGATGTAGAGGACATTTAGGTAAACAAATTATTAAGAAATATGAACTAGATCAAGGAAAAGATCCTCAGCACTATGGAATAGGTTTTAAAGAAGTGTGGGATCTAAAGCCTGAATTACACGAAGAAGGTCTAGTAATCCATACTTTAGGATGGCCTGCAAAAGGTACTGTGTCTGGTTCCTATTTTTATCATGGTGAAAATAACCAGGCCTATATTGGATACGTAGTACCTTTAGATTATAAAAATCCACATTTAAATCCTTATGATGAATTTCAACAATGGAAACACCAGTCGTCCATAATCAAATACCTAGAAGGAGGTAAAAGAGTTTCTTACGGAGCAAGAGCCTTGATCAAGGGAGGTTTTCAATCTCTGCCAAAAATGGATTTTCCAGGAGGTTTGCTGACAGGTGATAACGCCGGTACTTTAAATTTTCCAAAAATCAAGGGAACACATACTGCTATGAAATCAGGAATGATTGCAGCCGAATCTATTTTTGAATCTTTTGTAAACAACGAAAGCGAACCCAATCTTGAGTCCTATGAAGAAAAATTTTCTTCTTCTTGGATTCACAATGAATTACATTTAGCTCGAAATTGGAACCCTTTATTACATAAATTTGGACCTCATCTAGGAGTTTTACTCGCAGGTATAGACCAACTCTTATTTAGAGGAAAACTCCCTTTCACCTTAAGAGCACAAAAACCTGACCATGCTTGTCTTAAAGAAGCAAATAAAATGCCAAAAATATCTTATCCAAAACCAGATGGCACAATTTCTTTTGATGTACTTTCCTCTGTTTTTTTATCCAACACTAATCATGCTGAAGATCAGCCTTGTCACTTAGTTCTTGAAGATGAAACCATACCTATTGATCAAAACCTTCCTCTTTATGATGAACCTGCACAAAGATACTGTCCTGCCGGTGTATACGAAATAATTGAAGAAGAAGGACAAAAAAAGTTCCAAATAAACGCCCAGAATTGTGTTCATTGCAAAACTTGTGACATCAAAGATCCAGCACAGAATATAAACTGGGTAACACCTGAAGGGACAGGAGGTCCTAACTATCCAAATATGTAAAAAATAGCTAAAAAGTTTGTTTCTTTACGTAAAAGAATTGTTATAATAAACGCACTAATTTTTCGGACCTAGAAACAACTCGAGACGAAGAAAAGGAGAGAAAAATTAGTTAGAGAACGAAAGGCGAAAGCTCTAAAAGGAAGGCTAGCAAAAAACCTTTTAGGCCACCAAGATAAAAAGAGAAATTTATCGAGGAGCTAAACAAGAATCTCAAGTTTAGACACTTTCGAACTCGAACTAAACAGAGCTTCGGCTCTGTTTTTTTATGCCTATAGATAACCTATTTCAAAGTCTTTCTTATGGCTTCTTAGAACAAGTACTTCCTTAGTTGCTATTTTCTTGAGCTCAGATATTTCTATTAATTTATAGTAAATATTTCTAGAAATTAAACCTTCTAAGTTAGATCTCACTAATACATAAGGCTTAGGTTCTCCTGTCTTAGGATTTATTTCAACTTGGATTGGATGATTTCCATCCAACGTAAATACATCACCTATGTTTGTTTCAAAGCTTATAACTTGTTCTCCTTCTTCATAGGACAACTGGTAATCAATTATTACGAAGGGCCTTTCCTCAACTTCTATTCTTATTTTTTCGACTGGAGTTACAAGATAGTACTCTCCGTCTTTATCTAGTCTTAAAACTTTACTAAATAATTTCACCATTCTTTCTCGGCCAATAGGTGAGTTCATGAAGTACCATCTACCATTTCGATCTATTTTCATCTCTACATTCTCACAAAGAGGAGGATTCCATAAATGAACTGGAGGGAATTTCTCTTCTTCAAATTTAGAAATTTGTTGAAGAATTGACGCTGGATTAGTTTCTTCCAATTTAATTACTAATTAAGTAGTTAGAAGATCTTGCTGTAAAAGGATTTGAAGTGCAATAAGTAATAATAATAAACCTGTGACCTTCTCTACCCAAGGAATCAATTTTTTAAATCTCTTAGTAGCATTTTGATTTGTTAATAAAATGCTTAAAAAAGCAAACCAAATGTAAGTAGCGACAGACATATAAATACCCAAAGAAATCTTAAGTATTCTTGTCATGTCTGGATCTATAACTAAAGTAAAAACAGTAATAAAGAAAATAAGTGCTTTTGGATTAAGAACATTTGTTAAAAATCCAGTTGTGATAGATTTTAATTCTCTTTTGTCAGGATTTGGAATTTTGCTTTCTAAATAGTTTGAACCTTTGGATATCAGGGAAATAATTCCTAAATAACCAATATAGAGTGAAGCCAACAATTTAAGAAACCAAAAAATAGTGGGTTGGTTTTGAATAAGAATAGTCAGCCCGGTCAAGGATAAAGCTACATGAAACAAAATACCTATAGCTATCCCAAAGCTAGTCCAAAGAGCAACCTTTCTTCCATACCTTAAACACTGTCTACTTATTAGTACAAAATCTGGACCTGGACTGACTACAGCGAAGAAATGAAGAATTGCAACTGTAAAGAAAATAGACATCTCAAAAAATACTAGGTTCTATTTCTAAATCTACTCCAAGTTTCTTACTAATATCGTTTACCATTAACGATGAAAAATTTATTAGATCTTCGCTTGTAGACTCTTCTGCTATCAAAATTAATGCATGCTTTTCAGACACTCTTACTTTTCCAATTCTTTTTCCTTTCCAACCAGCCTTTTCAATTAAAAACGCTACAGGTACTTTAAACCTAGAACTGTTTGAGTCTTTATAAAAAGGGACATCATTTAATTTTTTATTTAAGTCTTCAAAAGCCTCTTCATTTAAAACCAGATTCTTAAAAAAACTACCAACATTTGGTTCTTTCTTGTGGTTAGGAAGTATTTTGGTTCTTATAGAATTTACTGCTCTACACACTTGATTGGGAGTGGCCTTAGTGGGATCTATATCATCATTAATAAGAAATTGATTTAAGGACTTGTAGGTTGTATTAGTGTTGGCTTCTTTTGTTAACCCAAGCTTAATGGAGACAATCATTAGATCATTGTCTTTTCTAAATTTACTATCCCTGTAACTAAAATCACATTCATCATTTTTGACTGAAATTAACTCATTACTCTTTGTGTTGATAGCTTCTAAACATATTAATCTTGAGCTTATCTCTTCACCATAGGCACCAATATTTTGGACAGGTGCCGCACCAGCTGTCCCAGGAATTAAAGTTAAATTTTCGAGTCCATACAAACTATTCTGAAGTGACCAAAGAACAGTTTCGTGCCAATTTTCTCCAGCTCCAATAATAATTTCATCACCAATTATTTTTTTTCCTGGAATTGAAATTTTTATAACTCCCCCTTTAATGTCCTTAGTGATTACCACGTTAGTACCTTCACCCAGGATATTAATTGGCAAGTTCTTTTTTAAGCAGAAATTTATAAATTCATGACTTTCTTCTTCAGAATGTACTTCACAAAAAAATTGAGCCTTATAACTAAATAAAAAACTATTATGTTTTTTAAGAGAATGGTTTCTTTTTATATCAATCATTGAGAAGTAAAGATCGTGCTTTAGTTAAATCTTCTTCAGTATCTATACCTATGTGAACCTTGGATACCGACTCCCTGGCACCTATTGCCTTGTTTTTGTCTAGCGCTCTTAATTGTTCTAGATTCTCTTTTTGCTCATTCACAGTTTGATGCCATTTTATAAACTGTTTGATGAATCCTACTTCATAAATGTATATTCCAATATGCCTTCCCTTTACTAATTGGTTATTTTCCAAATAGTCTTGTTTCCTAGAAAACCCTTTAACGTAACCTTGTTTATCTACCCAAATTTTAACTAAATTTGGGTCACCTTGTTCTTCTTGGTTAGTAAATTGAGAATACAAAGTACATACATCAAATTTTTTATTACCTATATAGAATTCAAATAGATTATTTATATCATGGAAATCTAGAAAAGGTTCATCACCTTGTAAATTGACTACTACTGAATCTTCACTCAATCCTATTTTTTCTACAGTTTCAGCTATTCTGTCTGTTCCGGTCAGATGAGTTGTGCTTGTACTAACCGTGGAAGCTCCAAAAGAATCACAACAATTTATAATGTCTTCATGATCAGTTGCTACGATTACTCCTTTTGCATCACTTTTTTTTGCTACCTCATAGACTCTTTGAATCAGTGGCTTACCACCTAAATCCATTAACGGTTTGCCAGGTAACCTACTTGAAGAATATCTGGCAGGAATAATTACATAAAAAGACATTACCCCTTTAACTCGTGTTCTTCTAATTCCCTAGCCTCCTCTGGCAACATTATTGGAATTCCATCTCTTATTGGATAGGCTAATTTACTTTCCTTGCAGAAGAGCTCTTCGCCTTTTTGTATTAAAGATTTTTTTGACACAGGACAGACTAGAATCTCCATCAATTTAGGATCGATATTAGTCATTGGTTTTTGCTTTCATTTCGTTAGCTATCTGAAGAGCAAATTTTTCCGGTAAATTTGCTTCAATTTTTAAAACCCAAATATTCTTGTTTATTATTTTACGACACCTAGCAGCATCTTTTTCTGTCATAACTATAGGAAGTTGGTAAGAAAAAGTAAGATCTTCTTCCATAAATTGATAATGATCGGGAAAAGAATGTTCAATTACTTCAAAACCAAGCTCTTTAAGAGTAATAAAAAATTTTGATGGATTTCCTATTCCAGCTACACCATGAACTATTCGCCCTAAAGGCCAAGAGTCTAAGGAAACTCTTTTTTTATCTGACAATCTTTCCCATTCAGTAGCTTTAAATTTCATAATTACATTTTCTTTTATGCCCTGTTCTAACAATGTAGTATGAGAACTCACTATAAAATCAACCGAATCAATTCTTTCTATAGGTTCCCTCAAAGGTCCAGCGGGTAAACAAAGTTTATTTCCAACTCCTCTACTACCATCAAAAATTACTATTTCCACATCTCTACCTAAGGCATAGTGTTGTAAACCATCATCACTAATAATTACATCGCATTCCGTATCTTCAACCATCCTTTTCGCTGCTTGAACTCTGTTGGGGGACACATACACAGGCACCTTGGCATTATGAAAGATCAATCTTGGCTCATCTCCAGACATTTTCACCTTAGTTGATTCATCTAGTACTAAAGGATATTTCTTTGCTTTTCCTCCATAACCTCTGCTAATTACTCCAGGCTTATAGCCTAAGTTAGTAAGTTTCTTAGCTAGCCAAATTACAAAAGGTGTTTTCCCTGTTCCTCCTGCTACGATATTTCCTACAACAATAACTGGTATATCTGGTTTCCAGGGTTTTGTTTTACCTGACAAGAATTTCTTTAATCTTTTTTCAGATATCTTTTTGGTTATCAAAGAGAGTGGCCAAAGGATCCACAACCAGGAACTCTTCTTGTACCATGCTTTCTCTAGATAGGAAGTACGATCTTGTGATTTAGGAAGTGAAACTAAGTCGAATTTTTCTAAATCTTGAGAAACTTGTATTTCCTCTGAAATAACATCATCTTTAAATTGTTTTGCGTGAAGATGAGCATAAAGCTTTCCTTTACTTAAAAGTTCCTTGTGATGACCTTGCTCTACAATTTTTCCTTGGTCCAACACGACTATTTTGTCAGCATTTTCAATTGTTGATAGTCTGTGAGCTATTACCAAAGTTGTTCTACCTTTGGTAAGTTCTGACATGGCTTCTTGGATGTACTCCTCAGATTCAGAATCTAACGCTGAGGTGGCTTCATCTAAAATTAATATCGGAGAATTTTTTAGTATAGCTCTTGCTATTGCTATTCTTTGCCTTTGGCCACCTGATAAAAGTACTCCATCATCTCCAACTATGGTTTCGTAACCATCTGGCATGGCTCGTATAAACTCATCAGCGTGAGCTTTTTTTGAAGCAGATTGAATATCTTCAAAATTTTCTTCTATTGCTCCATAACTTACATTTTTATTAATTGTGTCATTAAACAAAGTTACATTCTGACCTACCAAAGATATATGAGACCTTAGGTTGTTTATTTCATAATCTTCTACAGAAATTCCATCTATATTTATTTCTCCTTTAAAATTTCCATAAAATCTTGGAATTAGATTGACCAAAGAAGTTTTTCCCGCTCCCGATCTACCAACAAAAGCAACAGTTTCACCAGGGTTTATCACGAGATTAATTTTTTTGAGAACTTCAGGAGATCCTGAATTATAAGAAAAAGACAAATCCTTAAATTCAATCGAGCCCTGAATCTCATTGGTTTCATAGATGCCTTCATTTTTTTCAGGTTCTTCATCTAGCTGTTCAAATATATCACTTGCTGCAGCTAAGCCTTTTTGAATTTGGCTGTTAATTTCTGATAATTGTCTTACAGGTTTAGCTAACATGCCCGCAGCTCCAAAAAAAGCTACAAATCCACCTGGAGTCATAGATGATAGAACTGTTGGATCAAGGGCTAACCAAGTTATTAAAGCTAAAGAAGCAGAAACCAGAAATTGTACTAAAGGAGAGGCAATGGCATTTGTTGCTTCTAGCTTAAGGTTTTGTTTCCTGTTGTTATCACTGGCCTTTAAAAATCTATCTACCTCATATTGTTTGCCGCCAAACGCCTTAACTTCCTTGTAAGCGCTAATTGTTTCAGAAGCAACGTGAGTAACATCTCCCATAGCAGTTTGAATTCTGTCACTTATCTTTCTTAATCTTCTTCCAGCATACCCCACAACTATTGCAATAAAGGGTGCAGCAACAAAGAAAATTGAAGCTAATTGAAAATTTAGAAACATTAAATATGCTACAAGCCCGATTACCAGAAGCCCCTCCCTTATAAGTATTTTTAATGCATTCGTAGCAGCTCCTGTTACCTGCATTACATTAAAAGTAATTCTTGAGACTAAGTGACCTGAGCTTCTTGTGTCAAAAAATGAACTAGGTAAAACTGGTATTTTATTAAAAAGGTCAGTTCTCAATTCATGGACTAATCTATTTGAAATTGATGCTAAGAGATAATTTCCGATAAAAAAACTAGCGCCTCTGATTAAAGCTATTAAAATTAATAAGAGGGGCCAAATAAGCCTCATATCATCTGTGGGACTATCAACATAATCAATTACCCTTTTAAGCCATTCAGCTAAAGCAACTTGGGATCCAGCAAATATACCGAACCCTAATATGCTTATTAAGAAAAGTGGAAGATAAGGAACTACATAAGACAAAAGTCTTCCGTAAATTTTTAAATCAGAAGGTTTTGGTCTATTTAATGAATCTACTTTTTCCATTAATTTATCTCTAATTCAAATGTTTTATCCATTCTCCTAGATAAAGAAGTATCGTGAGTTGCAATAACCAAACTTATTTTAAATTCTTCTACCAATTCTAAAATGACATCAGATATCAATCGAGCATTATTAGAATCTAAATCTCCAGTCGGTTCGTCCATAATTAAACAGGCAGGAGAGTTAGATAAAGATCTGGCAACTGCAACTCTTTGTCGCTCGCCTCCAGATAATTCAGAAGGTTTGTGATTGGCTCTATTTTCTAAGTTAACTCTCTTTAGTAAATCTAAACTTTTTGCATAAGCTTTATTTTTAGTTAAACCTCCGATAAGTATTGGTAACGCAATATTTTCAATAGCGGTAAATTCAGGAAGTAAATGATGAAATTGATAGACGAATCCAATTTCCTTGTTCCTCATTATAGCTTTCTGTTTTTCATCCAATTTATTAAGGTCTTCATTATTGTAAAAAACCTTACCCTCAGAAGGAGTATCTAGTCCAGTAAGGATATTCAAAAAAGTAGTTTTGCCTGAACCGGAAGGACCGATGATTGCCACTCTAGAAGATTTATCTAGAGAAAAATTAATCCCTTTTAAAACTTCTACCTTATTTTTACCCTGGGTAAAGGTCTTCGAGATATCAGAACATTTAAATATAGGTTTATTCATATCTAAGAACTTCTGCTGGATTGATTTTAGATGCCAATCTTGAAGGGTAAAAACTTGATATAACAGTTAAAAATAGGGCAGTTAAACAGATAATAACTATCCAGATTAATCTAAAGTCTGTAGGAAAATAATTAATAAAATAAACTTCTAAAAATCTAATGTCTAATAAATCCTCTATGAAATTTATTATTGGTCCCAGAAAATAAGTTAGAACTAAACCAATTATTAAGCCTAAACAAGTACCAGCTAATCCAATTAAACTTCCGAAGTAGATAAATATCCTTTGAATGAATGATCTACTAGCTCCTAGAGTCATTAATATAGCTATTTGTGTTCTTTTTTCGTTGATAGTCATAACAGATAAAGAAACGATATTGAATACTGCTACTACTACAACCAGAGAAAGAAGAAGAAAAACTAGAAATTTCTCCATTTTTATAGCTTGGAAAAGAGTCCCATAAGAGTTTGTCCAATTAGATGAGCTAAATTGTGTACCAAGAACTTCATTAATTCTATAAGTGTCCTGATAAACAAGTTGACGAGCTTGAAATAAATCTTGATATTTTATTCTTATGCCATGGACTGAATTACTCATCCTTAGTAATTTTTGAGCATTAGTTATGTTTATGTATGCAAAGGATTGATCCATTTCTGGTGCACCTATTCTAAAAATACCTGTTACTTTGAACCTTTTTGTTCTAGGAAGAATTCCGGCTAAACTAAGAGTTGTATCTGGAACTAGTATATTCACCATGTCACCAACCCCGATTCCTAGTTGAAAAGCAAGTATGTCTCCAATAATAATTCCATATTTTTCTTCTTCAATAGAATTCCAAGATCCACTAATTATTTTAGTACTGACAATTGAAACTTTTTTTTCTAGAACTGGATTTACTCCAAAGATATAGATTCCTTTTAAAGAATTAGCAGAACTTATCAAACCTTGAGTCTCAATGTAAGGAGAGCTTGCAAGCACCTCAGGATTCTCCTCTAAAACGGCTTTTACTGAGAGAACCTGATTAATATCAATACCCCCTTCTATAGAAGCGTGCGGTATAGCTTGAAGAATTCTTTCTCTTAATTCTCTTTCAAAGCCATTCATTACTGAAGACACCAGTATTAAAACTGCAACTCCCAAAGCAACTCCTATCAATCCTGCACTGGAAACAAAAGACTGAAAGCCTGTTCGCTTACCCTTTAAGTATTTAATAGCTATAAATAATGGTAAAGATCTCATAATCCAAGAAGGAAAGCTTTTATATTAATTTCTTAAGAAGAAGCTGAAGGTTTCTCAGATTTACTCTTATAAGGGGGAACCAAGCCAGCTAATTTATTTAAATTAATTTTTGTTTGTTTATAAATAGACTTAGCATGACTGAATTCTTTGAAACCATCATAACCATGATAGGACCCCATTCCACTTGGTCCCACTCCACCAAAGGGAAGGTTTTCTTGTGTTATATGTGAAATTACGTCATTCACAGTTACTCCCCCAGAAGTAGTATGCTTTAAAACATAATCCTGTTCTTTCTTATTATCTCCAAAATAATACAACCCTAGAGGCCTATTTTTGGTATTAATATAGTCAACTGTATCTTCTATTTTTTCGTAAGACTTTATGGGCAAAACAGGTCCAAAAATTTCTTCTTGCATTAACTTCATGTCTTCAGTTGGATTAAGTACAAGGGTAGGAGGAATTTTATAGTGAGGTTGCTGAGAGAAATCCTCTTCACTTGGATTAATCTCAATTATCTCAGCGCCTTTATCCTTTGCATCCTTAAGATAATCTTGAATTCTATCGAAATGCTTTTCATTAATAATAGAGGTGTAATCATCGTTATCCTTCAAACTAGGGTACATAGCGGAAACCGCATTGACACTCTTCTCGACGAATTCTGAAACCTTTTCTTTAGGAACTAAAGCGTAGTCAGGAGCTAGACAAATTTGTCCTGCATTCATAGTTTTCCCTTGCATAACTCTGATCGCAGCTCTACCAACATCAGAATCTTTTCCTATAATTACTGGGGACTTGCCTCCTAATTCAAGGGTGATGGGCACTAAATTTTCTGAAGCTGCTTTCATTACGTGTTTTGCTATTGCAGTTCCACCGGTAAACAACATATGATCAAATGGTAAACTACTAAAAGCAGCGCCCACTTCAGCATCACCTGTGAAAACAGCAATCTCAACTTGATCAAAATATTCTTCAAACATTGATTTCATAACTGCAGAAGTAGAAGGAGTTATTTCAGAGGGCTTAACCATAACCCTATTTCCAGCAGCTAAGATTCCTCCCATTGGAGCTAATACTAGATTTACAGGAAAATTCCATGGGCTGATGCAACCAACTGTACCCATTGGTTGGTATTCAATTCTGGCACGAGCTCCCATTAGACTTAAAAGTGGGCCTAGGGGCGCGATTTCTGCCCTTCTTTTTTCAGGTTTCATCCACCTAGAAAGATTTTTCTTAGCATGTTCAAGAGGACCGATTGCAGACAATACTTCTGTAGCAACGCTCATTACAGGATCTCTATTGCCAAAATCTTCTTGCAGAGCCAAAATGATTGGATTTTGATATTTCTTCACCATTGAAACACATCTATCAAGCCTGTCTTTTCTTAGTTGTACACTCGGAGGCCCCTCTTGAATGTGAAGCTGTTTTTGAAGGTCTAATACCTTCTTCATTTCAGTTATAGTTGAATTAGTCATTTTTCCCCCTTAAATTATTTTCTATGCAGTCCTCTTTGCTTTATCTTTCTCATTAGTAGCTTTTATAGTGGATTTTATAGCATCCCAGTCTTCATCTTTCAAAGAAGAAAGAGCTTTATAAAAAGTCCCCCCTGTTAAATACTCTCCTCCGTCTAAAGCAATGGTTTGACCAGTTAAGTAATCACAACCGTCAGACATGAGAAATGTTGCCAAGTTCCCTAATTCTTCCATTTTTCCAACCCTTCCCATTGGATTTTGAGAATAGACTCCTTGATCTGAAGCATCGTTAGGGTCTTGATTAGGCGATAACCTAGCCCAGGCACCTTCAGTTGGAAAAGGTCCAGGAGCTATTGCGTTTAATCTAATTCCAGTATGGCCCCATTCAGTTGCTAAAGATTTTGTCATTGCATGTATCCCACTTTTTGACATTGCGGAAGGAACTGTAAAAGCTGAACCAGTCCAAACCCAAGTTGCTAAAATAGATACTATTGAGCCTCCTCTCCCCAACTCTATCCATCTTTTGCCTACTGAATGCGTTACATAAAACGTTCCATGAAAAACTATGCCAGCTATGGCGTCAAAACCTCTGTGTGATAGATCTTGGGTTCTGGAAATAAAATTACCAGCTGCGTTATTTACTAGGCCATCTAATGGGCCTTCTAAAAAAATCTCTTCAATGGTTTCATCTACATCTTGGGCACCCCTTATATCAAGACCATAGCATTTTACTTTTCCACCATTTTCTTCCATTAGCTCTTTGGCAGTCTCTTCTAATACACTTTCTCTTCTGCCACATATAAGCACCTCTGCTCCGTATTTTAAAAAATAACGAGACATTTCTTTACCCAGGCCTGTTCCGCCTCCAGTTACTAATATCCTTTTTCCTTTTAACAAACCTTCTTTGAACATAACTTTTTTCCCTCTTATTTAAGAAATGGCTATATGTTAATAATACCACCTATTAACCTTCCTCTACTGACTGGTTAGGATCTAAAGTAACCTTCCTATAACCTTTATGCCTTATCCATTTATGCCTAACATTAACTTGTACAAAGATGAGTGTCATAAACATAGCCGTACAACCCAAAAGATAAGGATATTCAGGAGAAATCATATACAAAGGCATAGCAATAAATGGAGAAATAACATGGCCAATTGGCATGGTCATTCCCATGAAGCCATTAGCTTTTCCTTGATTTTTATGCCCTACAGATAGGGAAAGGGCTGCTGCTAAGCCAGTACCTAATGTCCCTTGCCCTAAGCCAAATAAAAGAAGTGAAATGTAAATGGAAGTCAACGAATCGCTTTGAGAAATGCCAAGAAAAGAAATTCCACTTATTAAGGTTCCATATCGTAGTAAAGAACCAGGAGAAATTCTTAACCTATCAGCTATAAGTAATTGCCCTAAAATACTTCCAAAAGCAGCTAACATAAATCCAATGCTAGCAAAGGTAATCGGATTAGCTGCTGAGGGAGTTATTACATCTTGAAAATAAAAGGACGTGGTTTGTACCAAAGCAGCATTACAAAGTCCTAAACAAGCACCAACTAACAAAAAAGGCCAAACTCTATTATCGAACATTTTTAAGTTTCCTTTTTCTGCTAAAACCTTTGGATCTTTGTTTCCTCCAGGCCTTTTTAAAAGTACTAAGGTTGTTATAAGTAAGCCTAAGGAGAAAATATAAAAAGGTAATGTATAGGAGATAAGAAGAAGAAATCCAGCTAAAGCTGGTCCTACTATACGACCTGCTGAAAACCCTGAATTAAGCCTTCCATACCCCCCTCCTCTTTCATCTAGGCTAGTTACATCAGCAATCCAAGCACCCGCAGCAGGCCTAGTGGCACTTCCCAAAATTCCATTTATCAGTCTCGCTAAAATTAATACAGCTAAAAGCTTCCAACCAAAAAGTATATTCGATGTGCCCAAAGTTAAAGCACTGCTAAATAAGATTAACGATAAAGCACACCCTAAGAGTCCTACCAAGACAACAATTTTTCTTCCAATACGATCGCTTAATTTTCCCCAATAAGGACTAAATAACATCCAAGCTAGAGCTGAAGAAGCAAATATGGATCCTGTCTGGATCTCACTTAACCCAAGATCTCTAGCTAAAGGTGGAATAGTTATAAAAACTACAGATTGTCCTGCTCCGACAAAAAAAAGACCACCAGATAACAACCATATAATAGAAGGTAGTTTCTTCATTTCTAAAGCATTTTTTTAAAACTATAAAGGCTATTCTCTATAAGAAGAAATTTATAAAGCTCTTTATATCAATCACCAAAAGCCCTTATTCCAACAGCCTTTCTTACCTTGTTAATAATAGGAGTAGATATGTCTAAAGCTTTCTCTGCCCCTAAAAGAAGTATCTTTTCTAGAGCTGACTTATCTTTTATTAGCTCTTTGTACTCTTGGCGAAAAGGTTGGATTTGGTTCTTTAAAAGTTCAAAAAGTAATTCTTTTGCTTCTCCCCAAGATATTCCCTCTTTATATAGATCTTGAAATTTCCTAGTTTGGTCTTCAGGAGCAAAAGCACGATAAATACTAAATATGGAAGAGTTTTCAGTTTCTTTGGGTTCTCCAGGTGTCTTTGAGTCTGTTTTAATTTTCATTATTTTTTTTCTAAGATCGTCTTTATTTAAGAATATTGGAATTACGTTGTTATAACTTTTACTCATTTTCCTTCCATCAATCCCAGGTAAAACACCAGCCTCATCTTCTATCGAGACTTCAGGTATCTTAAAAATTTCACCGTAATGATGATTAAATCTTGAAGCAATATCACGTGTCATCTCTACGTGCTGCTTTTGATCTAGTCCGACAGGAACAACATCGGCATTAAATATCAGGATATCTGCTGACATTAAAACAGGATAATTATATAAGCCCATAGTTATACCTCTCTCAAGGTCTTTATTACTTTTAGTTTTATTTTCAGAAACGGCTGCTTTGTATGCATGGGCTCTGTTCATAAGTCCTTTTGAAGTTAAGCAGCTTAATACCCATGCCAGTTCCATTATATGAGGTATATCAGATTGTCTATAAAAAATTACTTCTTTAGGATCTAAACCACATGCTAACCAGCAGGCTGCTATCTCAAAACTAGATGCACTAGTAAGTTCAGGGTCCTTATTCTTAATTAATGAATGATAGTCAGCTAAAAATAAGAAAGAATCTGTAGATTTTTTTTTGCTAGCCTTAATTGCAGGTAAAATTGCTCCAGCTAAATTTCCTATATGAGGCGAGCCGGTAGTCGTTATTCCGGTTAGAACTCTTTTTTTCTTGGGCAATTTCTATTCCTATTTATTCTATTTTAGCTTAACAAAAAAATAAAGTGCTTGATTCTGCCAAAGTAATCTTTAATATTCCTGACTCAAAAAAATGTCCAGAATATTTATAGCTCTAACTCCTCAATCAGGTTTAAATAAATTAATTTCTGAACTTAAGAAGAAGCAAAAAAAGTACGCCTTTAAAAATATAAAAATTAATTGGTCTCAGGAAAAACAACATCATATAACTATTAACTTTATTGGGTCCATGGAGCCTGAACAAAAACAAGAAATGTTTGAAGCCTTAAATCAACAACTCATTTTTACACATTTACCTATAGAAATAAGCCATTTCAGTTACTTTCCCAACGAAAATGGACAAGTTCTAATTGCCAACATTGCCCTGTCACCAAGGCTTAAAGAACTTTATGGCATAGTTGAAGAAATAGTGGCCAGAATAGGATTTGGAATGAGATTAAAATCATTTAAACCACATATTACTTTAGCTAGATTCAAAGAAAAAACCCGACCGTTCACAGAAATAATTGGATTTGATGAACCAATAGAATCCGTAATCAGATCTTTAGATGTGTACAAAAGTGTTTTTGAGTCAGGCCAGACTTCATACACTTTAATAAAATCTTTTAGATTTGCATAAAAAAACACCTCTGATGTGGTGTTTAATTCGAAGATGAAGGGGCCAGTGCGGGTTTCTCACTGTGCTACAAGTACCCTTCTTGTGCAGTTGAGTTGCTTACGCTTCTCTTTCCACCCTTCTTCTTCTGTCCATCCTCTTTTGAATCTGAGTCTCGAGGTCCAGTTTCTTCCGAGTAATAGCGTAGAACTAAAGATATCAAATTGAAGAAAGATTGCAAGCAAAAGAAAAAAAATTTTAAATATTTATCTAAAATTTAAATAGTAAATATTATCAATACTTTAACACTATTATTTAATGTAAATTATTAGATATGAGGAATAATACCTTTAGTTTTTAAGCCTTTCAAACCATTGAGTATTATCTTGAGGAGTAAAGTTTATTATCTCTTTAATCGCTCTAGTGATACTGTCAGTTAATATGAAATCATCTAAAGTAGATTGAGGAATGAATCCTTCTGAGCAAGCTTTAACAGCAAACTTATACAAATCTTCATAATAGTTATCGACATTTAGAAGAATAATAGGTTTAGAATGAATACCTAATTGATTCCAGGCTAAAGCTTCAAAAAATTCTTCCCAAGTTCCAACTCCACCAGGTAAAGAAATAATAGCGTCTGATAATTCTGCCATTTTAGCTTTTCTCTCATGCATAGATTTAACTACGACGAGTTTAGTTAAGTTTTTATGACCCACCTCTACTTCTTTAAGTCTATTAGTTATTACTCCAGTTACTTTTCCGCCAGAATTTAATACTGCATTAGCTATTTCTCCCATTAAACCAACACTGCCTCCTCCGTAGACAATAGAAAAATTATTCTTAACTAGTTCCTGACCTAATTTAGAAGCTATATTTCTATAAGATTCTTTCTCACCTAAACTAGATCCTGCAAAAATGCATACTGATTTCATGGATTAACTTTTGTTTAATATAACTATATCATTTCAAAACAGAATCAGATGATTGCAAATAAATTAAAAATAGATATCGTTTCCGACATTGTGTGTCCTTGGTGTGTCATAGGATATAAAAAACTCTCAATAGCTATGCAAGATCTAAAAAATGAAGCTAAATTTGATATTCATTGGAAGGCTTATCAGTTACATCCTGAAATACCCAAAGAAGGTTTTGACAAAGAAGAATACATGAAAATTAAATTTGGTGAATCAGGAGGATCTAGAAGTAGATTTGATTTCATAACAGAGGAAGGTAAAAAAGTAGGCATAGAATTCAATTTTAACAAGACCAAAAATCTTCCTAACACTTTCTTAGCTCATCGACTTCTATGGTTTAGCAAATCAAAAGGAATCCAAGATGTTATGGCCGAAGCATTATTTGAAGCTTATTTTTCAGAAGGCAGAGATGTCGGTTCCATGAAAGAACTAATTTCTATTTCCAATGAAAAAGGATTAAATAAAGATGAGATCAAAGATTTCTTAAAATCTGATATAGGTTCTAGAGAAGTATCAAGGCAAGAGCTTAGAGCCCGAGAAATGAATATTTTTTCTATCCCTACTTACATTATTAATAAAAAATACTCTCTGGTTGGAGGACAAGAGCCTGATACGTTTAAAGCCTATATAAGAAAAGTAATAGAGGTAGAGTCTAAACATAACCAGCTTTGACACAATGCTTAACTTTGAATCAATCAGCAAAGCAGAAATAAATTCTTACTATTTTCCTTTCTTTACAGTTAAAGATGCTCTTTCAAGTAAAGAGAATCACTCTAGCTTAATTTCAGATTTTCCCCCTATTAATAAAGGAGGTAGTTTTCCTTTGGAGGCTGTTTCTTTAGGAGAAAGCATTCAAAGGCTTGTTGAGGAACTGAAAAGTAATAAAATGAGGAAAATCCTAGAACAAAAATTTCAAGTTAATTTAGAAGATAAACCAGTAGTTACTACCTTCAGAGGTTACTCAAGAATGAAGGATGGAAAAATTCATTCGGATTCAAAAACAAAAATTATTACTGTTTTAATTTATCTTAATGATCAATGGAATCATACAAATGGCCTCTTAAGGCTGCTTAAAGATAGGAACAATTTAAATAACTATATTGAAGAAATTCCAGCCACGATGGGAAGCTTAGTTGCTTTTAAAGTTACAGAAAATTGTTGGCATGGATATCAAGCATTTGAAGGAAAAAGGTGCTCAATTCAACTCAATTATTTATATGAGAAAGCTCTATCACGGCATAATTTGAGACATAGATTGAGTTCTTTCTTTAAAAATTTTTCTTAATATGAGGGCACTTATCATCAAATTAACTTCGATGGGTGATTTGATGCACGCCCTGCCTGCTCTAACAGATGCCTCAAAAACTTATCCTGATATTCAATTTGACTGGATTGTCGATGAAAATTTTTCTGCAGTTCCTTCCTGGCACCCAAAAGTATCAGAAATTATTACCACTAACCATCGTACTTGGAGAAAACAACTACTATCTAGTTCTTTAAGGAGAGAATTAAACGAACTAAAAACAAAAATAAATGCTAGGAAATATGATGTAGTAATTGATATGCAAAACAACCTTAAAAGCGCTGTTCTTTCCTATTTTGTAAAAAAAGAAGTACATGGCATGAACAAAAATAGTGCAAGGGAATACCCGGCTCATTGGGCTTATGCGTTTAAACATGAAGTACCCAAGAATTTACATGCAGTAGCTAGGCAGAGAAGTTTATTAGCTCAAAGCCTTAACTACAAAATAGATGATGAATCCATAGATTATAAAGTAGATAAAAATATATTTGAGGCACCTGATTTTACTTTGCCAGATAAATATTTGGTCTTGGTTCACAATGCTAGTTGGCCAACTAAATTATGGCCAATTTCTTATTGGCAAAAATTTATTGAATTAATAAACCAAGAGGGCTACATCGCAGTTCTCCCTTCAGGATCTAAAGAAGAATTTACCAGAGCAGAAGAAATTACTTCATCTAATAAAAAAGCTATTGCCTTAAAGCAATTATCTTTAAATGAAATTGCCTATGTCATCGAACACTCTATAGGTTGTGTTTGTTCTGATACTGGTCTTGCTCACCTGTCTGCGGTTTTAGATAAACCTTCAGTAACTATGTATTCGATCACTGACGAAAGCCTCATAGGAACAAGAGGAAAAAACCAGGAGCATATAATTTCGAATGATGCTCGTATGGAAAGTATCACTCCAGAAGAAGTCTTAAAAAAGCTACTAAAATCAGTCAAAGAAAATAGTGACGGAGGGTGAGGGATTCTAACCCCCGAAGGCTTTAACACCTTGCTGGTTTTCAAGACTATTGAGTCTGATTAAAAACCCCTGTCTTATAGTGGTTTCAGAGCATGAAGGTATCCAAAAGGTATTTAAAAAGGTATTTAATTCTGGCGGAAGGGGTGGGATTCGAACCCACGAGGGATTTAACTCCCTGCTGGTTTTCAAGACCAGTACATTCAACCAGACTCTGTCACCCTTCCATGATCATCTAACTCGTAGATCGCATTGTAGCGTAAAGATTATCCATTTCCGAGATAGCGTTCTCTTCCAGTACATGACCATAACGATCCAGAGTAATGCCTACAGTTGAATGTCCTGCAAGCGTTGAGACTAACTTAATGTTAGGAACTGACTGCAACCAGTTAGTGATACAACTGTGTCTAAGAGTATGAAATGACCCTTTGATCCTGGTTCTATCAAATAGAAGTCTCATTCCTTGTGCTTTAGTTTTGCCATCAGCAGGAGTTCCATTTTTGGTCGGAATGATAAGATCGTTCTCTTCCCAATCTGATCGCCCTTCCCTGTAAGAATCCAACCAAGCCTTGTACTGCCAAAGTGTTTGAAGTAACTCTCAGTCTAAATACACCTTTAATTTTTACTACAGTCATAAAACCATTTTCACAATAGAAAATAAAATTTACTATGGGTGCAACATGCGTGTAAGGAGTATCTCTTAATGCGTGGGTTTCTGAACAACCGCATTCATAATAAAAGGCAGGCTCAATCACATAAAAAATCCAATAGCTGCTTTTATTCGCAACCTTGTAATGAAGTACACGCCAATAGTGTCAATGAGAACCGAGAAAATATGGAATTACGATGCAGACAGTGAGCTTAAGAAATTTTTATAAATTTATTTCCTTATCTAACTCCTTTAAAAAATGAATATGATTTAAAAAAATGTGTCAGAGTGAATCACATCAGCATACTTGGCTTGCAAGTCAGATAAATTAGCTTGGTGAGCATTCAAATCTCTATCGCCAACACAATCTTCTGCCACTATCGTAAGGAAATTATTTTGCAAAGAATCTAGTGCTGTAGCTCGAACACAGCCACTTGTTGTAACCCCGGAAACAATCACTGAATCTACTTGTATTTGATTAAGATGGTTGGCTAAACTAGTCTCAAAAAAAGCACTCGCAAATTTCTTT
>JAKUUM010000012.1 GCA_022447065.1 SAR86 cluster bacterium | reverse complement strand
TGTAGCTCCCAGTTATTGTCTATCTTTACTACTTGATCATGATACACACCAGCAGAAAGTACTTGAATCTCTTCGTTTTCGGTTGCGAACAAAGTCAAGTTGGAGACCACTGAAGCATTATTGCCTTCACCAGATTCAAAAAATATATTGGATACAACATGTCGTCTTTTATCCGTCTGTTGATCCATCGAGCCTGTCATCAGTTTCATAACACTTTCTCGTCCTTCAAAAGGACCAATCATGTCACCTCCCGCAATTCGCATAGTAAAATTAGCTTCTTCAGAAAAACAAGCTGAAAGCATGTCAACATCACGTTCATCTAATGCATAAGCTGCACGTGATAATAACTCTGAAATCTTAAGTTTATCTACTTCACTGAGTGGTTCTGTCATATATTATCTCCCATTCCAAGAACGTCTAAGGTACCACGCCACGCTAAAGAACCGCCATCTATTAGCCATACCGCCCCGTTCACAAAACTAGCCTCAGGGCTTGCTAAAAAACAAACCAGTTCAGCTACGTCCTTTGGCTTGCCCATTCTTGGAATTAGATGAGTCATCGTCATGGTATTAAGCATCGCGGTAGGATCAGGTGCTGCATCAAGGAAATTATCAACCATTTGGGTGTGAATTGAACCAGGACAATAGCAGTTTACCCGAATGCTATCAATTGCCAGATCTACTGCAAGCATTTTAGTCATTTGCATGACTGCCCCTTTGCTTGTGCCATAAGCAACACAGTTAGGATAGCCCGCAACAGAGCTTGTTGAACCTGCATTGATAATAGAAGCATATTTGCTTTTGCGAAGGTAAGGGAGTGCATACTTTGCACACAACCATGAACCTGTAACGTTTATATCCATAACCTTATGAAAGGTTTCAAGGCTCATAGTATCTAAACTTAAATCCTCACTAATCATACTCTCGTGGACACCTGCATTATTATGTAACACGTCAATTCCACCGAGTTGTTTCTGAGCCTCACTCATCAATTCTTTTACTTGGTTCTCATTGGTGACATCACAGTGCTTGTAGAAGGCTGTCCCACCCTTAGCTCGAATTGATTCAACAATACTCTGGCCATTCTCATCATTAATATCTGACAACATGATCTTAGCTCCATAACTTGCAGCTCTTAGGGCTGTGCCAGCACCAATGCCTGCACCTGACCCTGTAATAACAAATTGCATATCTTTTATGTTCATAATTGCACTCCAGTTACCTTGATTGGATAGTAGCCTTTATTAGATTTATATTCAAATTGTGGCTACTGACAGTAAAATACAAAAGTTCTAACTCAGTGAGATTCTCTTTTTAAAAGAATTTGTGTTAAATGTTAAGTAAGAGATTGAAATGGAGAGGTGGCAGAGTGGTTGAATGCGCTCGCTTGGAAAGCGTGTAAGGGCTAACACCCTTCGAGGGTTCGAATCCCTCTCTCTCCGCCAGCAATTAAAAAAATTTAAAGTAGTTATATACAAGTATTTACACATTTTTTTCTGGATATAATTTCTTTAAAGGTTTAATAAATGAAGTATTATGTTAGATGAATCCAAATTTGGAGGGATTATGAGAATTGTTAAATTTTTATCAAAACTAACTATTTGTTCACTATTATTGATTCCTTTAGCAGTTATATATGCTGAAGAGGAAGCTGATGGAGGATTAATAGAAGAGATAGTGGTAACAGCAAGAATGAGAGAGGAAACGGCCCAATCAGTTCCTATACCTATCACTGCATTATCAGCAGCTCAGTTAGAAGCCAGAAACATAACGGAGATTAAGGATATTGAAAGGATCACACCTAATTTGGATTTTGAATATTCCTCGGTTAATGCTTCTGCAACACAAGTTTTTCTACGTGGAATAGGTCAAGTGAATTGGTCAGCAACACAAGATCCAAAAATTGGGATATATATTGATGGGGTTTACTTAAGTCGGCCACAAGGAGGCCTAGTTGATTTGATGGATATTGAGAGAGTAGAAGTTTTAAGAGGTCCCCAGGGAACTCTTTTTGGAAGAAACACCACTGCCGGCTTGATTCATATCATTACTAAAGCCCCCTCTGAAGAACGAGAAGCAAATTTCAAGATAGGCTATGGTACCGAGCAGCATAAGATGTTTGGAGGCATGCTCAACGTTCCTTTATCGGACAAGATGGCAGCTAGGTTTGCAATTTACAGTAAAGAAACTGATGGTCATATGCTAAATACTTATTCTGGGAAGAACCACGGCAATGAAAATTCAACTTCATACAGGGCTTCAATGGCTTGGACAGGAGATATCTATAACGGAAGGTTTACTTTTGATCGTTTTGAAGCCGATGAATTGACTGCTTTAGGAAGTTGTCGTTTTACAGGACCTGAAAATGGCGCATTAGCAGGAGGCTTAAAAGCTGTTGGATTTATTTTTGGTACTTACGATTCAATGAAAGCAAATTGTAGGAATAGTTCAAGAAAGCATTCTTACGACAATGCACCAAGACTAGATACTGAAAGCCAAGTGAGCTCTTATACTTATACCCAAAAATTTGATTTATCAATTGGAGAATTAATTTTTATTTCAAACAAAAGAGAAATAGAAAACTTTAATGGCAGTTGGGGATGGAATTACGGAAATGGACCAGGGATCAGCGGATTATCAAATTTAATTGATGTGCTCAATAATAGCAGTGAAAACAATGTTACTTCTCATGAAATTAGATTGAATGGAAGTACGGATTCTTTTGACTGGGTGATCGGGGCGTACATATTTGAAGAGAACTCTCTAGAGGACATAGACGTTCCTCTGTTCAGAGGCGTTTTACCACCTGCAGCTACAGTTTGGCCTGTTTTTTATATACCTGGTCTTGCAAATATTGCTTTAGGAACTCAAGCTTATGGCAGCAGAACTCAAGGCTACGATGTCACCAATAAGAATGATGCATTTTTCTTGGAAGGAACTTACCAAATTAATGACCAACTTGATCTCACAGTAGGTGTTAGAAGAACCAATGACACTAGAGAGTTTACTAGATGGCAGACTCTCTATGGCGGTGCTTTCGACCCAACTTATCTTTGCCCCGGAATGCCCACGATAGATGTAGGCGGCGGTACTTTGGTTCCATTAAGTGACAGGTGTTATCAAGAAGTGGAATACAGCGAAACTTCACCAAGAGCTATTTTAGGTTACCAATACAATGACAATGTGTTGTTGTATGGAAGTTACAGTGTTGGATATTCTAGTGGTGGATTTAACCAAGACATTGCTATGCGGGCTTACTTACCGGAGAATTCAGACAACCTTGAATTCGGAGCTAAAACAACGCTAAGAGATGGGAAAGTAAGACTTAACGTAACAGCTTTCCACAATTCTTATGAAAATCAGCAAATAACCGTGGGACGTATTGTTAGAGGTCAGCCAACTGCAGATTTAATAAATGCACAAGAAGCGACACTAATAGGTCTAGAAGTAGAATTATTGGCACAACTGAGTGAGAGTTGGGCTATTACTATGGTTTTTGGGCATTTGGATGGCAATTACGATAAGTTTTTGGTTGAAGATAATATCTACGATCCAGTAACTTTAGAGGAGAGCATAGTAACAAGGGATCTAAGTGGAATTGGTTATGGTAATGATGGACCGACTGACACTTTTGACATTAGTGTTATTTATACCAAGTCACTTCCTTCTGGAGGCGATGTGGTCAGTCAATTAGGCTTAACAAGAAAAGACGATCAATACTTTACTTTGGAAAATACACCAACCTCTTTTACACCTGCTTATAGCTTGTTGGATGGTAGGGTTTCTTGGAATCTAGCTGATGGAAGGACCACCTTAACACTGTGGGGAACTAACCTAACTGATAAAGATTATATCTACAATATGTTAGACCTGGCTGGAGATGAACAAGTGGGAGGCATTGATCCTGGATTAGGATATGTTGCAGATTACTGGGGTCAGCCAAGGCATCTGGGGATTGAGTGGCGTAAATCCTTTTAATCGGAAAAAGATAGTAAGGAATTGTCTCAAGGAATTGCCGAAGTAAATAACATCAATATTTGGTGGGAAGACTTCGGCGACTCCTCTGATCCAGCGGTTCTACTTATCATGGGAGCCAACGCCAACGCAATGCAGTGGACATTGGAATTCATAAACCCCTTGGTTTCTGCCGGGTTTCACGTCATAAGATTTGATAATAGGGATGTTGGTAAAAGTACTTGGTTAACCACAGAACCCAGTTTTGTTATACAAGAAGGGGAAATGGTTTCTACTGAAGTAAGTTATAACTTAGAAGACATGGCCCAAGATGCCGTGTCTTTATTGGAACACCTAGGGATTGAAAAGGCACATATTGTCGGAGCTTCAATGGGTGGAATGATTACTCAGGTGATAGGTTTGGATCATCCAAACAAAGCGTTATCACTTACACCGATTATGTCCACACCGGGTGCAGGCCTTGAAGACGAAAACCTTTCTCCACCTACTGAAAGCTTAATGTCAGGCATGATGAAATCTATGGAACACAATATGAAAGGTGAATATCTGGATGGTCTGGTCTGTATATATAGAGAATTAATTGGTTCTCGTTATCCTTTTGATGAAGAAAAGTTTAGAGAAGGAGCCAAAGAGATAATGGATCATGGGCATAATCCTTTTCCTGGTCATGGAGCTGCAGTTAGTTCCAGTCCCCACCGGAAAGACCGATTGAAGGAAATTAATTTACCTACTTTGGTAATTCATGGAACTGAAGATGCCATTCTGCCTTTTGATCACGGCCAGGCTTTAGCCAACGGAATTCCCAATGCCCAAATGATGGTTTTAGAAGGAGTGGGTCATGAAATACCTCAACAGATGACTGAAGAAATTACTTCCAGGTTAATAGAACACTTTAACTCTATTTAATCATTCCAGCGTAAGCCCTATCCACAAGGCCTGCTATGAAAGGGCCTTCACCAAATTCTTCTCTCCATTCTCTTGCTGGGTCTGAATCTTGAATTTCTTGCAAATTTTTCCCTGCTGCTATTTGAACTGCAATCCTGTCTTTTACTACTACTAATTTATCTATGTAATTTTGTATGTCTTGTGTAGTGGAGATAGGGCCGTGACCAGGGACAACTACCGTTTCGTCATTGATAACTTTTAAAATTTCTTCACAGAAACTGATCATCCCATCAATACTGCCTCCGTTATCAGCATCTATAAAAGGTGGGCCAGCCATATTAAAAACATCCCCCATGTGTAAAACATTTGAGTCTCTCAGATAAATGGCTGCATCCCCTGTAGTGTGCGCATTGCCAAAATGATAAAGCTCTATACGATCACCGTTCAGATGTAAATTCATTTGGTCTTTAAAGGTGATTTCAGGAACAGCATCTAGAGGATATGGTTGTTGAGGATAAACGATAAACGATAAATTAATCGGTTTTGGGTTGAGCATCATATGTCTAGAGTTTTCGTGTGCTACGATCCTCGCTCCATCTGGACCGAAAGCATTATTGCCTTCTGCATGATCAAAATGCCAATGGGTATTAATTATGTAGTCTATTGACTTTCCTCCAAGTTTCCTTATGGATCTCAAAATCTTATTTTTAAGCTGAGGAAATTGATCATCCACGAGTAATACTCCATCTTCACCTGTGCTTACAAGGATGTTTCCTCCATAACCAAACAGAACATGGATATTTTCTGTTATCTTTTCTGTTGTAATTTCAGCTTTGGAGAAGTCCCAGCCAAATGCATCCAATACTGCTTGTTGGCCTTCTTTATAATCATTTGCCGCTTTTTCATGATGCGCAGCATCTGTTCCAGTAGAAACAATGGATAAAGAAATTAATAGAGCTGCTAAAAAATATTTTTCTTTCATTTTCTATCTCCCAATTATTGATTATTATTACATGGTTAATGATAGCCGTTAATACGGTTTAAGGGGTAAACAAATGAGTGAAATAATCGCTTCTGAGTCTTCTAACTTTGATCTGAAAGAAATAGTGGCTTCCTTAAACAGGTTGCTTAAATTAAGAACCATCCCCATAGGCATGAAAATGTTTGAAAGCGTGGAGGAGATGGAATCCATACCAAAAATTAGAAGACCAACTGCTGTTCACACCACTGATCAAATCGTCGGTCAAGCATCCAGAAACGGATGGACTGTTGGAATAACTGTAGAAGATTTAGTAGGGCCTCAGTGCAGTACGGTGATTGGTTTGAGTCCAAGAAATGATGAGTGGCTTTCAGGTCAACGGATGGCTGGTGTTTGGTATAGTGATCTTGAAGGTGCAAGCGCACATCAAAATTCGATGGATGTAGTTGAACATGGAAAATATTCTGCCATGGTGGTAAGTCCTCTAACCAGCGGTAGATTAAACCCTCCTGATATATGTTTAATTTACGCTACTCCTGCCCAAATGATCTTATTTATCAATGGATTGCAATGGTCAGGATTCAAGAAACTAGACTGGAGTTGTGTGGGAGAGTCTTCCTGTGCTGATTCTTGGGGCAGAGCTCTTTCTACTGGAGAACCCAGCCTTTCTATTCCATGTTTTGCTGAGAGGCGTTATGGAGGAGTTATGGAAGATGAACTTCTTATGGCCATTCCACCAAGCTACCTTCCTAAAGTTATTGATGGGTTAGAACATCTTTCTAAGAATGGATTACGTTATCCCATAGCTCCTTATGGAGTAAATACCGATGCAAAAGCAGGAATGGGGGTTAGTTATTCCGACAAATAGACCATATAAATGTTAAGGAAAATTTACTTATTACTTGTAATTAATTTAGCAGCCTGTGGCGGCGGAGGAGGATCTGATACCGGTCCTAGTTTGCCTCCACCCACAGTAACTCCAACCCCTAGCTCAGCTTGCTCTTCGAGTGGTGGAGCTCCCGCCGTCAGTCAGCAATTACAATGGCCTCATTACTCATCAGATCAGTACTCCTCTAGGTATCTGGATACAGACAAATTAACAGAAACTAATTTTTCCAATTTAACCATTGCCTGGCGACTGACTTCACCGACGGAAAGTTTACTTGCAGCCAATAGTGACCTGGAAGCATTCTGGAATGAGAGCACACCCATTATGGTTAATGGGGTTTTATTCGTCAGTTCTCAGTTTAATCATATCATCGCAATTAACGCTGAAAGTGGCCAGAGCATATGGACATTTGATCCACAGTCCTATTTAGCTGGCAGACCGCCAAATCATGGTTTCGTACACCGTGGGGTCGCTTATTGGGAAAAAGACAATGACAAAAGAATTTTTGTCGGAACTCTTGATAGCTTTCTTTATAGCATTGATGCCTGCACGGGCGAAGTTGACGTCAACTTTAATAATGGGGGTAGAATTGATTTGAGAGAAGGGCTAGGTCGAGTAATCAATAATGATTACTATGGAGTTAACTCTCCTCCTCTCGTTTGTAAAGATACTGTTGTAATAGGATCTTCGATTATGGATTACCCTGCACAATACCTCAATGCAACTTCCATGCCCCCAGGTGACGTGAGGGCTTTTGATGCGATAACTGGTCAACTTAAATGGCAATTTCACGTGATTCCTCATGAAGGAGAATTTGGCGCGGAGACCTGGAAAAATAATAGTTATCTAGAAGGTGCGGGTGCAAATGTCTGGTCTACATTTAGCTGTGATGAAGATCTTGGCATGGTTTACTTACCTCTGACCACCCCCACAAACGATCATTTCGGAGGTGATAGATTAGGAGATAATCTCTTTGCCGAATCTATTGTAGCTGTCGATGTGGAGACCGGAGAAAGAAAATGGCATTTCCAGACAGTCCATCACGGCTTGTGGGACTATGACCTGCCTGCAGCACCAAATTTAGTAGATGTAACCTCATCCTCTGGAACTGAAAAGCTATTGGCACAAGTTACCAAACAAGCTTATTTATTTGTTTTTGACAGAGAAACCGGTCAACCTAAATGGCCTATCGTTGAAACTGTCGTCCTTCAAAGCAGCGTTACTGGAGAAGAGACTTCACCCACTCAACCCATTCCCTCTAAACCTGCTCCATACGATCACCAAGGAGTCAATGAGGACAACATAATCGATTTTACTGATTCACTCAAAAGTCAGGGTTTGGATATTATCTCTCAATATGACTATGGAGAACTGTATCTTCCTCCCACTGATAAAGGAGCGCTGACGGTACCTTCAATTGGAGGTGGAGGTAGCTGGTCGGGAGCATCCTATCATTCGGGTAAAAATACCTTATTTGTGCCTTCAGTCACGTGGCCTTTTGTTATTAGGATCGAGCGAAGCGGTCTGGCGACCACACAAAATAGAGATTTTGTTAATGGTCCTTCAGGTCTACCTCTTATGAAGCCTCCTTATGGGCGAGTCACCGCAATTTCAATGGACACCGGAGAGCATCTGTGGGTAGCCCCTATAGGCAGGGGGTATGAATCAAACTCTGCAATATCACAGCTAACTTTTGATGAGTATTTGGGGGTTCCGCAAAGAGTCTTTTCCATGACCACAAAAAATTTACTAATCACTGGGCAGCAAAGGCTAAGTGCTTTTAACTTGGATACAGGTAATAGAGTTGGAGAAGTCTCTATTCCAGACGCCGTGCAAGGCAATTTAATGGCTTATGAATTAAATGATAAGGTGTATCTAGTGATAACTATTGGAGGTAGTGGTACCAAGTCCGAACTAATTGCTTATACTTTAAACTAATGAGAAATAACTGGAGAGAAAACTATGGAAAAATTAAATAATTTGCTGGAAACAATGGCATCCCCTTTTAAAGCTTACGCCAACTGTATTCTACGGATTGGGTTAGGATTATCTTTTTTTCTTCATGGATTAGGAAAAATTCCTACAAGCGAAGGTTTTGTAGGATGGTTAGGGTCACAAGGCGTCCCGTTCGCAAATGTAATAGCTCCGATGCTAGCCTGGACAGAAACTTTATCTGGTTTAGGCATTATTTTTGGAGGACTTATTGGTGTCAAGGCTTCTGTTTTAGGGAATGTTGTGACAAGGTTATCTGGAGGCGCTATTGGAGTAATAATGATAGGAGCTTTACTTATAGCTCACTCTAATTGGAGCCTTTTTACCGGGGAAAGGGGCACTGTTTTATTTGCAAGTGAACAGCTTTTTCTCTTGCTTCTGGGCATTTATTTTGCAATCAAAGGTAATAACAATTAAGACAAAAGAAATTCTAAATAATCAGCTTCCATAGACCTCTAATACCTGATAAGGTTGAGAACATGGCATCGCAATGTTTCTCTGGTGTCATGGGGGGGAAATATGCTTGTTTTGAGCCGTCGTGTAGACGAATCTTTACTCATAGATAAGGATATAAAGATAACAGTATTAGATATTAAAGGTGGACAGGTTAGATTAGGAATTACAGCGCCAGAATCTATAAAAATTCATAGAGAGGAAGTTTTTAATCGAATACAAGAAGAATCTTCAGAAGAAGAAGATTAAAAAGACCTGTAAGTTTGTAGATTTAATTTAACCTAAGTCTTAAGAGTTATAATTATTTGCTGGGCCTGTAGCTCATCTGGATAGAGCGCCTGGCTACGAACTAGGAGGTAGAAGGTTCAAATCCTTCCAGGCCCACCAATTTAGGAAGTACAACCATGATAAAAAACACAAAAATAATCACCCTATTTATAGCTCTTCTTTTCACTTCTTTAGTTTTTTCAAGCACAGAAAGGCTAGAAGGTAAACTAGATAGAAATCTAGATTCTTTAATGAAGAAAGTTGTTGCGTGGAGGCATGACTTGCATCAATTTCCTGAGTTGTCTAATAGAGAATTTAGAACCGCTGAGAAAGTAACAAAACACCTACAAAACTTAGGTCTTGAAGTTACGACTGGGATAGCTCATACGGGCGTGGTTGCTATTCTTGAAGGTGGAAAACCAGGCCCTCTAGTTGCATTGAGAGCTGACATGGATGGCCTTCCAGTAGTGGAAATGACTGGATTGCCTTTCGCCTCTAAAGAGCGTGATGACTATAACGGACAAGAGGTGGGGGTTATGCATGCTTGTGGACACGATGCGCACGTTGCCATTCTCATGGGAGTTGCAGAGTTTCTAGCTTCAGTACGTAATGATTTAGCGGGAAGCGTGATGTTTATATTCCAACCTGCAGAAGAAGGTCCTCCAGTCGGTGAAGAGGGTGGTGCACAATTAATGCTTAAAGAAGGCATATGGAAGGACAAAAAACCTGAAGTGATTTTTGGCTTACATGTTACTAATGCTCCACATGGCTTGATAGCTTATCGAGAAGGAGCTTCCATGGCAGCTGCAGATCCTTGGAAAATAATCATAAAAGGGCGTCAAGCCCATGGATCCAGACCTTGGGATTCAATAGATCCCATAATGGTTGCTTTTCAAATGGGTAATAACTTACAAACAATTGTGTCAAGAAAACTTGACCTACGAGAATCTCCAGCAGTTATTTCGGTGGGAAGTATCCATGGAGGAATTAGGAGTAATATTATTCCAGACGTTGTTGAGATGGAGGGAACCATCAGAACGTTTGATTCTGGAATCAGGGATAAAATTTTCTTTGAAATGAGAAATATAGCTGAAAGTACTGCCAAAATGGCTGGGGCTACAGTTGAGGTTTTTTTACCGTATGGACAGAGTTATCCAGTTACTTACAACGACGAGGATCTTACTAAAAGAGTATTACCTTCACTTAGGAAAATAGTAGGTGAAGAAATGGTTTATAGATCTGAAAGAACAACGGGAGCGGAAGATTTTAGCTTCTTCTCTCAAGAAGTTCCGGGTTTCTATTTCTTCTTAGGGGTAAATAAGCCTGATGCTGATCCTTTAACGACACCAGGCAATCACTCTCCCTTCTTTTATGTAGACGATGGCGCTTTACCTATAGGTGTTAAAGCGCTATCTCACTTAACCATAGAATATTTGAATGGAGAAATTTAAAACCCAAAATTATTAGCTATAAGCCAAGCAAAAGAAATTGTAAGAGCCCAAATAGATTGAACTAGTAAAACCAACCAGGTTAGAGCAGTTCCAGCTACTCTAAATTTACTTCTAGCTTCAGGTCTGGTTATACCGTAAGCATGAGAAAGTCTCGCAAGAAGAAAGACGTCTCCAAAAATACCAGTAGCAAGGTTAGGTATTTGACCTACAGACTCTAGTAAAGCAGATAAAATTAAAAAAAACAGAGCGTATTCAACTAAATTTCCATGAGCTCTAGTTGCTTGCAGCATCTCAAAACTATCTCCTGTTCCCAAAAAGGTTTCTGAAGACATTCTCGTGCTAGTTGTCTTATAGGCGAGAAATAAACCGAGCAGAGCAAGTGCACCAGCGTAAAATAATGTAAACATATTAATACCTTATAATTAATTAAGTTTTCAATTTACTATAATCAACAAGCCATCACAATAAGGAGAGAATATGAATCCAGTAGAAAAATGGTATGAAGTAATGAAATCTAATGACATGGACAAGTTGGATGAATTGCTTGCTGAAGATGTTGTTTTTTATTCTCCTGTGGTCTTTACGCCGCAAAAGGGTAAAGACATAACCAAGATGTACTTAATGGCTGCTGGAGGTGTGTTTGGAGAAGGAGCTAAAGAAGAGGTTTCTGATAGAAATATGAATCAATCGAACTTCAAATACATAAAAGAGATCATTGGGGAAAAGTCTGCTTTATTAGAATTTGAATCGGAAATGGAAGGCATATATATCAATGGAGTTGATTTAATTAGCTGGAATGAAGAAGGAAAAATAACAGAATTTAAGGTTATTGTAAGGCCACTTCAGGCAGTAAACATGCTTCATCAAAAGATGCAGGCTATGCTTGAAAGCATGAAGTAGCTACTCTAGTTATGGTTAAAAAAGCTCAATCGTGGTCAGTACATATTTTTACTGCTTCAGGAGCTTTTGCTGGCTTTTTATCCTTAGAAGCCATCTTGCGCGACAACTTATTCCTTGCCTTCGTATGGCTTTCACTGGCCTTTTTAATTGATGGTGTTGATGGTGCTTTTGCTAGGCGTTATAAGGTCAAAGAAATGGTACCTACAATAGATGGTTCTATTCTCGATAACATAGTTGATTATCTAAATTATGTTTTTATTCCTACAGTTATGTTGTATTGGTTCAATCTAGTGCCTTCACAGCTAACCCTATTAGCTGTAGCTTTAATTTTAATTGTTTCTTGTTACACGTTCGCCAACACAAAACAGAAAACGGAAGACTATTTCTTTAGAGGGTTCCCTGCAGTTTGGAACATGGTTATTTTTTATTTATTTGTAATGGGAACTTCACAACTAACTAACTTTTTAGTCATTGTTTTCTTTTCTGTTATGACTTTTGTTCCCCTTAAGTATTTACATCCCTTAAGAGTTAAAGAGAAGAAATCGTTGAATTTGTTTATGACTTTTATTTGGGGTTTATGTTGTGTATTTCTTTTATTAGACTTGAGAGACGTGCCTACTCAACTTTCTGCTTATAGGGATTTCTATTATTGGTTATGGGTAGGTTTAAACCTTTATTTTGTCTATATCTCTTTACACAGGTCTATGCCCAAGAATTTAAGTAGTTAAGCTCAATAAAACCTGGTTATTAGATTGGTGAAGACAATTATAAATTTTGAAAGGTAAGGAAAAATTCTAAGAAGCCAAAAAGACACTATAGAAAATCAAGAAGAAACAAAAAGGGCAGACCAGATCGTTACAACCCAAACCAAGTTTCCTTGTTCAATATCCTAACTTCGATTCTGTATAATGCTTCTCCAGTTTAAAGCGGGTATCGTATAAGGGCTTATTACCTCAGCCTTCCAAGCTGATGATACCGGTTCGATTCCGGTTACCCGCTCCAGCTTTCTTATGAGTAATAATTCTGAAGGTAAATTTAAGGTTGAAGCAGGTAAGAGGTATTCTTGGTGCAATTGTGGAACAAGTGCCAAATATCCATTGTGTGATGGTAGTCATAGGCAATTGAAAGGCATACAGCCAGTTAGAATCTGGTTCCATGAGGATTCAGAAGTTTTTTTTTCCAGAGAAAACGGTAAGCTTCAGCTTAAAGTGGAGAAATTAGAGAAATGAGCATGTTTTATTTCAAGATTTATATGGCTGTCCAAGCGTCAGTCTTCCGTCTTACGGGCGGTAGGCTAATGAACAAGATAAGGGGAATGGATATTTGTGTGGTCAAAACCAAAGGCGCAAAATCAGGAAAAATTAGATATATCCCTTTAATGTTGGTCTCTTATCAGGAAGGAGTGATCTTAGTAGCCTCATTGGGAGGGGCGGATGTTCATCCATCTTGGTACTGGAATATCAAAGCACATCCAGAAATTTTGGTTTACTTAAAAGGAAAAAAATTGAATTTAGTAGCCAAGCAGGTCAGTGATGATAAAAAAGCTGAATTATGGACATTAATTTGTTCTTTCTACCCTCCTTATGATGCCTACCAAAAGAGAACTGAAAGAAATATTCCTGTTTTTAACTGTCAACCAACTTAAGAAGTTTGAAAGAAGTTAATTTTGAAATAGTTAAAACCAATGGCATCAATGTTAGGGTAGCCTCTATGGGAGAAGGGCCCCTAGTGATTTTTTGTCATGGCTGGCCCGAGAGCTGGTACAGCTATCGTCATCAACTTCCAGCAGTAGCTTCAGCAGGATACAAAGCAGTTGCCTTTGATGTAAGGGGCTACGGAGAATCTGACAAGCCCCATGCAATTGAAGAATATACCATACTGAATATGGTCGCTGATGTACTTGGAATCATTAAAGCCTTGGGCTATAAAAACGCAATAACAGTGGGTCATGATTGGGGAGGTCCAATAGCATTGAATACAGCTGCACTTCATCCTGAAATCATTACCGCCACCGGAACTCTGTCGGTTCCTTATACCTCTAGAGGACCCATGCCTACCTTAGATTTATGGAAACAAATCTACAAAGATAGGTTTTTCTATCAGCTTTATTTCCAAAAGGAAGGTGTAGCGGAAGCTGAGTTTGAGAGTGATCTACAAAGAGCCTTAAGACTTACTTACACCAATAGTGATGGTAGAGGTATGGCTAGGGGTATAGAAAAATCACAGAGTGGTTTAAACCCACAAAAGGGACCCGATGCAACTTTCCTTGAAGGAATGGAAGAGTTTGAAGAATTACCGGATTGGTTGACTCAAAAAGATATAGATTATTTTGTCAGTCAATTTGAGATAAGTGGTTTGCGTGGACCTCTGAATCGATATAGAGCCCAAAACATAGATTGGGATGAGCTCTCACATTTACCCAGTACTATTTCTCAGCCAGCTTTCTTTATTACGGGGACTTTAGATCCTGTAAATTTCTTTGTCCCTAGTGAACAAAGCCTTGTTAAAAGAATAGAATCTAATTATGAAAACCTTCTTTTGGTTGAAGAATTGGAAGGGATTGGACACTGGACACAACAAGAAGCACCTGAAGAAGTAAATACGTTTATCCTATCTTTCTTAGAAAGACTATAATTTACTGGACTTTATCTAGAGCTGATTTTATTAACCACTGAAGAAATTCTCTGTGTGCTTGGGTTTCTGGATCTGGAGAACGTTTCTTAGCAATTTTTTCAATGCTTCTAAGTGAGCTATAAACAGCAGCTGCCGTGGTTTGGTAGGGTGGATTCTCATCCAAAACCAAAATTAACTTTTTAGTGTACAAGGCCTGTAAATTTTGCCTCTTGGTGTTAACACTCTTATTGGCATCAGCAGCAAAAATTGAACCAGTTAAATCACTCAACATTTGCTTGGTACTGTAGGTATTTCCATAGAGCCTAGAATCGGTTATTCGATCTAAGGTCCATCCACTCAGAAGATGTGAAAGTATTAATGATTGTACAGATAATATATATCTATGGATTTGTGGATCTTCATGCTTTTTATTGAAATCAAAACCCCTTCTTTCTATTTGCAAAATAGAAATTAATTCAGCATTAATTGGGAATGCTTCAGGTGAAAAAGCATGATCAGATAAGACTTGCATTGCTCTTTTTTGAGTTTCCTCAGGAACTGGTTCTAGGGGAACTAGTTCAGTTTTTTGATTAGGAGTTGATCTATGAACATACACACCACCTACGTATCTCGAGACCGTTTCTAAAGCCCTACTAGATTCTCGGAACAAAATTTGGGAGGCATTGACATATTCTTCCCAAGAGTCTGATACCATTTTTTCAGGGAGTTCTTCCATGGTTGTGTTAACCAATTCTATCCTTTGCTCAGCGTAAGTAATGGGGTCATTTGACATATCATTAGTCATAGCCCTTGGGTCAACTCCCTTGCCAGGTCTACGCATATCATCAGCATCATTTGCAAACATTAACTGTGGTTCATCAGACCTGAATAACAAATTTTCTCTTTCTGAAGCAGTGAGACTAGGTTTGTAACCAAATTCAATTGCCCATTTATCGTAAGCCCCAGGGATCACGTCATAATAATCTCCCTGGCTAATGCCTAAAGGAGCTAGATTTACGGCAGGATATTCCATAACTGAAGCCGTAACACCGCTTTTCTGAGTTACCTCTGGATTGTGAACCGTTACGGGATCGTGTAGGTAACTAGCTTTGAAATTGTGATTAAGACCTAATGTGTGCCCCACCTCATGTAAAGCTAAACGTATAATACCTTGCTCTACAATTTTTGGATCTGGAATCCCATTTGATTTGACTGAGACTATTCTAGCCAAAATACTTCCTTCCTGCATGAAGTTTCCAGCGTAACAAAAGTTGTCTTTATCAATTGGAAAGACCGAATTTAAATTAATTCGATTTGTTAAATATGCCCATTCCAACATAATATCGGCACCGATGATTTCACCGGTTCTGGGATTAGTAAAACTAGGACCATATCCACCAAAAGGAGGATTGGGCGAAGAAGTCCATCTAAGAACGTTGTATCTTATATCTCCAGCATCCCAATCTGAGTCATCGGGTTGAACTTTTACTTCAATTGCATTCTTAAAGCCAGCCTGTTCAAAAGCTATATTCCAAGCTAGTACGCCTTTTTTAATAAATGGTCTCAATTCTTTAGGCGTAGTGTTTTCCAACCAATAAGTAATCGGTTTAACAGGTTCGGATAAAGGTTCTTCAGGATTTTTCTTTTGTAAATTCCACTTATTAATCAGATCTGCATAGGGCGTTACATCTAAGGAGGTTAGGTCTGTGATTCTTTCAGTAAAATAACCAATTCGCATATCAGCCTGTCTTGGCTCAAAATCATTTTCAGGCATTTCTATAAAACTGTAGCGAAGAAAAATGCTAATGTTTCTAGGATCAGCAGCATCTTCTTCTTCATACTCAGTTGAAGGTGGATTTTCAAAGACATACTCAACTTCCACATCCGTGTTTTTAGGATAGTTATGGGTAGATTTTATTCTAGATTTTTCAACACTTAGTTGTCCCCACATGAAATCTGGAGGAGGGTAATCTGGATTTGGTATGGGCTTTATTGGCGTGAGTGCTTCTGATATAAAAAAAGAAGAAACATTGATAAGGAATTTATTCTCTTCTTTATTCATAGAGTTTATAGGGAAAACCTGAATCACTGAATTAGAAATATTTGCACCTGAGGACTTTGAAAGGGCAGAGGTCTCATCAAGAGAAAAAGCAGTATTAACTCTTATCAACCTTATTGTGTCGAAGTGCTTTTCAAATTTAAAAACACCATTGTCGAGATAACTACCTCTATTTCTCCTAGCCGTGACCACTCCGTCTTTAACATGAGCAAAATAAATAAACTCCTTGTTTAATTGGTTTTCATCTAATGAGAAATAGAGGGAACTGGTTTCAGGATCTTGATAAGCCTGTATGAAGCCTGTAAAAGAATCAAAATCTTTTACTTTATCTTCGATATATTCTTCTTTCTCTTCCTCTTCTTTTGTTTGTTCTTCTATTACTTCTTTAGCATTTTCATCTTTTATTTCATCAGATATCAAATATGCAGAAAAAAATAGAATTAGGAGTAGAGAAATAGCATAAGTTAATAAATGTTTAAACATAAATTATCCTTAGAATATAGATATTTTTAATAATAAGCTCTCTAAGATTAAACAAAACGGAGGGGCATTATAGGGAATAACTCCTCATTAGACTATCTTAGGTCAAGAGAGCACCGAGTATTCAAGTAAACTCAATTCGAGTTAAAATATAAGAATGTACGATCTAATTATCAAAACTGGGACCATATATGATGGAACAGGCGAAAAGCCTTACCAATCAGATATTGGGGTCAAGAATGGAAAGATAGAAGCCATTGGTAAAATTAATGAACCTTCAAGAAAAATAATAGATGCAAAAGATCGTATTGTTACGCCAGGGTTCGTGGATATTCATACTCATTACGATGGACAAGTAACCTGGGATCCATATCTTAGGCCTTCAACTTATCATGGAGTAACCACCGTGATAATGGGAAACTGCGGAGTTGGTTTTTCTCCCTGTAGACCAGAAGACAGAGACTGGTTAATAAGCCTTATGGAAGGTGTTGAAGATATTCCAGGGACTGCTTTACACGAAGGCATAAATTGGCAATGGGAAAGTTTTCCAGAATATTTAGACACCTTAGAGAAGAAACCATTGGCTATTGATGTAGGTACCCAGGTGCCTCATGGGGCTGTACGCGCTTATGTAATGGGTCAACGAGGAATTAATCATGAAAAGGCCACTTCAAATGAAATTAGGCAAATGAGTAAAATAGTCAAAGAAGGCATTGAGGCAGGTGCTTTTGGATTCAGTACTTCGCGAACGGAAAAACATAGGGATTCTGGTGGGTCTCTTACTCCTAGTATTACGGCACATAAAGATGAACTTGTCTCCATAGCTAAAGCAGTCGGGGAGCTTGATAAAGGCGTTCTTCAAGGTATTTCTGATTTTTATGACTTTGAATCTGAATTTGATATTTTTAAAGAAATGGCAAAATCTTCTGGACGGCCTATCTCTTTAACTGTTGAACAACAGGACAGGCGACCTGATTGGTGGCATCAACTTCTCGATGGAATAGAGGAAGCTCAAAATGAGGGCATTCCAATGTATGGTCAAGTACCTGCCAGAGCTACTGGAATTAACATGGGTCTAACGGCTACTTTAAATCCCTTTACTCTATACCCCTCTTTTTATGAGATATCAAAAAAATCTTTAAAAGAGAAAGTTGAGATAATGAAAGATCCTGTTTTCAAGGAAAAACTTCTTTTAGAAGAACCAGTGTCTATAGGCAATCCTTTGGTTGAAGAGATAACTGGATCATTTAATAAAATGTTTAGATTAGGAGAACCGGCAAATTATGAACCCGAGCCAGATAGTTCATTTGAGGCCATTGCAAAAAAACAGAATATATTACCTGCTGAAGTTGCTTACGATTGTCTTCTTGAAAAGGAAGGAAGGGCACTAATCTATAACCCTTTATTTAACTATTTATCAGGCAATCTAGATTATGTAGAGAAAATGCTTAATCATCCTTATTCCATTTCAGGTTTAGGAGATGCTGGAGCTCACTGCGGTGCAATCATAGATGCAAGTTTCCCCACCACTCTAATTCAACATTGGGGTAGAGACAGGAAAAGAGGAGTCAGAATTCCCTTAGAGAAACTTATCAGTAAGCAAACTTTAGAAACTTCACGATTATTAGGCATAAAAGATAGAGGAGTTCTAAAAAAAGGGTATAAAGCCGATATTAATGTCATTGATTTTGAAAACCTTACTTTACATGAACCTGAAGTTATTAATGATCTTCCAGCAGGAGGAAGAAGGCTTATTCAGAAAGCTACAGGTTATGATTACACTATAGTATCAGGAGAAGTAGCTTTTCTGGGCGGGGAAGCTACTGGGGTGCTGAAAGGCAAACTGATTAGAAATCAGGTTTCTTAAGAAAAGTGAATAAATTAGATCTTCATGGAGTAAGACACCATGAAGTTGACTTAATGGTAGAAAATTTCATTTTCCTAAATCAAAACGAAGTTCCCTTGAATATAACCTGTGGTAGTAGCTCTAGAATGGTGGAATTAGTGCAGAAAGTTTTGGATAGGAATGGTTCTGATTATATTGTTGGCAAAGGGCTAGATTTTGGACGAATAACTTTACTTAAACTTTGATCTGAAATGAAAATCCAAAGCATTAGTCCTTTAGGAGCTGAAATCAGTGGTATAGATTTATCAAGTAAGGTCGATGAGCTTGACATTAAAAATATAAAGAAAGCCTTTTTAGACAATTTAGTACTTATTTTCAGGAATCAGAAACTAAGGCCAAATGAATTACTATCAGCTGCAAAACTGTGGGGCTCCCCACAAATCCACCCAGTTTTTAAAGGCTCAGAGAGTTTCCCAGAAATTATTAGGATAGAAAATCTGGGTGAAAAGTATCATACGAATGCACATTGGCATTCAGATGTTACTTTTGAGGCTAAACCCCCTGATGCAACTATTCTTTATGCCTTAGATATACCTTCAGTTGGAGGCAATACCTTTTTTTCCAATCAGTATCTTGCTTACGATCATTTAGACTTATCCCTAAAAGACAAACTAGAAAATTATCATGCTCGTCATTCAAACAAGTCTGTTTTACAACTAGTAGGAGCAGATACTTCTTTGGAAAAGTCAGTTTTACATCCAATTTTCAGAACACACCCTGAAACAAATATGAAGGCTCTTTACGTAACAGAAGCATTTGTTAAAAAAATTGAAGAATTGCAAAAGCAAGAAAGTGAAGCTACCTTAAAGAAGTTATACTCAGTAGCCAATAATAAGAAATTTCAATACGAACACAGATGGAGAAATGGTGATATGGTTGTCTGGGATAATAGATGTGTTCAACATTATGCCGTCCATGATCATGGAGATAAAACCAGGACTTTGAATAGAATTACGGTGGAAGGGAGTAGACCATATTAATGAACCAGTTAGTTATAAAAAACTCTGTCATCATCAACGAAGGAAAGGCGTTGGAAAAAGATTTACTAATAAAAGATGGAAGAATAGAGCGAATAGAGTCTTCTATCGATGTTGAAGGAGATTATATAGACGCAACTGGGTTATATGTTCTACCTGGGTTTATAGATGATCAAGTTCATTTTAGGGAACCGGGCCTAACGGAGAAGGGAGATATAAAGAGCGAATCTGCAGCAGCGGTTGCTGGAGGCACCACTTCTTTTATGGATATGCCAAATGTAAATCCTCCCACATTAACAAGTGATTTGTGGCAAGACAAAAATAATATTGCTGCAAGGAACTCATTGTCCAATTACTCTTTTTATATGGGTACTAGTAATCACAACATAGATGAAATTAAAAAAATTAACCCTAGTGAAGTATGCGGAGTAAAAATTTTTATGGGATCTTCTACAGGGAATTTGCTCGTAGACGACGAGAAAAGCTTAGAGTCTATCTTTAAACACTCTCCTGTTTTAATTACTACACACTGTGAAGACACACCATCTATTACTGAGAACGAAAAGAAATTCTTTAAAGAGTATGGAGAAGATATTCCTATACATTTTCATGAACATATTAGATCAAGATCTGCCTGTTTAAAATCCACTAAAAAGGCTATAAATCTTGCAGAACAATTTAATTCTGATTTACATGTTTTACATATCTCAACTAAAGATGAGGTTGTACTGTTTGAATTAGCACCTATTGAAAGTAAAAAAATTACCTGTGAGGTATGTATTCCACATTTATTTTTCTCCTCTGAGGATTATGAAAATAAAGGAGCTTTAATCAAATGTAATCCTTCTATTAAAAGCAAAGCTGATAAAGAAGCTCTTAGAAGAGCGTTAGCTGAAGGAAGGATAGATTATGTTGCTACAGACCATGCACCTCATGTTCTAGCGGAGAAAAATAAGCCGTACATAGAATGCCCTTCTGGTATGCCTTCTGTTCAGCATTCCCTATTAGTTGTATTAGAAATGGTCCATGACGGAGATTTAAAACTGACTGATGTTCCTAGAATAACTTCTCACAATGTCTCTACACGATTTGGAATAAAGGAAAGAGGTTTCATTAGAGAAGGTTATTGGGCTGATTTGGTTTTATTAAACTTAGAAGAGAAGTACGAGGTGGATAAAGAAAAAAACTTTTATAAATGTGGCTGGTCATCATTCGAAGGTTATACTTTTAGGTCCACGATAATGGGAACTATAATAAATGGCGAAAGAGTTTATAGTCAGGGGAAAATATTGACGGATAAACCAGGAAAGAAATTAGAATTTTTAAGAGGTTAAAAGTGAGTTTTAAAGAATATGATAATTATGATGCTTTGGGTTTAGCAGAGTTAGTAAAGAATAAAGAAGTATCAGCAGAGGAACTTCTCGACGAAGCTATAGAGCGAAATGAGAAAATCAATAATCAGACTAATGCTGTTGTTCTTAAGCATTATGATGAAGCTAAGGAAATGATAAAGAAAGGTCTACCTAAAGGTCCCTTTACTGGAGTTCCTTATCTTCTTAAAGACTTGCATGTCCTTCTTACCGGAACTAAAACAACTTACGGTTCCAAGTTCTTTGAAGATTATGTGGCTGATCACAATAGTACTTTGGTAGACAGGTATTTAGATGCTGGCTTAGTTATATTTGGCAAAACTAATTCACCTGAATTTGGTTTAACAGTTACCACTGAACCTGAGCTTTACGGGCCCACAAGAAATCCTTGGAATTTAGATCACTCAGCAGGAGGATCTAGCGGAGGTGCTGCTTCTGCAGTAGCTTCTGGTGTCCTTCCCATGGCTAACGCCAGTGATGGAGGTGGTTCCATAAGAATACCTGCTTCTTGCTGTGGTCTATTAGGTTTAAAGCCTACGAGAGCAAGAACTCCAATGGGACCAGACAGGGGCGAAGGATGGGCTGGACAATCGATCAGCCACTGTGTTTCCAAAACAGTTAGAGACTCAGCTGCACTTCTTGATGCTACTTCAGGATTTTCTCCTGGCGATCCTTATGCTCCAACCGAACCTTCTGGAAGTTTTCTTTCGGCTAATGGCAAAGACCCTGGTAAATTAAAGATAGCTTTAAATTTACCAACTGATGCAATCAAAATTGATGACGATGTTGTAGCTTCCATAGAAAATACTGCTAAATTGTGCGAGGGTTTAGGGCATCATGTGGAGAGGGCTTCTCCGGAACCAGACCTTGAGGCTCTTTCTGAAGCAATTGGAATAATAATCTCAGCTAACGTTGCTTTAACCTTACAACAAAGAGCTGATGCTCTGGGTACTGAAGTTACTCCGGATGTTGTGGAACACATAACATTTAGAATGTTTGAAAATGGGAAAGAGTTTTCAGCCGATCAATATGCAAAAGCTACTTTAATTAATCATCAAGCCGGTAGAGTATTGGGTGATTTCATGGAGAATTATGATCTCATTCTTAGTCCAGTACTAACCAAACCGCCAGTTAAAATTGGAGAGATAGACATGTCTTCAAATGATGTGAGAACTTATATAGAAAGATTATCTTCATATTCTTGTTTCACTGGCCTTTATAACCAAACTGGACAACCAAGTATTTCTGTACCCCTTGGATTTAGCAAATTGGATTTGCCAATTGGTTCTATGTTCACCTCTGCTTTTGGAAACGATGAACTTTTAATATCAATAGCTTCACAATTAGAGGAAGCACAGCCTTGGAAAGATAAAAAACCTCCAGTCTATTCAAACTAGTGGATCCAGAAATTCATCCAGATAACAAAGGTTTTACTTGGTCAGTTCCTAATGGGCCTTACCAATATTTATCTAACGAACAAGTTGAGCAATTTGATAAAAAAGGTTATTTATCTTTAGAAGATGCTTTTGATCTTGATTTAATGAATGAGGTTGTAAACCTTATAGATCCTTTTGAAGCCAAAGTGACACAAACCTTGAAAGGCTTAGAAGGGGACAAATTTTTTATTTCTCGGGCAGAAGAAATAACTTTTACTACACATTTAGTAACCCAATCAGAAGAGTTAAAAAAATTTAGTAAGAATGAAGTTTTCTGTGGTCTTTGTTTAGATCTTGTAGGAGACGATGTCCGTTTGTATTGGGATCAAGCAGTTTACAAAAAACCCGGAACGCGAGATGAATTTCCTTGGCACCAAGATAATGGGTATACCTTTATTGAACCCCAGGCTTATTTAACTTGTTGGTTAGCCCTTAATGACACCGACGAAACTAATGGCTGTCCTTGGATTATTCCTGAAATTCATCGATTAGGTACTCTTAAACATGAAGTAACTGATCTAGGTTTTGAGATACCCCTTAATAACAGAGAAGCAGTGCCAATACCTTTAAGGGCGGGTAGCATTGCAGTTTTTTCATCCCTTACACCCCATAGAACAGGCCCGAACACTTCTAGTGGAATTAGAAAAAGTTACATCTTGCAATACGCGCCTGATGGTGCTCAAAGAAAAATATCAGGATCTTTAAGAGAACCGGTAGATGATGAATCTAGACAATACTATGTAGTTAAAAATGGTCTTATCTTGTCTTAATTATTCTTGCAAAAATCCATCAAGCCTTTCATAAGCATTAAGAAAATCTTCTTTGAATTCCTGAACCACATCACTGGCAGATATGGTTTGGTTCATAAGACCTACGCCTTGACCTACAAAGTGAGTTGCAAGATCTTTTGCCCCGTCATGTCCACTTGCAGCAAGCTTATTAACTTTAGCTAAAGCTGGTTCAGCAACCATAGGCTGGAGAGGCATTGGAAGAGGATCTGGGGCTTTATCTGATTCCCATGCATCTGTCCAAGGTGACACTAGTTGTCTAGAGTGTTTGCCTGTTCTGCTTCTTGACCTAACGGTTTGACTAGAATTTGCAGCAATCATTTTTTCCTTTACTACCGGGTGAATTTCTGATTCAACTGTAGTTAACCAGACAGATCCACACCATGCTCCGGAGGCACCCATAGTCATGGCTGCAGCCATTTGTTTTCCTGTTACTATTCCGCCTGCAGCGAGAATAGGCACATCTCCATAAGGTTGAATAGCTTCATAAACTTCAGGTATTAGAACCATGCTGGAAACACTACCGCAATGACCGCCAGCTTCTGTTCCTGAGACCACCAGAATGTCAACTCCAGCTTTTACTTGATTTATTGCATGTTGAGCTGTTCCCAATAAAGCCGCAACTGGTACATCATTATCTTTACCCATTTGAAGCATCCAATCGGGCGGAACACCTAATGCGTTGGCAATGAGTTTAATGGGATGTTCAAATGCAACATCTAGAAGAGCCTTAGCTCCTCCTGCTTGTGTGTTTGCAGCAAAACCTGACCCATCCGTGTTTATTGTTCTTAACTCTGGAGCTTGAATACCGTGTTTCTCTAGAATATCAACTCTAAAATCTGCATATTCTTGAGGAATCATTCCAACAAGTTTTTCTGGATTAAATTTCTCATCTTTACCAACCATCTTGCTAGGTATTAATACATCAACGCCATATGGCTTATCTTTTATATTCTCATCGATCCAATCTAACTCTTGTTTTAGTTGTTGAGGAGACATACCAACAGCTCCCAAGACACCACAGCCACCTGCTTTTGAAACAGCAACCACTACGTCTCTGCAGTGCGAAAATGCAACTAAAGGGAATTCTATATCGAGCAGTTCGCATATTCTTGAATTCATCATTTTTTACCTCGCCTTTTTTACACAGTAGTTCGAATAAACTGTTAATCAATTATATAAGGAATTTTAGACCAGTGAGAAAATAAAAGAACAGATAGAAGAAGAATAAGCTTAGTACCAAAACCAATCATTGAAAGTACTTTCTAATGAATTATTTGGATGTAGATAGAAAGAACAAGCAGGGCAACTAAAATGACAGCAATAATGGCTAAAAACACTCCTAATGTAATAAGAGTTTTATTATCATCTTGCACAGCAACTCCTAAATAAAAAAGGGTATTATTAGTTTTTATGGAAAGGAGGTCAAAGAAATTAACCAAATCAGCTTGGAGTTGGGCTTTCTATGACTGGGCTAATTCTGCTTTTGCTACGACAGTAATGGCAGGTTTTTTCCCTCTATTTTTCAAATCTTTCTGGGCCACTGATCTTTCAGCAGTTGAAAGTACTGCAGTGATAGGAACTACAAACTCATTATCTGGATTATTGTTAATGTTTTTAGCTCCTATTCTGGGAGCCTATTCCGATCTAGGAAAATTAAAGAAAAAGTTTTTGGCCTTTTTTGCTTTATTAGGAGTTTTGAGTACTGGATATCTCTATTTCATTCCCCAAGGAGAATGGATTACTGCTGCTTTCTTTTATACCGTCGCTGTACTTGGATTTTCAGGTGGCAATATTTTCTATGATTCTTTGATCGTCTCTGTTTCAGATCAGGAGCAAAGAAATAAAGTTTCTTCTTTAGGATTTTCCTTAGGCTATTTGGGTGGAGGATTACTATTCATAGTCAATGTGCTCATGTATTTGAACCCTGCTTGGTTTGGATTGGCCTCCGAAGTAGAGGCTGTGCTTTGGTCATTCCTGTCTGTGGCAGTATGGTGGACTGCTTTTTCTTTACCTACTTTTTTGAATGTTACCGAGAAAGGCAGTCCAGCAACTTCAAGCAGTTTTTTTTCTACTATAAGCGAAGCCTTTAGAGCTGTAATCTCGACAATCATGGAGATAAAAAAACACAAAAGAGTTGCTCTGTTTTTAGTTGCTTATTGGCTCTATATAGATGGAGTTGACACGATCATTAGAATGGCTACCGCTTATGGGTCTGACATTGGGTTAAGTACTTCATCAATGATTACGGCGTTAATTCTAACTCAATTTGTGGGATTTCCTGCAACACTAGTTTTTGGTATTTACGCTGACAAGATTGGGTTTAAAAGGATTTTAACAGTAGGCGTTTCAGTTTATATTTTGATTTGTTTTTACAGCGCATATATGAGTACGGCTTTAGAATTTTACTTTTTAGCCGGAACTGTAGGTTTGGTTCAGGGAGGTATACAGGCAATAAGTAGATCTTTCTTTAGTAATTTAATCCCTAAAAACAAAGAGGCACAATACTTTGGCTTTTATAATCTTGTAGGAAAATCAGCAGTAATAGTCGGACCAGCTTTAGTAGGTTGGGTGGCTTTAATGTTAGGAAATCCTAGGTATGGAATACTTAGTTTGTTGATTCTTTTTGTCCCAGGGCTGATACTTCTATGGATGGTTCCTGAAAAAGACTAAATCAAGTTTTTATCTTTAAGTACTTTATGTAGGACGCTAGGTCTGTCCGTCATTAAACCGTCAACACCCAGGTCAATTAAGTTATTCATTTCTTTTTCTTCATTAATTGTCCACACATGAACAAGTTTGTTTTCATTGTGAGCGCAATTAATAAATTTCTTTGTGACTATAGGTATACCCCATTGAGAAACTGGTACCTGAGCACAATGTCCCACAGACTTTGGAAAAGGTAAACTATAGGATCTTAGAAGTAAATTCACAATTTCATTTTGACCCATAGAAGTACAACATTTTGGTCCGGCAATATTTCTAATTCTATTCAATCTAGCGGAAGAAAAAGATGCTATGCATACTCTATTAAAAGCATTTAGATCCTTAATAATGCTGACTGTTCCTTCAACAGCATTTTCAGTTTTAATATCAATGTTAAATCGGAGACTTGGAAACGAAGAAAGTAACTCTTTTAAAGTTGGGATTTTTCCTCCTCCTAAAAGATTTAATTCTTTTATTTCATTAAAACTTAATTCATCTACGGTTTTGTTGACATTGGCCATTCGACTAAGATCAACATCATGAAAAGCTACAATTTGTTGATCTTTTGTGGCTTGAACATCTGTTTCCATAAAGGTAAAACCCATGTTGGATGAATGTTGAAAAGCTTCGAGAGTATTTTCTGTGGCTTCCTCAGCCCCTCCTCGATGGACGAAAGCAAAAAAATTAAAATCTTGGAAACAAGAATGACGTTGTTCAATATTCATATGAATTCAATTGACCAGATATTTAGATAACAATAATATCAGCCTTCCAGTACAACTTTGATAATTAAGACTTGAATACTTTAAAAGATAATTTTGGATCCATAGCTCCTTATTCTGATGAGCAAGTTCCTGATGTAATAAAGTCTCTTATAGAAGATACAGAGTTCCACAGCTCAATTTCTAAAGAATGGTTTCCATTAGTTTCCAGATTATTTCCTCAATTGGGGTCTTTTTTATTCAAATGGATTTTCATTAAGAGTTTTGGAGAGTCAAAAAACATAGAGGAGTTCCAAAACAATCTAGCTCCATTTGTTCAAAATATGATAGATGAAACAACCAGTGGTTTTACTTATTCAGGAGTAGATAATTTAAGCTTAAGGCCTACTTTATACATTTCAAATCATAGAGATATCTCCTTAGATCCTCTTTTCTTAAACTTTGCGAGGTTTTTAGAAGATTACAAAACAGTACGTATAGCAATTGGAGACAATCTTTTAGATGGAGGTTTTTTTGAGAAATTGATGAGATTAAATAAAAGTTTCATTGTTCATAGAGATATTCAAGGTGCAAAGGAAACTTTAAAGAAGCTCAGCAATCTCTCTAGTTATATCAATCACTCCATTCAATCAAATAAAGAGAGTATATGGATAGCACAATCAGAGGGCAGAGCCAATGATGGAAATGACTTTACAGATCCGGCGGTTCTAAAGATGCTTTATCTGTCTAATAGGAAACTTTTACAATTACAAGACTGGGTTCTAGGTGTCAACTTGACTCCGATTTCTATTTCTTATGAACTTGATCCCTTAGACATTTCAAAAGGTATCAGTTGGGATGGTTCGGAAGAACTATCCTATGAAGAGAAAAATAGAAAAGATTTAAATGAAATGGTTAAAGGAATCAAAAATCAAAAAGGAAGAGTTCATCTTCATATTTGTAATAGCATTGAAAGAAATTTTAATACCTTGGAAGAGCTAGCAGGATTGATTGATGACGAAATTATTTCTAATTACAAATTATGGCCAAGTAACTACATAGCTGGACATGCTTTAGGTATTATTACTAAAGAATCTAGCGATCTTGAAAACAAGGAAATTTCTTTTTTAAAAAGGTTTAAAGGGGTCGATAGTGAAATTAGAAAGAAAGTATTAAAAATGTATGCGGCACCTCTTGTAAATTCTAAACAGAGAGCCCAGACAATATGATTTGGCATTGTCTAGCCTTTAGTTTATCTTCACTAAATAGACGAAAAAAGAAATGTTTAGATTTTATTTACAGCGAAAAGGTAATAAAAAATCCATCTTCATCCGCAGTACCGTCAGCAGAATCAAAATCACTTAAGCCGATACCTATGGAAAGTCCTGCAAGCTTTTTAGGTAAATCAAAACTTAAAAGAGTGTATTTACCGACACCATCATAATCACCATAGGTAACTCCTACACCTGAATCTCCTAGATCAACAGACCATTCAGTGTTATCTGGTGCTTCGTCTAGACCAGTAGAAATAGTAACTCCAACCCATTTATAAGCCACACCAACATAAATCTCTTCAAAGTCGAGGCCGGATTCTCGAGGATAGTTATAACTTATATAGCCAATATCAAAGTTGACTCCTCTAGCAGATTCATCGCTGTAACCAAAATAATAATCAAGCTCCTTATTAGTTTCATTGTCAAAATCTACGTAAGAACCCCAGGCACCAACATAAGCTCCACTGTCTGATGAAACATCAAAGCCACCCGAGAAAGCAGCATCTTCACCAGTTTGAGTCATACCTCTCCAAATGTAATTATTTGTAAGTGCAGCATTGTATTCAAATTCAGCGGCGCTCACAGACAAAACTCCTAAGCTTAATAAAGCTAGAATTATAATTTTATTTATCTTATTCATTTTCACTCCCGATTAAAAAGTAATAAATCACATACACTATCATGCAAGACATATGCCAATAATATTGCTCAGTATACTAGTGTTTTTGCCATTATTTGGTGCTTTTTTAGGTTGACTTACTCCGAAAAGATGCAAAATCATCATCAAAAGTTTTTAAACGACAATATATCGTGTAATATTCGCGACCCTTGACGATAAACTTTCGAGAGATTTTATGGATATTTCAGGCAAAGTTGCACTTATAACCGGAGGTGCCTCTGGATTAGGCTTAGCTACTGCTAAAAAACTTTTATCTTCTGACGCCAAAATAATGCTGGTTGATATAAATGAGGATAATGCAAAAAAAGCTGCTGAAAGCTTAGGAGATCAAGCGACATATTCAATTGCTAATGTTACAGATGAAAGTTCGGTTCAAAACAGCATAAAAGCTACTAAAGAAAAATTTGGTGCAATTCATATTGTTGTCAACTGTGCAGGTATAGGAAGCGTTAGTAAAACTGTGGGAAAAGATGGTGCCCATCCGTTAGATTATTTTAAAGCCGTTATAGATATTAATTTAACGGGGACTTTTAACGTACTTAGATTAGCAGCTGTTGAAATGGGCAATAATGAGCCAGGAGATGATGGAGAATGTGGAGTCATAGTTAATACTGCTTCTGTAGCTGCATTTGATGGTCAAATTGGCCAAGCTAGTTACAGTGCAAGTAAGGCAGGTGTAGTAGGAATGACTCTACCCATTGCTAGAGATTTAGCCCGTATGGGCATTAGGGTTAATACAATTGCTCCTGGTATCTTTGATACCCCAATGATGGCAATGGCTTCTGATCAGGTAAGAAATCCTCTAATAGAAATGACTCAATTCCCTAAAAGGTTAGGCTTGCCGGTTGAGTATGCTGCTTTAGTCCAACACATTATCGAGAACCGCTTCCTGAATGGAGAAACAATTCGTTTGGATGGTGGAATAAGAATGGCACCCAAATAAATAATGGTTGATCTACTAATAGCTTACGCCTTTTTTGTTTTAAAGATTGTTACCGTACTTATAGCAGTTCTTATTCCTATTTTGATTATCTCCAGCTCTAGTAGACAAAAAAAAGAAGCTGATAAGGGTAGGATAGTTGTAAAGAACTTATCTGAAAGATTAGAAGAGATAGGAGTCAGTTTAAAAAGTGCTGAAATGGATCCCAAGTCCTATAAGAATTTCTTAAAGAAGAGGTCAAAAAAGAAAAAGAAAGATATTAAGAATAAACCCAAAGAGATAGTTTATGTGTTGGAGTTTCAAGGAGATATTCAGGCCAGTGGAGTAGATAGACTTAAACAGGAGATAAATGCCATTATTTTTTCTCAGGTTAAATGCAAAGAAGTTGTGTTAAAGGTTGAAAGTACTGGCGGTTCAGCTTATGCCTATGGATTATGTGCTGCTGAACTTAAGAGACTGATAGATCACAAAATTAAATTAACAGTTTGTATTGATAAAGTAGCCGCAAGTGGAGGTTATTTGATGTCTTGTGTAGCTTCAAAAATAGTTGCCGCTCCTTGGGCAATAGTTGGATCAATAGGCGTTATAGCTCAACTTCCAAATTTCCATAAATTTCTAAAAAAGCAAAGTATAGATATAGAATTGCATACGGCTGGAGAGTTCAAAAGAACTCTTACTACTCTAGGGAAAAATACGCAGAAAGGAAGAGAAAAATTCATATCTGAACTGGAAGACCTACACCTTGTATTTAAAGATTTTGTTAAGGAAAATCGTTCTAAAATTAAAGTAGCAACAGTATCTACCGGTGAAGTTTGGCAAGGAGAAAAAGCAAAAAAGCTAGGCTTAATAGATGAAATAGGAACTTCAGATGATTACCTACTTAAATTGTCAAATAAATTTAAACTTTTAGAAATTAAATATTTAGAGAAAAAGCCTTTCACAGCAAGGATCGCTGCTTCAACTGAAATAATTCTTGAAAAAGCTTTTTATAAATTCTTAGATATTCTTAATAAAGATAGATTCATAACTTAAAGAAGAGATATGAGTTCAAGCTTTAAGGCTCTAGTGGTTTCACATGAAGATGGCAAGTTTAGTTCATCCATAGTAGAAAGGAGAATTGAAGATCTGCCAGAAGGAGATCTACTAATTAAAGTCAAGTTTTCATCATTAAACTATAAAGATGCTATGTCAGCTACGGGTATGCCAGGAGTGACCCGTGAGTATCCACATACTCCAGGAATAGATGCTACAGGTGAAGTTGTTCAATCAAGTTCCAGTGATTTTAAAGAAGGAGAAAAAGTAATCGTATCCGGTTACGATCTGGGCATGAATACTTCAGGAGGTTTTGCTGAATATATAAGGGTTCCTTCCCAATGGGCCGTTAGTTTGCCGGCTGGATTGTCTGAAGAAGATTCTATGTCTCTAGGAACAGCAGGACTGACAGCAGGCCTTTCAATCGCCGCATTGGAATCTTATAGGGGAATAGCAGGGACAAAATCGATAGTGACAGGAGCCACTGGTGGGGTTGGATCTATAGCAATATTGTTGCTCTCTCAACTAGGATCTGAAGTTACGGCATTAAGCGGCAAAGAAGAACAACAAGACTTCTTAAAAAATTTAGGAGCCAGTTCAGTAATGAGTAGAGAAGAACTTTCCAAATCGGTTAAGCTACCTTTAAGTAAAGGAATTTGGGATATCGGAGTTGATGTGGTGAGTGGAGATATCCTAGCTACTTTATTGGCTGCCTTAACACCAGGTGGAGCAGTAGCATGTAGTGGTTTGGTAGGAGGAACTTCTTTTGAAAGTTCAATCTTTCCTTTTATTATCAGAGGCATTGCTTTGTTGGGAATAGACTCTGTTGAAATACCTATAAAAAAGAAGAAAGAGATGTGGGAAAACTTTGCTAATAATTGGTCGCTCCAAGGTCTTGATAAAGTAACAAAAGTAGTTGAATTAGATGCCTTGGAAGAACAAATCAAAATCATTCTGGCTGGAGAACAGGTTGGTAGAGTAGTGTTAAAATTTTAAATAGGTGAAGGGATGTCTGATTTAGAAACAGAAGATAGGGAAAAGGAAAATCTACAAGACAGTAAAGCGGATGCTATTGCTGCGTTACTAGTAATAGTGGTTTTGACTACTGCTATGTACATTTGGGTATCAAGTCAGTAGACACCAAGTATGTCTAAAGAACTGAATGGGAAGTTAAGAGTTTCCGTAATGGGTCCAGAATTAGATTTAAAATTTAATCACCCTTAAATTCAGGCTTTTCTCCAGAAAAAAAAGCTTTTATGGCTTCTGATCTATCTCTTGTTTCAGCCGTAAGCAAAGTTTGATCATAATCCATATGCATAATAGCTTCGGCACCAGCTAAAGATAAAAAGTTAACACTTTTTTTGATCATTTGTGCTGCCATAGGTGGTTTTAATACATAGAGATTGGCCATTTCTTTCGCGACGTTCATTAATTCTTCCTTCTCACAAATTTGGTCGTAGAATCCCCATTCTAATAAATCTTGAGCAGATTCATTTTTTCCTCCAATAACTAATCTTTTAGCTTTAGCAGGACCAACTAAACTTACAGCTAAAGGTAATCCAAGCCAGTTCAGATTTATGGCTAGATTAATTTCTGGGTAGCCGACTTTTGAATCTGAAGCTCCAATTCTAAAATCACAAGCAGAAACAATACAAGCGGCCCCTCCAAGACAATATCCATTTACAGCGGCTATAGTTATTTGGGGAATGTCTAAAATAGATTTAATAGCAGGTTTTCCAATATTACTTCTCCAAGCTTCCAGCTTAGAAGAATGTTCAACCTTTTCCTTTAAATCAGCACCAGCAGAAAAGCTTTTTCCTTTACCAGTAAAGATAACAACTCTTGTTACAAGGTCCTTGGAAAGACTGTTAGAAAAATTTGTAATATCTATTAGTAATTCTGAATTAAGGGCATTAAGAGAACCTGGCCTGTTAAGTTCCACATAACAAATTTTCTCTTTTTTTTGAATTTCAAGATTCTTATATTTCATTATTTATTTGTAGACAAATATTTCTCCGCATCCAATGCTGCCATACATCCTGTACCGGCTGCAGTAACGGCTTGGCGGTAAATGTGATCTGAGACATCCCCTGCAGCAAAGACACCAGGAATACTAGTAGAAGTTGCATTACCTTCTAATCCGGAATTCACTTTAATGTATCCATCTTCCATATCTAATTGATCTTTAAATATTTCGGTATTGGGGTTATGTCCTATAGCAATAAATAAGCCTTCTACTTCAACCTTATTTAAATCTCCAGAAGCCACATTCTTAATTGAAATTCCAGTAACTTTTTGTTTATCACCAAGGACCTCTTCTAATGTATGATCCCATAAGATTTCAATCTTGCCTTTTTCTACCTTATCAAAAATTCTGTCTTGAAGAATCTTCTCAGATCTAAGTTCATTTCTTCTATGAATAAGTACTACCTTAGAGCAAAGGTTAGATAAATAAAGAGCTTCTTCTGCAGCAGTATTGCCACCGCCTACGACTGCTACTTTTTTATCTTTATAAAAAAAGCCATCGCATGTAGCACAAGCACTTACTCCTTTTCCTAAGTATGCTTCTTCAGAGGGAAGCCCTAAATATCTGGCAGATGCTCCAGTAGCGATAATCAGAGAATCGCATTCATAGCCCTGTACATCTCCTTCCAATTTAAAGGGATTACTAAGAAGATCAGCTTTCTTTATGTGGTCAAAAATAACTTCCACATTTAAAGATTCAGCATGCTTCAACATTCTATCCATTAGCTCAGGCCCTTGAAGACCATCACTGTCTCCGGGCCAGTTTTCAACGTCGGTTGTGGTGGTCAATTGACCTCCTTGTTCCAGACCTGTAATTACACTAAGATTTAGGCCTGCTCTAGCTGCGTAGACTGCAGAAGTGTAACCAGTGGGGCCTGAACCTAATATAATTAATTTTTTCTTTACAATCTTTTCCATAAGGGCAAATTATAACTTCGAATTGGCAATAAGTTATTGTTGAAAGTTAGATCAACTAATAAATAATCTATACTATATATAAAACTTATCTCAGCAAGTGGCAAAAAAGGCTCAAGCAACCAAGAAATCAGCTAGACAAGCTGTCTCTATTTCTCGCTTAAAACTTAACCAACTATTCTTTGAATCACTCTTAATAATTCAAGGTTTTCTGGGAATATTTGTATTATTGTCTCTGATCACTTTCTCTCCGCAAGACCCAGGATGGAATTCTCAAACTTTCTCCAGTCCTCTTGTAGAAGAAGAATTTGGTATTTCTAATGTCGTAGGTTCATGGGGAGCTTATTTAAGCGATTTCTTATTTTCTTTTGTAGGATATATGGCATACCTAATACCTTTTTGGCTTCTGTTACCTTTGCTTAGTCATTTCATATTGTTTAGAAGACCAATTCAGTTTTCCCAAATGTATACGGGTTTGATAGGCGTTCGAATCTTAGGGTGGTCATTGTTTTTAGTCTCAAGCTCAACACTTCTAACTTTATTTGTAGAGCCTGGAAATTCTTTCCTACCTCAAGATACCGGCGGGTTAATTGGATCTGCTGTTTCTGCTTATACTTTGGAACCTTTAAGTTTTGTTGGCAGTAGTCTTCTATTTACCTGTTTAGGTCTATTAGGACTAACTCTTTCTTTAGAGATTTCTTGGACTACTTTAATCATTAAGCTGCAGGACTATTTCATAAATTTTGGAGGAGATTTCGGGGAGAAAGCTTCTGGTTTCCTTGCTAACTTTAGAGAAAAGCAAAGGTTAAAACAGGAAAAGGTAGAAAGACAACAAAAAATATTACAAGAAGTTAAGAAGAAAGAAAAGATAAAGGATCCAGAATTTGTTAAACAAAAAGGAGAAGTTGAACCTAGCAAGAGAGTTCAACAAGAAAAACAAGAAGAGCTTTTTGAATACAAACAAAGTTCTACTCCTCCCAAGCTCTCTTTACTTAATGAAAAAGAGACTGAACTCTCAGATGAAACATCAGAAAAATCTCTAAGACAACTGGGAGAACTAGTAATAAGCAAACTTTCAGAATATGGAGTAAACGATGTTACTGTTGAATCAATTCAGCCAGGCCCAGTTGTCATTAGGCTTGAACTAAAACTACCTAGCGGCTTGAAAGTGAACCAAATTTCTACTATTAGTAAAGATTTAGCTCGCTCTCTTTCAAAAACCAGTGTAAGAATTGTTGAAGTGATAGAAGGTAAAGATACTATAGGGGTAGAGGTACCAAGGCAGGATAGGCAGCCTGTTCTTTTAAGCGAAGTTCTTTCAAGTATTGAATATGATGATTCCAAAAGTCCTTTAACAATAGCCTTAGGCAAAGATATAAGAGGTTCAGCTGTTGTCGCTGATCTGTCTTCTATGCCTCATCTATTAGTGGCAGGGACAACAGGTTCTGGAAAATCTGTGGCAATAAATTCAATGCTGGTTAGCATACTTTTCAAAGCCAGTCCTGAACAAGTTAGATTAATATTAATTGATCCAAAAATGCTAGAACTTTCGGTGTTTGAGGATATACCTCATTTACTTTGTCCTGTAATAACTGATATGAAAGAGGCATCAAGCGGTCTCCGTTGGTGTGTTAATGAAATGGAAAGAAGATTTAAAATGATGGCCAAACTAGGGGTTAGAAATCTTAATGGATATAACAAAAAAGTTTTGGAAGCTATAAACTCTGGAAATCCTCTTAAAGACCCTCTTTGGAAGAAAGAAGGTGATGAAGATGTCGAAGAAGAAGCGCCCAACCTAGAACAACTTCCTAACATAGTTTTAGCAGTTGATGAGTTAGCAGATCTTATGATGATAGTAGGTAAAACTGCAGAGCAACTTATTGCCAGAATAGCTCAAAAGGCTAGGGCTTCTGGAATTCATATGCTTTTAGCAACACAGAGGCCTTCTGTTGATGTAATTACAGGTCTTATAAAGGCTAATATATCTACTAGAATAGCCTTTCAAGTAGCTTCAAAAATGGATTCCAGAGTAATACTTGACCAAGGTGGGGCAGAGCAACTTCTTGGAAACGGAGACATGTTATATTTAGAAGCAGGTTCTGCAATTCCTCAGCGTGTTCATGGAGCTTTTGTTGGAGTTGACGAAGTTAAACGAGTTGCCGATGATTGGAGACAGAGAGGTGATGCTGTTTATGTGGATGAAGTCACTCAAGAACAGGGACCGGTGACAGGAATGCCTAGCATTCCTTCAGGTGGAGATTCTGATAAAGATGGGGAGGCAGATGAGCTTTATGATGAGGCTGTTGAATTTGTCTCTCAATCAAGAAGAGCCTCTATTTCGGCGGTACAAAGAAGGCTAAGAGTTGGCTATAACAGGGCAGCTAGGTTAATAGAGACTATGGAAGCTGCTGGGATTGTAAGTCCTATGGCTGCAAATGGTAATAGAGAAGTTTTAGTTTTTCCTCCCCCAGAGGATTGAATAATAAAATTAGTTTATCTAATTTTGCTTAAAATGAGATTTTTATTTTTTCCTCTTTTTATTTTTTTCATACCATCAATAAACGCATCAGTTGAAAGTGATGTTTTTTTTGAGTCACTCGAAGCGCATCAATTCTTTTCCGCTTCTTTTGAACAGAAAACAATTGATGAAGGAAAAGAAAGGGTAATTCAAGGAGAAATAATTGCAGATAGATCTGGAAAATTTAAGATTAAGTACTTTCACCCTCTTTATGAAACTATTTTTTCGGATGGACAATATCTTTATAGATATGATCCAGATTTAGAACAGGCAAGTGTCCAACCTTTGGATGAATTATTAAGAGAAACACCCATTGGGTTGTTTACTTTAAATGTAAACGAAATAAAGGAACTTTTTTCCGTTTCTAATTGTTCAAAGAAATTAAGCAAATTAAAGTGTTCTTTAACAAGTACGAATGAAGAAAGTTTTATTAAACAGATTGTTATTAGACTGAATAAAGGAATTATCTTTTATTTGGGTTATGAAGATACTTTCAATCAGAATATTTCTATAACCTTCAAACATGCTTCCTTAAACAAAATCCCTGCTGACAAATTTAAATTTATTATTCCTGAAGGAACCGATATTGTTAATTTAAAGAACAATATAGAATAAGGAATCAGATAAATGCTAGACCCAAAATTACTAAGAAACTCTCCTGATATTGTCAATAGGGCTCTAAAAAAAAGGGGATTTGAAACTGATTTAAGTATCTGGCAAAAATTAGAGAATTCTCGAAAAGGTCTTCAGGCAGACACAGAAAAAATGCAGGCTTCTTTAAATAAAATCTCGAAAGAAATAGGCAAATTAAAAAACACTAAGAAAGATAGCTCAAAAAGGGAAAAAGAAGCTTCTGCTTTAACCAAAGATATTAAAGGGAATTCTTCTAATCTGGATTCTATTCTGCAAGAACTTAATAAGTTTAGTTTGGGAATACCGAATATCCCTGATCTAGATGTCCCAGAAGGAAACACCGAAAAAGATAATAAAGAAATTCGTTCTTGGGGCAAAATTCCTGAATTCTCTTTTGAAATCAGAGATCACTTAGAAATTGGACAATTGATTGGAGGAATAGACATGGAGGCAGGTTCAAGAGTTACTGGATCTAGATTTTCTGTCTTAAAATCGGACTTAGCGGGGTTGCATAGAGCTTTGATACAGTTCATGTTAGAAACTCATATTTGTCAACATGGCTATCAAGAAGTGTATGTTCCCTACATAGTAAATAAAGATTCCTTATTAGGTACTGGACAACTTCCTAAATTTGAGGAAGACCTTTTTAAGCTTCAAGGAGATCAAAACTATTATCTAAGTTCTACGGCTGAAATTCCTGTGACTAATTTATTAAGAGATCAGATAATTGACTCTAAGGAGCTTCCTGTTAAGTGGGTTAGTCATACACCATGTTTTCGAAGTGAAGCCGGTAGTTATGGAAAAGATACTAGAGGATTGATGAGAGTTCATCAATTTGAGAAGGTAGAATTATTTCAGGCAGTAGAAGGAAATAGTTCTGAAGAAGCACTTGAAGAAATTACCTCTCATGCAGAGGCCATAATGCAGTCTCTAGAGATACCTTACAGAGTAGTTTCCCTCTGCTCTGGCGACCTAGGGTTTAGTGCTGCGAAGACTTATGACATAGAGGCATGGATACCTTCTCAATCTAAGTACAGGGAGATTTCTTCATGTAGTAATTTTAGAGATTTCCAATCAAGAAGAATGCAAGCTAGATGGAAAAATGTTGATCAGAAGAAGAATGAACTTCTTCACACGTTAAATGGTTCAGGTTTAGCTGTGGGCAGAACCTTGTTGGCTATTCTTGAGTTAAATCAACTTGAAGATGGTTCTGTTAAGTTGCCTAAAGTTTTAAAAAATTACTTTCCCAAGGATGCAATTTCTGTTGATTAACATTCTAAATAGAAGTCTGCTTGGCCTCTGATAGTTAGTATCTGGCTAGATTTTCTCGTTTCAAATACTCCATTAATTATGATTATTCCTTATGCTAAGGTTGTTTTATCTAAAATAAACCTCTTTCGACCAGGTATTTTTGAGGCATCAGATAAAAAGTTAAGATCATCTTCTTTATTAATTTGAGTATGTAAAAGCGCAGTTACTTTCTGGTCAAAAGCTATAGAAGTTGCTATCAAATTGAAAAGGTCCTTTCCAGAATATAATATTGACTCGTCTCCAGAAATAAAATTAGACACAAAGTTTTTCATAATTTTCCAATGACCAGAGTTTTTTCACTTAACATAACTCCCTCTTCTAGTTGACCCAAGCCAGAAACATGGATTAAAGGGTTAATTTTTTTTAGATATCTCTAGATAAAAGAGAATTTCGGCAGGCATATGAGGGGGATGTTTTCTGATTGGGAATAATTTACCCATACATTAGAATGATTTTCATCAGTTAATTCAATCACAGAATTAGTGTAAAAAAATATTCCTGAAATATATTTATCTAAGGACTTTTCTTCAAGAAATCTTTTAGGATTAAAAGCCTCTCCTCTCTGCTTAGAGAAGTTGTTGATACATACGAAGGTAATCATTACAAAATATTAATTTGATCATTTCACATTGTGAACTAAAGAAGGTATTATTTGGCTTAAATATTTTAATATTTTCTCTTGTTGTAGCGAAAATATTAAGGGGGTAAATACTTAAATCACATGTTAGACGTAATCAGTTCACTAGAGCTTTTTGCAATGATAGGGCTTAGGTATTTCGGTTAATAATTATTTATAGGATTAATCTTATGACGAAATTAAAAAAACTCTTTATAGTTCCTGCACTATTCGCAGCTTTATTTACTTCCCTGCCTTTGCTGTCAGATGTTGATACTACATCTTCAATAAGAGGGTCTGTGAATGTATCTGGAGCATCTGTTTTAGCAGAACATACTCCGACAGGAATAACCAAAGCAACTTCTGCAGGAGCATCAGGAAATTTCTCACTTTCATTCTTACCTATTGGAGGTCCTTATGAAATTACAGTTTCAGCTCCTGGTTATCAAACTGCGAGATTGGAAGGTATATTCCTGGTTCTTAATGAGACTGAGAGTGTATCAGTAACTCTTTCTAGATCAGATGCAGAAGAGATCGTAGTTACAGCTGAAGCGGGTTTGGGAATAGTAAGGACTGGAACTGGTACTCTACTAACAAGGTCACAAATGGATGGTATACCTACGATAAACAGGTCAGTTGCAGACTTCGCCAAATTAGATCCTAGGGTATCCATTAATAGTGCTTCAAGTCGATACACCGAAATATCAATAATGGGTGCAAATAACAGATTTAACGATTTTGCTATTGATGGAGTTAGCTTCAACGATCCATTCGGCCTCAATGCTAATGGCTTCGGTACCATGCGTAATCCAATCAGCTTGGATTTTGTAGATCAGATTTCTATAGATATTACTCCTTATGATGTTGCCCGCGGAAATAATACTGGAGGGTCAATGTCTGTGGTTACTAAATCTGGGTCAAATGAGTTTCATGGCAGTGTTTACTATTCGGAAAGGGATGAATCAAATGTTGGTGAAGACCAAGCTGGAGAAGATTATCCTAAGTTTTCTGAAGAAATCATCACAGTCACTGCATCTGGTCCAATTATCAAGGATAGACTTTTCTTCTTCGTTGGATACGAAGAGTTTGAAAAATCTAATCCTGCCCTTTATGGAACTGTAGATAGTAATGCTCAAAATAAAGCTGAAACTCTAACCTCGGCAATGGCGGATCAAATAAAAAATATTGCAATGAATACTTATGGTTATGATGCTGGGTTGATAAATGGAGCTTCTTTTCCTGAAACCCATGAGGAAATAACTGTGAAATTAAATGCAGTTATCAATGATACAAATCGAGCCGTTTTGAATTACTCCAAATCCGAAAGTCTCTATCCTCGTAAATATAATGGAGGCGCTACAGTTTTCAGTAACAACTATTATGCCAAGCCTCCAGTGATTGAACGTAAGTCAATTACACTTTATAGCGACGTTACAGACAGGTTGTCTACAAAACTTAAGTTTTCTCGATATGAGATGGACGAAAATGATGCCTCTATAGGCGATGGACTTTTTCCTGAAGTCAATATTAAAGTTGGAGGAGATAATGTTTACCTAGGTGGGGACAGATATCGAGGAGCAAATCACATCATGGTAGATGAGGACTTCTTGGTATTTAAAGCTGAATACGATAACGACAACAACGTAATTACCTTTGGTGTTGAAAGAGCAGAAACTTCCGTCTACAACCTCTTTATTGCTCGTTACAACGGAGAAATTAAATTTGACAGCATAGATGACTTTGCAGCAGGTACTTGGAGTTATTTAAGATTCCACACACCAATTGCAGGGAATGATCAAGTTGGAACCGCTGCTGCCGATTTTGGAATTGAAAAAGACACTGTCTACATTCAGAACAAGTGGTATGCAGATGATGATTTGACCATTACTTTTGGTTTTAGGTATGACAAAGTCTTGACTCCCACTTTACCGCATCTTAATCCCAAGTTCTTAGAGAGAAACGGAATTGGCAATAATGAAAGATTTGATTTTGATTTAATACAACCAAGGATATCCTTCAACAAGGATGCTACCTCGATGTTTGGAGATAGAGTGGTAGAAGCTACCATTAGAGGTGGAAGAGGGCTATTCATGGGCAGGATTCCAAGAGTTTGGTATGGTAATGCTTACTCCAGATCCGGAGGTCTGACTGACTACAATCGCTTTAGATCATACAGTAGCGTAATAGGCAACATGCCTGCTGCTAGTGTCGCGGACCCACATTTCTTCTGGTTAGGGCCAACAAGTAGCTATGAAGTAAGGAGTGGTTGGTACGGTGACGCTCAAGGAACTGATCCTAATTTTGAAGCTCCGAGTGCTTGGAGGACAAATATAGCATTGGATCTCCGTACTAAGAAAGGATATGAGTTCACGGCTGAATACAACCGAGACCAAGTAAATGAAGCAGTGTTCTATAGGGATTTAGGTATAACCAAGACCGGTACTTTAGCGGATGGAAGAGGAACTTATACAGGAGCTGGTGATTTCTGGCTATCTAACACTGATAAGGGTGGAGCAGAGGCAATCACTTTTATCATGAGAAAAGATTGGAATGACGTTAAGTTCATGACAGGTTATACCAACATGGATTCCAGTGATGTGTATGGTTTAACCTCTGCTCAAGCAGAATCTTCCTATGGGTATATGAATAGATGGGATGGTGAGAACATGAGTGCTGCTCGCTCTAACTTTATGGTTGAGCATAAGTTCTTAGCTACTTTGGATTACACCACTCAGCTAATTGGAGAAAACGACACACGTTTCTCTCTTGTCTTTATCAGAAAGAGTGGCGAGCCTTATAGTGTTTCCTTTGATGAGCCTGGTTACAACAGCGTAACAGGAAACTCACGATTCTATGCTGATTACAGTCTCGCATACGTTCCTACAGGGGCGTCTGATCCAAACGTATCATTTACCAGCGCTGCCGTAGCTGAAGCAGTGATGGCTCATGTAAATGCTACAGGTCTAAGTTCTTATAAAGGCACTTTTGCTCCAAGGAATGCATTTAACAGCCCTTGGTATAGCAGATTGGATCTTAGAATTACCCAAGACATAAGGGTGTATAAAGACTCAAAAGTAATTGTTTATTTAGACTTACTTAATCTATTAAACATGATTGATGATGATAAAGGCATTGTAAAAGAATACTCTTATAACAATAGCAGACAAATTATTGTTAATGGAGTTACTTCTACCGGTCAGTTCATCATTTCAGGAGTTGATCCTGATGATAATCTCTGGATTCAAAACAGGGATGGTCAATCTGCTTGGAATGTAAATTTAGGATTTAAATATCAATTCTAAGTGAGAATGTTTCAAAGAAACGCCACTTTCGAGTGGCGTTTTTTTATATTCTTGGGCCTCCAACCAAACAAACCTTAGTGGCATAATCAACCGCTTTTTTTAGAGAATCTTTAGGATTCAGCATGTCTATATGGGAAAGAAAAACACCTAACAAAGCGTCACCAGCACCATTAGTATTAACAATGGATACACTATCTGCATCCACTAGAATTTGATTGAATCTCGAGCCTTTGGCTCCGAGTGTCCACAGGATATCTAATTCAAGCTTGGTACTATGCCTGAGAAGGCCAATTTCAACATTATTTCCAACCAACAGATTTATTGGTTGTTCTATTACCCAATTAATTTCTTTTAGATTCGCCTCAACTAAATTAATGTCAGCTAAACCAAAAGCTATCCTTAAGTCGTTCTTTTTAGCAATCTTAAGTGCTTCTTCTGCAGTTTTTAGGCCATTTTTTGTACAAACTGAGAACGCATCAAAAACTAACCAATCACTAATAGCCAATTCCTGTGCATTTAAGCATTTTGGTGATAGATCTTCATTAGCAGATAGATTTGAAGCCATTGTCCTTTCTCCATCAGGAGTAACAAAGATAAAACAAACCCCAGTAGGCTTTTTGGAATATTGGTAAACGACCTGTGTGGAAGTACCCTTGAAACCATCAATGAAGATACTGCTTTCTTCATCATTACCTAAAGAACAACTAAATGTACAAATTGAATGTTCACTGGAAGCAGCATAAAGAGAGTTTGCTATAGAACCACCAGGTTGTCTGCTTACAATATTCTTTCTAAATTCTTTAAGCCAAATATTTTTCTGTTCTGAACTGATATGCACCATACTTCCTTTATTTATATTAAGAGAAGTTAGTTCTTCATCAGTGATAGAGATTTCTACATCAATGAGTGCATTTCCGAAGCCATAAATTTTTGACATATATTAAGTAATTCTCTTCATTCTCATATAGAATTTTAACTCTTATTTTATTGAGGTTGTTGTTTTGCCTTTACCTTTCTCAGTTTTGTCCTTAAATCTTTGGAAAGAAGATCCAAAAGAATTTGCTACCCAAATGGGAAGGAATTTTGAAAACTCAGGCTTTTGCGGAATCACTGAACATTCGATCAATGAAGAGTTAATCAACGAAGTTCTCCAAATATTTAAAAGGTTCTTTGCACTGCCTGAACAAGAAAAGATGCAATATTTTGAAACAAATCTGGGAGGAGCAAGAGGTTATACACCTATCAAGGTAGAGACTCCCAAAGGAGGATACGAAGCGGACATAAAAGAATTCTGGCAAACAGGTAGATCTTTACCTAAAGATCACGAGTTCAGAAAATGGATGCCTTCAAATAAATGGGCCACAGAAATACCAAGGTTTAAGGAGAAAGTACACAAACTTTTTGAACAATTTGATCTTGTCGGTAAATCCCTACTGAAGTCAGTAGCTATTTATCTTCAGATAGATGAAAACTATTTTGAGGAAGTGGCAAATGAAGGTAATAGTGTGATGCGAACAATACATTATCCTCCTGTAAGGCAAAACGAAAAAGGAGAAAGGTCGGGAGCACACGAAGACATAAACTTAATTACCTTATTGATTGGAGGCCATCAGCCAGGATTAGAAATTCGTTCAAAGAAAAAAGAGTGGCTTCCTGTTAATTTCGACCCAGAGGTTTTAATATGCAACATAGGAGATATGCTCCAAAGATTTACAAACCACAAATTAGTTTCTACTACACATCGGGTTGTGACTCCGGAAGAGTCATCCAAAAACACTTCCAGATATTCAATTCCTTTTTTTGTTCATCCAAACCCCAATTGGGTAATCGAAACATTAGACTCATGCTGTAGTGAAGATAACCCTAAAAAATATCAAGAAGCTATACTTTCAGAAGATTTCTTACAAGAGAGGCTTAAAGAAATAAAGTTGATCTAATGATGGAATACATACAACCAATTATAGGATTTTTTATTCTCCTCTTACTCGGTGCAATATTCAGTGAAAACGTTAAAGCTATTAAGATTCGATATCTTGTTAGTGCAGTAGTAATACAAGTTTTATTAGCTTTGGTGTTAATTAAAGTACCTTTGGTTTCGAATTTCTTTGAATATTTATCTTATGGAGTAATGACTCTTAAAGAAGCCAATGATTATGGTACGTCATTTGTGTTTGGTTACTTGGCAGATAACGCTCCAAACGCACCTTTTGACATAACTAACTCTGCGGGTACTTTTATCTTTGCCTTTGGAGGCTTAACCTTAATTATTGTTATGTCAGCAATTTCAGCCTTATTGTGGCACTGGAGAATAATCCCTGTTTTAGTAAATGCCTTGTCAGTTATTTTCAAGAAACCATTAGATGTTGGTGGACCTGTAGGATTGAGCGCTACTGCTAATATTTTCTTAGGACAAGTAGAAGCTCCTTTGCTAGTTCGTCCTTACTTAGCGTCAATGTCCAAGAACGAACTTTTAATTCTAATGACGGTTGGCATGTCCACCATCGCAGGATCGGTTATGGTGATTTACACAACCATGCTTTCACCTATTTACGGAATTGGATTGATTGGCCATTTCTTAACTGCCTCGCTGATTTCTGTGCCTGCTGCAATTATGTATGCCAACATCATCATTCCAAGCGAAACAAAGACAGACTTTCCTGCAGATAATTCTACAAAAATGTATTCGGGTACCATGGACGCTCTAACAAGGGGAACGCAAGCAGGTATAGAGATCTTCTTGAATGTAGCTGCGATGCTCATAGTTGTCATGGCTTTAGTGTTTTTAGTTAATGCAATACTAGGAGTGTTACCTGATGTTCTAGGTCAACCTTTAACCATGGAAAGGATGTTTGGATGGTTATTTGCACCTTTAGCATGGTGTATGGGGATTCCCTGGACTGAGTCTCAGACTGCTGGAGAATTGTTAGGAGTCAAAACAATATTAAATGAATTTGTTGCCTATCTCTATCTTGCGGATACTAACACTTATGTATTATCTGAAAAAAGTAATTTAATCATGCTTTACGCATTATGCGGATTTGCAAATTTTAGTAGTGTTGGAATTCTTTTAAGTGGCATGAGTGCTATGGTACCTGAAAGACGTAAGGATTTAATTGCTGTTAGTATTAAGGCACTTTGGGCGGCATTGCTCGCTTCTTGTATGACTGGGTTTATTGTAGGGATTCTTTAACTACCAAGGTCTTTTTTATTAAAGTGGGCTCGACAGAGAGGCACATACTTTTCATTACCTCCGATCTCGACCTGTTCGCCTCGGGTTAGAATATTTCCTTTTTTGTCCAGTCTTACTACCATAGTTGCCTTCCTCCCGCACCAGCACACGGTTTTAATTTCTTTTAAATTATCAGCCCACGCTAATAAATATTTACTTCCCTCAAATAATTCTCCTCGAAAGTCAGTTCTTATACCAAAAGCCAAAACCGCGATGTCTAATTCGTCTACAACTTTTCCTAGTTCCTTAACTTGCTCTTTGGTTAAGAATTGAGCTTCATCTATCAGGACGCATCGAATTTCTTCTCTTTCATTATCTTCTTTCAAGTTCTTAAAGAGATCAGTTGTATTTGTGAAAGAATGAGCTTCAGCACTTATGCCTATACGTGAAACAATCTTATTTTCTTCAAATCTGTTATCGCCAGAATAAGTAAACATCTTCGTTTTCATACCCCTTTCCAAATAATTATGGTTAGCCTGAAGTAAAGCAGTAGATTTTCCTGCATTCATCGACGAGTAATTAAAATAAAGCTTAGCCATAAGGTTAGTTTAGATTTTGCTGTCAAGTTGGTCTAGTAGTAAGTATGCTAGTATGCTTCGCTTTAAATGTCACAAGCAAAGGATCTCGAAAGCAATATTCAAGAAAAATCTACTGAGATTTCTCATCCTGAAACTTTAAGCGTTTGGGGTTTAGCTTGGCCTCCGATCTTAGGCAATTTACTTTTTGCTAGTGTAGGGGTTATCGCCATTAAAGCCGTGGGCTCAATGGGAGCTGAGGCTGTGGCTGCTGTTGGAACTGGTCAAAGAATGGTTTGGGTTTTCCAAGCTCTTGTAATGGCTGTAATGACAGGAACAACGGCGCTAGTAGCAAGGGCAGTGGGATCTAAGAATATGGTAGAAGCTGCTCACATAACTAGATTGGCACTCGGGGTTAGTTTACTTGTATCTCTCTTGACTAGTCTTATTATCGTGCTATTCGCTGAACAGATGATAAGTATCTTTGGATTGGATCCGGGAACCCAAGAATTAGCTGTTACCTATTTGAGCATATCCATCATGTTCATACCATTTATGACTTTTGGAATGGTAATAGGGGCTTCCTTAAGGGCTGCAGGAGATGTTAAGACCCCCATGTATATTGGCATCTTTACCAATATCATAGCTATTTACCTGCTCTTGGGGTTAGTTAACGGTCAATATGGAATGCCAAAATTGGGCATTGTTGGTGCTGCTCTTGCCATGGGAATATCCTTTACAGCGGGTACGGCAATCCAACTTTACTTATGGTTAACACATAAATTGGTTATTCCTTTAGGTGAAAGAGGATCTTTTACTAAAATTAGATTCAATCAATTACTTACGGTTAGTTATCCTGCTGGCATTGAAAGTTTTGTTTTTCAATTCGGGATGTTGTCTTTCTTTTGGGTGGTAGCCATGTACGGCACTGAAGAAATTGCCGCTTATAATATTGGAGTTAACATATTGATGTTGTCCTTTATTCTCGGTAATGGCTTCTCAGTTGCTGCCGCAACTTTATCAGGTCAATTCTTAGGTGCTTCTAACCCTGATGCAGCTTACAAGAGTGGCTATCAAGCAGCTGGAATGACTATGTTAGCTATGAGTCTCAGCGGACTTTTGCTAGCTTTTTTTGCTGAACCTATAGCTTGGTTCTTTATTCAAGATGAAGAGGTTGTTAAATACGCAGTGATTTTTGTTTGGATATTTGCCTTGTCGCAACCTTTCATGGCATTGGAATTTTCATTAGGTAGTACTTTAAGAGGAGCAGGTGATACGAGATCCCCGCTAGTAATAACTATTATTGGCTTACTTTTAATAAGAGTTCCTCTAGCCTTTTTACTTTATTATTTAGAAATGCCCGTGCAGTGGATATTTGCTACTCTAATAATTGATTACATGGTCAAAGGAACTTTGCTTATTTTACGTTATAGATCAAGAAGATGGATGAAGGTGCTAAAAACATCTACCTAGATTTATAATGATCAAATGAAATTCAGCCCATTTCTTCTTTTAACATTTCTTTTACTAAGCTGTGAACCAACGAAAAAAATAGAGCAAACTCCTAGTTTAGTTCCTGAAGACCTAAAAAAGCATACCGAAGAATTTAGAAAAGAGGTTATCACAGTTACAGAAGGTATCCATGTGGCAATAGGCTACTCCTTAGCAAATTCAATGATGGTCGAAGGAGAGAAAGGAAAAATAATTATAGACACAACTGGAACCATAGAAACCGGTAGAGAAGTTAGGGCAATTTTCGATCAAATTAATCCATACCCAATCAAGGCAGTTATTTATACTCACAATCATGGGGATCATGTTTTTGGAGCTAGAGCTTTTATAGATGACGAAAATACAGAAGTAATAGCTCATGCCACAACCAAAAAATATATAAATCGTATATTGGGAATTCTTAGACCCATTATTAGTAAACGATCTTCTCGCATGTTTGGATCAGCAATCCCAGAAGAGGACTTTGAAAACAATGGAATAGGTCCTTTTTTAGAAATTGGTAAAGACGGTAGACAAACCAGTCTGGTTTATCCTACAAAAGAGTTTGAAGACAATCTAAAGTTGACCATATCTGGAGTAGACATACATCTTTATCATGCTCCTGGAGAAACCAATGATCAAATATTCGTGTGGCTTCCAAAATTTAAAGCCCTGTTTCCAGGAGATAATTTTTACAGAGCTTTCCCAAACCTATACACCATAAGAGGCACTCCTTATAGAGACCTTGTAGGTTGGGTGAAAAGTATAGATAAGATGAGATATTTAGAACCTGATTTCTTAATACCTAGTCATAGCAGACCTTTAGAAGACTCCCAAGAAATTCTCAAGCATTTGACCGATTACAGAGATGCAATTCAGTTTGTTCATGATCAAACCGTTCGCTTGATGAATAAAGGAATGACCCCCAGAGAAATAGCTAGTGAAATAGTTTTGCCTGAACATCTTGCTAGCTCCCCTTTCCTTAAAGAATTCTATGGAACACCACAATGGTCATCTAAAAATGTATTTACAGGTTATTTAGGTTGGTTTGATGGAAACCCTACGACTCTAAACCCTCTTCCAGGTAAAGAGGAAGCTAAGAAAATAATAGCAATGGCGGGGGGTTGGTCCAAAGTTCTAGATGAGGCCAATAAAGCAATTAAAGAAAAAGAGTTTCAATGGGCTTTGCAGCTAACAGATTATTTACTATTAGAGAACCCAAATAATAAAGAAGTCATAAATATTAGAATTAATTCACTAGGCTCACTAGGAGAAATACAGGCTAATCCCAATGCCAGATATTATTATTTATCGAGTGCTGAAGAACTTTCACCCTCCTTTATTTTACCCCCTTTATTAAAACCTTCTCAAGAGACCATAGAAACTTTACCAATAGAGATAGTTTTTGAAATACTGAAAGTTAACTTAATTCCAGAGAAATCATTAGATGAGAACCTTCATTTGAACATAAATTTTAAGGATTCTTCAAAAGCTTTCTCTTTAATATTAAGAAAAGGAGTGCTTGAAGTTCAGCCATTTGAAATTGATGGGTCTGATATACAGGTAGAAACCGATGAAGTGGTTTGGAAGGAAATTGTTTCAGGTGTTAGAAGTCTTCCCGTGTCTTTGGCTACCGGATTGATTTCTGTTAGCGGGGATAAAGTCAGACTGATATCATTTTTTAGCGCTTTTAGAGAATAGAACAATGGGAGAAGAAATGGATTTAGATGTAACTCTAGAAAATCATGTAGGAATAGTTGAAATTAAAAGACCTCCAAATAATCATTTTGACTATAAGTTGATATCCAGCATTGCTGATGCCTTTGACAGCTTTGATCAAGATAGTGAATGTAGATGTGTTGTATTGTGTTCTGAGGGAAAACATTTTTGTGCGGGAGCTAATTTTGGCAAAGATAGAGATATGCATGACAAGACTGATCCTTATTCTGAGTTGTATATACAAGCAGTGCGATTATTTAGAAACAAAAAACCTGTTGTTGCATCTGTCCAAGGAGGGGCAATCGGTGGTGGCTTGGGTTTAAGTTTAGTGGCTGACTTTCGAGTAGGATGTGCGGAATCAAGATTCAGTGCTAATTTCTCTAGGTTGGGTTTCCATCAGGGCTTTGGAACTACGGTCACTTTGCCAAGAGTGGTAGGGAATCAAAATGCAGCGATGATGATGTTAACCGGTAGAAGATTAAAAGGAGAAGCAGCTCTGGATATAGGACTTATAGATTACCTTGTTCCATTATCCGATGTTAGGAGTAGAGCTATAGAGTTAGCAGAAGAGATTTCTGAAGCTGGACCATTGGCAGTAACATCAATTAGATCTACCATCAGGGCAGGTTTAGCAGACCAAGTAGAGGAAATAGTTGTTCGGGAACTTTCTGAGCAAATACGCCTTCAATCTACGAATGATTTTAAAGAAGGTATCTCGGCCTCTTTAGAAAGGAGAAAACCTAAATTTTCAGGTTCATAAATGAAATTTCCACCTTTTGAATTAGAGAGAATTCAATCTCTCTATGAAAACTCAGTAGAAGTAAACTTAACCGAAAGTGGAGTTGAACCACTTTCCCTCAAAGAGTTGATGAATGCTGAAGAGTTGGAGGAGCTTATTAATATACCGATAGGCTACGGATATACACAAGGTAGTCCTTTACTAAGACAAAGAATTTCTAATTTATACAAAGAATATGATGAAAAAAATGTATTGGTTACTTCAGGGTCTTCTGAAGCAATTTTTTTATCTGCCTGTTTAACGGTTTCCCAAGGAGATAGGGTAGTTATGATGACACCAAATTACCTATCCTTTAATGGAATTGCCGAAGCCCTAGGTGCGAAGGTTGATTATGTTCCTTTAGTTAAAAAAGAAAAATGGGGATGGGAATTAGATTTACTGTCTCAAGTAGTCACCGACAAAACCAAAGTTATTTCTATATGTAACCCCAATAACCCAACTGGTTCGATACTAAGTGAAGAAGAGATGAAAGAAATTATTGAAATAGCTGATAAGGTTGGTGCTTACATACTTTCCGATGAGATTTATATAGGAGCAGAGCTTTCAAATCTTGGAACAATAAGTTTCCAACATATTTATGAAAAGACGATAATAACTTCTGGGTTATCAAAATCTTACTCTCATCCAGGTCTGAGAATAGGGTGGATAGCTGCTGATGAAAGTGTAGTAACTAAAGCATGGGAAATTAAAGATTACACAACCGTAGCTAGTTCACATCTATCTCAGCATATTGCTTCTAAAGTACTTGAACCAGAAACAATAACCAGGTTAAGAAAAAGAACAAAAGATTTGCTAAACAGAAATTTAGTTACTTTCACGAAATGGGTTTTACCTTACTCAAACCATCTCTCTTTTATAAAGCCAGAAGCAGGCGGTTTTGTTTTTGTCGAATACGATATGGACATTAATAGCACTGACTTAATACATGACTTAAGAACCAATGAAGGAGTATTTATTGTTCCAGGAGATAGTTTTGGAATGGATAAATTTGTTAGAATTGGTTTGGGATCCAAGGAGGAAGAATTCACTAAAGGATTGGTGCTTTTATCTAAAGGTTTATCTAGAATATTTCCAGACATATTCACTTAATACTAAGCTGATGAAGTTATACGACTACCCAGGAGCACCCAATCCCCGACGCGTCAAAATATTTGCTGCGGAGAAAGATATAGAACTTGAATTAATCAACTGCGATATAGCCAAGGGAGAACATAAAACGAAAGATTTCCTTAAAAAGAACCCTAGCGGAAAGATTCCAGTGTTGGAACTTGATGATGGTCGCTGTATTTCAGAATCTGTAGCTATATGTCGTTATCTAGAGGAGATTCACCCTGAACCAAATCTGTTTGGTGTAGACGCCTTTGAATTGGCTTATGTGGAAAGTAGGAATCGGCAAATTGAACTTGAGCTTTGGACACAAATAGGAACTTCCTGGGTAAATGGTCCAATAGTAGGAAAGTTAGGTAGATTTAAACAAATCCCAGAGGCCAAAGAAACTAGTGATAAGAATACGAAAAATTTCTATGAGCGACTCAATAATGAATTCTCGACCATTCAGTTCGTTGCAGGGGCTCGCTATACTATTGCTGATATTACTCTTCTTTCAGCTATAGATTTTGCTACAGCTATGGTTGCTCTGAAACCAGATTCTACGCTGAGACATTTATTTCGATGGCATAAAGAAGTGTCTGAGCGACCCAGTGCAAAGGTGTAAAAGAAAGACCAAAAGAACAGAAATAAGTAATATCAAGAAACGACAGCGTTTGGATATAGATTTATAAAGTTCTTAGAAAAGAATTTCTCGCGATCGATTTTAGATAAGGATTCTGTTGAGCGAACAAACCGACCGATTGGATCACGACCACCTTCCGCATGTGGATAATCCGAAGAAAACATATACAAATCAGAACTTGATTCAGAAACAAGTTGCGCAACATCTTCAAATGGGTAGGGAGTAAATCGTAGTTGCTCAGCTATCTGCTCTCTGGGTCGACGCTTCATTTTCGCCAACTGAGGCTCAGAACGAGACCAGATCTCAACTGCGTGATCCAATCTTCTAATCATGTCTGGGACCCAACCCGCCCCAATTTCAATTACACCTCCTTTTAAGTTGGGGTGAGCTTCAAGAACTCCATCCAACACCATAGTCGAAATAAAACGGTTCGAAGCGAAATGAATTGTCGTGAGATCTTTGCTCCCAATCACTTCAGCGCCACCTCGAGCGCTCAAATTACTGGTCATTCCATCATTCATCCATTCATCACCTATTGTTAATGGAGCACTGCCAACATGTAAAATGAATGGTAAGCCAGCTTCAGCAAGCGTAGCCCAAAGGTGTTGATGTTCCGGGTGTCCAGGTGAGCGTCCTCCGGGCGCGTTGGCCGCAATCCATACAGCTCCTAGCTTTAGTTTTAAAGCATGTTTGATCTCTACTAAAGCTCGGACAGGATCTTGAAAAGGCACCATAGCGACACCAATCAATCTAGGATCCATCTCACAAAAGGCGTTCATAGCTCGATTGTGAGCAGCAGCAGCACCGTAAGCAATATCGTCACTAGAAGTCCCAAAAATTAAGCGGGCACAAAAGGAAGAAAAAATAACCTGCTTCTGAAACCCGAGGAGGTCTAGTGCTTGACCACGCTCTTTGCCGTTAAAGGCACCTAACGCATCATGCCACTTGGGACCTTTGGTTAGATTATTCCCTAAAGCTAAGAGACGCTTAACATTCTCAGGGCTATGACCCATCTCCCCCACATGAGCATCTGGATCAAATTGACCTATTAGGGATTCATTTAGGCTGGGAAGGCTGTCACGAATATCAGCGCTCGCGTGGGCACTTAGAAAATCCGGCAATTCCATCAAGTGGCTGTCGGCATCAAAAATTATGCGATCACCTGCATACGTCATTAGACCATCTAATTAATCAATTTTTTCAATACTAATTCGATACTATTCTGATTGCTTTGAACATAAACATCAAGGTTGTAAAGCAAAGGGTAGGGCATAGCATTTATCATAGTAGGATATTGTTATAATCAATAAAAAAAGGAAAAAAGCCAAAGATGAAAACAGTTAATTTAGGTGACCTTGAGGTAAGCGCCATTGGTCTTGGCTGCATGGGAATGTCTCAGGCATACGGCGAAGCAGATCCGGTAGAATCTGAAAGAACTCTCCATCGAGCACTTGATATCGGTGTAACATTCCTGGATACCGCAAATGTCTATGGCATGGGACACAACGAGAAATTGGTGGGTCGCGTACTCAAAGGTCGCCGTACTGAAATGCAACTTGCCACAAAGTTTGGTATCAACGTGAAAGATGGTAAGCGAGGTATAGACGGTCACCCTGACCAAGTAGTGACACGTTGTGATGAAAGTCTAGCACGGCTGGAAACCGATATAATTGACCTTTACTATCTACACCGTCTTGACCCTGATGTACCTATCGAAGACACAGTTGGTGCTATGTCCTTACTAGTGGAAGCAGGAAAAGTTCGATACCTAGGATTATCTGAGGTTTCTGCACAAACACTTCGAAAAGCGCACGCTATCCATCCTATTTCAGCTGTTCAGTCAGAGTATTCATTGTGGACCAGGGATCCAGAAGCATACGTGCTTGAAGCTTGCCAAGAGCTGGGTGTGGGGTTTGTACCATTTAGCCCTATGGGGCGTGCAATATTGACTGGGGTAATCAAAGATGGTGAATCCATAGCTAGTAAGGGAGATATGCGCTCAACCATGCCACGGTTCCAGGGTGAAAACTTGGAAAAAAATTTATGTTTGGTCGAAGAATTAGGCGAGCTCGCAATGGCTAAGGGCTGTTCAAAGGGTCAACTCGGACTTGCTTGGTTACTTGCCAAGGGAGATTTCATTGCACCAATACCAGGTACTAAACATGTTAAGTACCTCGAAGAAAATGCTTCTGCTGTTAATCTTTCATTGAATGTTACGGAGCTATCAGAGCTAGATAAACTCTTCTCTCCAAGTAAAATTGCTGGGGACCGTTATACATCTTCAGGAATGGCCTCTTTGGATCGTGATTAAAATTAAACCCTAACCAAAATCCCTTGCTACAATATTCCAACTGCTCTGCCTTTTTAAGAATGTTGATTTAAGGCTTTTGCACCCTTTTGCAGAGGGTATACTGAGGGCATATGAAAAAACGAAAAGCATTTGATTAAAAATATCAGACAGCTCTACTTTGCCCTTGCTGTACTGATATTAGTTAGTATCGGCATTTATTATTTGATGTCTCCTTATCAAAATTGCATGAGAGATCAAATCTACAGAGATATAGCAGAAAGCATGACCTTCAACCCAACTCAAGTAGATGCTGATGCCTATCTAAAAAAATTATGCAGGGAAGTGGCTAGGGATCAGAGAAAGTCTTGGTTTTAGTTTACTGTCCCGATCAAATTCCTTTGCTTCAAAATTCCAACTGATTCTTGGATTTACTTAGTGCTATGCTAGGTTCTTTAGATTAGGAGAAAACTCATGAATTTTATAAAAGGATATCAAATAAGGAGGAAACATGAAGATTTATTTCGCAGTTATTGGATTAATGCTTAATTTTGCTTTGGTGGCAGGTCCTTTAGATGAAAGCAAGATAAAAAATATTATTAATTCTGTGGAGTTTGGATGGGAGAATGGAGATGGCATACCTTTCAAAGAACATTTTTTTGATTTTGAGGGTGCGAGATATTTTGAATCTGGTGGGCAAAATGTAGGACTTGCTGATTTAGTAGAGAATCACGTTGAACCCGAAAAGGATGCTTTATATTTCTTAGAGTTGAATTTTAATAACATCCAAATACATATAGAAAATGATTTTGCGTGGGCTCTTGCTGATACTGAAGTGAAGGGGAAAGTAAAAAGAAATGACAGAGAGTTTGATAAAACCGGTTACCAGACTTTCCTGTTTAAAAAGGTCGAAGGAAAATGGAAAGTCATACATTCCCATTCTTCCAGTAGAGACAGAAGAAGATAAGAAATAAGAAAAAGTTATACTTTAAGATACATGAGGAGAGTTTTGATTAGGGGGAAGATTATGAAGAAACTATGACTTTAAGAATTTTTAAATATCTATTTTTAGGAGCTTTTCTACTGTTAATCTTGCTGTTACTAATTTTTATAACAGGTTCAAAGATGTCGATGGATTCTAATTTCTCTCATACTAATGCTACAAAAGACCTACCGAAATTCAGTCCAACTATAGGTAACGGTATAGTCAACATTAGTATAGGAGATATGACTTTTCGAGCACGAATAGCTGGATTTAATGGGGACTTTTCTAAGAAAGTAGTGATTCTTTTACATGGATTCCCTGTTACTTCTGCCATGTGGGTTGATCTAATTAGACCCCTTGAAGAGGCTGGCTATCGTGTGGTCGCATTTGATCAACGTGGATATAGTCCAGATGCTCGACCTGAAACATTGGAGTCCTACACAGTTTCTAAGCTTACCAAAGATGTGTTTGCAGTAGCAGATACTATAGGTGCAGAAGAATTTCATCTAATAGGTCATGATTGGGGTGCTGTTGTAGGTTGGTCAGCTGTGTTAACCAATCCTTCAAGGATCACCAGTTGGACTGCTTTATCAATTGCTCATCCTGCAGCTTTTAGTGCGGCGTTACTGGATGACCCTGATCAACAGGCTAGAAGTAGTTACTTTGCTTTTTTTCAAACCCCTTGGCTACCAGAAACTTTCTTCAGCTTTAATAACTTCAGCGTTCTCAAGACATTGTATGAGGGCATGTCAGAGGAAAAGAAGAAAGAATATATTGATGTATTCAGTGAGCCAGAAGCGTTGACCTCAGCATTAAACTGGTATCGAGCTATGGGAGATACTGGTCTTTCTAGTCAAGATAGTGTCGTCAGCCTAGAAGTAAAGACACCTACTCTTTTCCTATGGGGAAATCAAGATGGCGCTGTAGGCAGGGTAGCTATAGATGCCATGGCTGAGTTTATGAAGGGTCCTTACACTAATATTGAGCTAGAAGCAGGTCACTGGTTATTTGTTGACAAGCCAGAGAGAATTATTAGTGAAATTTTGATCCACATTGATCAATATAATCTAGACCTGATCATTGATTAAAGAAGTCGTTCCTTCAGGGATTGGACCTGCAAACGCATGATTAAGAGACTGTTGAACCTGACTAGATTATTTTCTTAACATTCTTTTTTTCATGAGTAAGAATATAAAAAAAATCTAAACCCTAACCAAATTTCCCTGCTTAAATATCCCAACTGCTCTGCCTTTTTTGGCAGAATTTTTCTTTGGTCTTTTTTTGTGCCAAACAACCTTGCTTCTCGAAGGTCTTGCCTTTCGTGAACTTTTGAAATCTCCCTGGGGCCTGCCTTTACCTTTGTTACCTGTTTTAGGCTTCGGCGGAGCAGATCTTAAATTTTGAGTTGGCTCAAAACCCTGGATGATCTTGCGTGGAATCTCATGTTTCAATAGCTTTTCAATATCGAACAATAATTTATGCTCATCAGCACTTACTAGAGAAACCGCTTTCCCTTCTTGGCCGGCTCTGGCGGTTCTTCCTATACGATGAATGTAATCTTCCGGTACATACGGAAGGTCAAAATTAACAACTTGGGGTAATAAATTAATATCTATACCTCTGGAGGCAATATCAGTAGCTACTAATACTTGTGTCTTGGCATCTTTAAAATCTTCTAAAGCTCTTGTTCTCTGAGCTTGAGATTTGTTTCCATGAAAAGCATCTGCGTCTATACCTTCTTTGTTTAATTGAACTGCCAGTTTGTTCGCACCATGTTTTGTCCTCGAAAAAACCAAAACTTGAAACCAGTTTTCTTCTTTTATACAATAAGCCAGCAACTCCCTTTTCCTCGCTTTATCTACCGGATAAACCACTTGTGTGACTTTATCTACTGT
>JAKUUM010000011.1 GCA_022447065.1 SAR86 cluster bacterium | reverse complement strand
GTCCATGACTTTCCAGGAGGAGCTCCAAGGTATGTCCAAGGCTCCAAAGGCTACAAGGCTACTATAGTTAATGGAAAAATTAATTTTATAGACGGTGAGTTAACGGGAGCAGCTAACGGCGAAGTGCTTAGACACAGCGCTTAGAAACTAGAGAGGTTTAATTATGGAAGTTAAGAATGCGCTCATGCCTAATGATCAACAGATGGCTGGTTTTCTTGAAGAAGGTAAAGACCAGCCAATTTATATGGTGAATCTGCTTAAATTTAAAGACAAGGCGGTATACCCTGATAAAAGAGAAACTGATCTAACGGGCGAAGAGGCTTATGCTATATACGGTCAAGAAGTAAGGGGACACCTAGAAAAAGTAGGCGCTAAGCCTATCTTTAGTGGAAAGGTATCACGACTTATGCTGGGAGAAGTTGAAGATCTTTGGGATACGGTTGCAATTGCCATGTATCCAAACCGAAAAGCAATGTTAGACATGATATCGGACCCAGAATACATAAAAAGTGCACAGCATCGAGTAGCAGGTCTTGAAGGCCAACTTAATATAGAGACAAATTCTCCCTTAGATATTTAAACCTATGAAATCCAACACGGATGTTGATACCAAGAGTGCAGCAAAAACAGGCAAAGGACCCACACTTATTGTAGCGGTTGAACAGAACTTCCCACAGGAAGAGCGAATTATCAATGACACCCTTGCTCCGAAACTCTTCTCCGGTACAGATCTCTTTTGGATTCAACTAACGAAGATCTCCGTCTTTAGAAACTGGATAGTAGGTCTCACAGAAAAGATTCTCCCCGGAGGATGGAGCTGCTTTCTTGTGCGAAAATGTTATATAGATGAACGTCTTTTAGAGGCGGCCGAAAACAGAGAGGTAGAAGCGGTCGTAAATCTCGGTGCGGGATTCGACACGAGACTCTATCGCCTTGAAGCCTTAAGCAATATCCCCTGCTGGGAAGTAGACCAACCCATTAATATTGCTGCAAAAGAGAGAGCGCTAAAAAGAGCCTTCAAGACAGTTCCTGAAAATGTAACACTCACCGGTATGAATTTTGTTGAACAAGAGATAGGTGAGTCATTGAAACAAAGTGGATATCAAGCAGGGGTAAGAACCTTTTTTATCTGGGAGGCTGTTTCACAATATCTGAACGAAGCTTCCGTCAAAAAGACTTTTGATTTTTTCGCGAAAGCCCCAGCTGGAAGCCAGTTGGTATTCACGTACGTACCAAGAGACTTTATTGATGGAACGAACCTCTACAATCAGGAGATGTTCTATAAACGAGTGGTTCTCAAAGACAAAATTTGGCAATTCGGATTCGACCCCACAACATTGGGCGAGCTTCTTGGAAGGATTGGCTGGAAACTCGTGAAAGATCTCGGATATAACGAGCTGTGCGATCGTTATGTAAAACCGACAGGAAGAAATTTGGACATATTGCAAATTGAACGGGTTGTCTATGCTGAAAAAGTAGGCGATGCATAACCAATATAAAGAATTATTTTTCTACAAATTTAGCCCAGACTTCTATGGGTTCTCTTTCAGTGACAAGTTGGTTTACAGGTGCTTCTGTATCTATATAACCAATGGCCATTCCACAAAAAAGCATTAATTCCTCATTAGCTTCAACAAAATTAGATACACTTTCTGGTCTTGTAGCCCAAGCTTCCTGAGGACAGGTATCTAAGCCTTCTTCCTTAGCCAACAACATAAAGGTCTGAAGAAACATTCCTAAGTCTGACCACTGAGGAGGCCCCATTTGTCTGTCTACATAACAAAAAAAGGCTGCGGGTGCCCCAAAGAATTCAAAGTTTTTTAACAGCTGCTTCATCTTAGCTTCCTTATCTTCCATTTTTATATTTAGAAGTTCGTACATATCCATGGCAACTTTATATCTGGAAGATCTATAGGGTTCCGTTAAATTCTTTGGATAAACGTCATACGCAGGAGTTTCAGGTGAATCCCAAGCAGCCAAGTGTTCTAAAAAAGAAGTCATGGTTTCATTGTTGATAATAAATATTCGCCAAGGTTGTAGATTTCCTCCCGATGCTGCCCTTGCAGATTTTTCTAATAACGATTTAATTAGACCGTTCTCTACAGGTGTATTAACAAAAGCCCTGATACATTTTCTTTGCTTTACGGCATCTGAAACCTTCATATAGATTTTCTAGGAAAGCTCTTCTGCAGCTCTTTCTTTAGCCCATTTATAGTTGGCTTTACCGTTCGGAGCCCGCATGACTTCTTCAACAAAGAAAACTTGTTTTGGAAGTTTAAAGCCTGCAAGATGTTCTCTTGTAAAACTTATAAGATCTTGTTCTTCGATGGTCTTTTGGTCTTGAAAGGATGCCAAGGCAACTACTCTTTGCCCGAACCTATCATCGTCTACTCCTACTACCAAACAGTCATAGATATCAGGATGACGTTTAACTGCCTCTTCAACTTCTTCAGGATAGACTTTTTCACCTGCCGTATTAATGCAGTTACTGCCTCGACCCAGTAGAGTGATAGTTCCATCAGTTTCTACAAGAGCATAGTCACCAGGAAAACTATAGCGAACTCCCTCTACCTCTTTAAAAGTTGCCGCTGACTTTTCAGGATCTTTGAAATAACCTAATGGGGCTGCTGGGGTTCCTATTTTTCCTATTTCCCCTGACCCAGGCTCCACATGCTTACCTTCATCTGTAATAACTATTGTTCCTGGATTTAAGGTAAATTTTGCAGTTGGTGCAGGATTGTCTCTAGATGCCACTGAACCTCCCATTCCTCCTTCAGTTGAACCCATCGCATCAACCAGAAGCATCTCATGATGAGCAAGCAAGCCTTCTTTTACCTCCTCACTCCACATAACTCCACTAGAAATCATCATCTTAACGGTCTCAAGGTTGTAAGGCTTACCTTCGTCTTTGGCTTTATCCAGCGCGTCCAGAATGGGTTTAGCGAATGCATCTCCTACTATTACAAGGTAATTTGCTTTGGTTCTTTCTGTTTCTTTTAAAAGGTAATCAGGATCGAAACCCAATTGTGGAATAGTTACAACAGTTCCTCCTGTTAATAAGGGAATAAGGGCGCCTAACCACATGCCTGTACCGTGCATTAATGGACATGCTGGTATGCTAACCGGAAGATTATTACTGGCCAATAAATCTAGAATTAATTTGGGTAAATCATCAAGCTTAAATTCATCTCCTAAGGGTAGTAGGCCCCAAGTTTCTCCAGCCCTTAATAGTCCGTTTAGGAAGGAACCATGTTCATACATAACTCCTTTTGGCATTCCAGTTGTTCCACCTGTATATAGCATGTAAATATTTTCTTCGGATCTTTTTATTCTATCCATGGGATCGTTGCTGACTATAGAACTTTCGTAATCCTGTGCGAAATCTATTAAATCCTCTGTTCCATCGTTTACTTGTATAAAAACTTTTACTTTAGGCAGCTTATCCTTAATCGAGTTAATTTGTTTTGTGTAGCAACCTTGAAAAAAAACAGCTTCTGCGTCTGCGTTGTCTAACAGATAGACTAGTTCATCCTCCTTATAACGATAGTTAACATTAATCGGAACTCCTTTAATTTTAAAAACTCCATACTGAACTTCTAAGTATTCATTTGAATTATGTAGATAAATTCCGACTTTAGAGTCATCTCCAAGGCCGTGAGAAGTAAGAAAGTTTGCTATTCTTGCTGCCCTATCATCATAATCTAGCCAAGTTCTTTCAAGGTCACCACAAATAAGAGCCGTGCTGTCTGGAATAGTGTCTGTGATGCTTTCCCATAAGGTTGCAAAGTGAGCTTCCATGACTATCTCCTTTCCTTAATTCGCTGGCATCCAGCTCCCATGGGCGCCGTACGGCACTCTCTGAGGTAAATAAATCTCAGCCACAGGCGGAGACTCAAAGTTTTGTGAGTCTATTATTACCAGTTTAGATTTTCTCTCTTCTCTTTCATGGACTAGAGACATTATCCATCCTTTGTCTTCAGAGGAGTATGGCTCTTGGGGGATGAATACTGGTTCTCCTCCGGCTACGTTATTTCCTAAATCATGTGATTGTCTGCTTCCAGTTGTTAAATTATATTTGTAAAGGTACTTCCCAATAGTAAGGCTGTCAGTAGAAGTATCAAATTGCACGCAATAACCATGTTCTGCTTTTATGCCAATCTTTCTGTCATCAATTCTAGGAAAATCGCTAGGAGCATCATCTAATTGCTCTTCTTGGACTGTTCCATTATCAAGATCAATAGTCCACCTCCAAAGTCTTGCCACAGTGCTATCTCCCCCGTAAATATCTTTGAGACCTCCCACCATTGCTTCTTTCTGCCTGGAAACATGCAAAATGATCTTATTTTCTTGTTCGTGAGCATTGAAAGTGTGAAAAACATAGCAAGGGTCAATTTCGAACCATCTAATGTCTGTGCCTGTTCCTTTCCTTGGCATTACTCCTAATCTTGCTCCGCATTCTGGTTTAAATCCAAAAGGCGATCCGGTGGTTATTGCTAAGTCCATGTCAGAAACAATAGGCAAGTCCATGAAAATGACATGGTTTCTGGTTATGTTCCAATCGTGCATCATAACGGGTCGAGGAATTTCAATGGGCTCTGTTTGAATTAATTCTCCTTCTGAGCTAACACGGTAATAAGTGAGATAAGGTTCTGTTACCAGTGAGTAAGCAAAAAATAAAAGCTCTCCTGTTTCAGGGCATATTCTAGGATGAGCTGTCATGGCACCATTCAACTTACCTGAATAGTTAAAGACACCCAATGTCTCCAATTCTTCATTTACCTCCCAAGGTAAATGGGCTTCTTCTAAGGCTAATAACTTACCTGCATGTTTTATTATATGAGTATTAGCTGAAGAAGCTTTAAGATCTCCAAAAGAGCTTATTACGTCTAAGTCTTTGTCATAGTACGGGGTTTTAACATAACGATTTTTATAAGTAACTTTACCTTCTTCAAATTTAATTCCATGCAGCATTCCATTGCCAAAAAACCAATGGTCACTCCAACCTGATCTTGGATTTGCACCATTTCTAACATAGAGACCATTAAGGCCTCTTGGGATTTCTCCTTTTATTGTCAAGTTTGATTCCGTAAGCTCTTTCTTTACTGGAGCCCAATTGCCTTGTAAGTGCCAAGGTAATGGCTCGCTGTCTTTTTTCCCTGTGATATTTTGATTGTTCATATAATTATCTTCTTTTAGGTAATTTACAGAGTGTAAGTTATAACAAAAATGAGATTTATCGCCAATAGATAAATTAATAATCTATCTTGTCTTCTACTGCAGTTCCTTCTTTTGGAATTAAAACAGATCTTAGGTAAGAAGCAACAACCACACCATCTTGATTTTTACCTGTTGTTTTCACTGTGACAATGCCGTCGTTGGGCCTAGATTTTGATTCTCTCTTCTCAATAACTTCTGACTCTGCATAAAGAGTATCTCCAACGTACAAAGGGTGTGGTAAAACGATATCAGTCCACCCTAAATTGGCTATCGCTTTCTGACTAACATCACTAACGCTCATGCCTACCATTAAAGCAATAGTGAACGGGCTATTAACAAGGGTTTTACCAAATTCAGTTCCTCTACCATATTCTTCATCAATATGTATTGGGTGTTGATTCATGGTTAATAAAGTAAACCAAGTGTTGTCTGATTGGGTTATTGTCCTTCCGGGCCTGTGTTCGTAAATATCTCCTATTTGAAATTCTTCATAATATCTGCCGAATGTTTCCCTGTATCTGCCGGGAGAAATTTCCTTTGCCTTTTTTACCATCTCTTCTCCTAAACTACTTTAGCTCATCAGGATCAAAGCCAGCCAAAAGCAATTTCTTTTGCATTGACTTCACTACTGGCTCATCAACCATCTTACCATCTACGGCAATTACCCCTTTACTTGATCCCGCATATTGTTTCAAGATTTTCTTTGCTTCTTTTATTTCGTCTTCAGTAGGTAAAAAATTTCTCTTAATTATTTCTACCTGACCAGGATGTATTGCAGCCTTACTAGTAAATCCTAAGGCTTTTGCTTTTAAACACTCTTCTTCCAATTGCTCGCTCTTATCTATTTCCATAAACGGGCTATCTATTGAAAAAATATTATTAATAGATGCGTGTAATACCAATTTAGATCTTGAATACAGTAAGGCATCCCAGCTCATATCCGAACCCAGTTCTGCACTAAGATCTGCCCCTCCTAAACAAAGCCCTTGAACTCTTTTGTCTGAAGCCAAAATTTCTAAATTCTTGATGGCAAGAGGAGTTTCAATTAAAAGTATTACGTTGCATGATTTTGGAACAAAGCTTAATTCTTCCAAAGTTTCTACTTTGGGGATTAGGAGAGCTACGAAATTATTAGTAACATTATCCAATAAAGAGAGATCTCTTTGTCCTTCGTTAGTATTGAGAGGATTTATCCTTATTAAGTAGGGAGTGTTAAGTTCTTGTGAAGATAGATGCTCCATTAAACCTTCCCTTGTTTCTTTTTTTTCTTGTAAAGAAACTGAATCTTCTAAGTCCAAAATTAAAGCATCAGCATTGGAAGCTTTAGCCTTTTCTATCCAATCGAGTTTATTCGCTGGGACAAAAAGGGGGCAGACTGGAAATCGGATCAAGACAACACCTAGCCTGAGTTTAATAAAAGTTTTCTTTCTTTCTGTATTAAGAAATCAACTACATCCAGCATTCTTTCTGTGCCGATTTCTCGGGTGGCAGAAACCTTATATTTTCCATTTATTATTAACGTCGGAACGCCAGTAATTACCCACTGTCTCATTCTATTATCAGCTTGCTTAACAGCATTATTAACTCCAAAAGAAGTAGAAACTGCGATATATCTGTCTTTCTCTATCCCAAATCCCTGAAAAAAGTATTCCAATTCAGATTTGCCTGTAAGAAACCTGCCTTCTCTTTGTATTGCAGTAAATGCTGCAGGAATAATTTTGTCTTCCACTCCTAGCGCTAAAGCAGAATAGTATAATCGAGCATGGATTTTAAGAGTTTGATTCCAAGTTGCATGGGATTTCCAGAAATCTACATCATTTGAAAGACCTCTTCTCCATGATTGGAGGTAGGACTCTAGAGCGTAGCAGTGATTACAACCAAACCAGAAAACCTCGACCACTTCTATTTTATTTGAATCTCTTGTAGTAGAAGGCGAATTAAGCACATCATAATGCTTCCCTGCAGAAAATTCTTCAGCTTGAGTGCAAGAAAAGAACAACAATAAAAGCACCCATGCCATGTGTTTGAACGAAAGGGATTTTTTAATATAGGCCATTAATGAAGCTTGCAAGTGCGTCAATTTCTCTATCATCAAGTTTATAAGCTATTGAAACCATAATCTCTGACTGTTCTGAATATTGACGATTTCTTAATCTATAATCTTTTAGAGTCTTGGCTATGTATTCAGTTTTTTGACCGCTTAGAAGAGGGAATCCTGCGGGACTGTTACCTCTGCCTCTAGGTGAGTGACAAGCTGTACAAGCAGGCAAGCCTTTCTCAAGGCTTCCTGCATAGTAAAGTTTAAAGCCTTGTTCAACTAAATCTGCTGAGGCTTGACCGATTTTATTTTTTTTACTTGCATAAAAAGCTGCAATATCTTCTACATCTTGATCAGTATAGCCATCTAATAGTCCATTCATTTCTGGAATTGACCTTTCTCCAGATTGGATTAAGTTTAACTGCTTCTTCATGTAATTAATATTTTGCCCTGCTAGCGACGGCCATAGACCAACCACACTGTTACCATCTTCCCCATGACATGCAACACAAGTTTCTGATTTTTCTTTGCCTGACTGAATGTTTCCTATTCCTAAAAATAAGATCGCAAATAAAGGTATGGTTAATTTTCTTAAATTCATAGAAAAGCTTGCGCAAAATGGTGATACGCGCGAGGATTATATACTAACCTTTACCAGGTGTTTAAATTAAACAGCGCCATGAATTCAAGAAATTTTTTTCTCCATACTAAGTTCTTAACCAGCGCTTTTTCTCTAAAAGACCTCCCTGATGATATTGGTTTGGAAGTAGCATTTTGTGGAAGATCTAATTCAGGAAAATCAAGTGTTTTAAATGCAATAACTGGAAATAAAAAACTTGCCAAAACTAGTAAAACTCCGGGCAGAACACAAGCAATTAATATTTTTTCTATTGATCCTAGAAACACGCAAAGAATTGCGGATCTTCCTGGTTATGGTTTTGCTAAAGTTTCTAAGCAAATTAGAAAGAACTGGGGAAAATTAATTGGTTTATATCTGAATACCCGCACAAGTTTAAAAGGATTAGTTATTATTATGGACATAAGAAACCCCTTTAAAGAGTCAGATTTAACCCTTATAGATTGGAGTTTAAAAACTAAAATTCCGCTTTTAGTAGTCTTAAATAAAGCAGATAAATTATCAAATAAAAAGGTGGCACAATCAGTAAATAAAGCAAACCTTTCTCTCAATGGCATGGGTATAAATGGAAAAGCTCTACCTTTTTCTAGTACGAGAAGTACGGGTCTAGAAAGCTTGGCTAATGAACTGAGGGAGTGGTTTAATGTTTAAGGCCCCGAGCATCTTGGGGGAATACCCGGGGCAACCTTCATTTAACTGACTTCGTATAAAATAAGACCAGAAAAAACAAAGAAAGTTCTCTAAAATTTTTCTTTTATTATGCGAGTTAGCAAATTGGTCTTAAAAAGATTAAACGAGAAATAATATTAGTAAAAAAACTTCTAAAACAGAAAGTGTTAAAAAAAATAAGACATGGAGAGATAAGGGGTCTGAGAGAAATAGACTGTTTGTAAGAAATTGAAATGCCAAAAGATAACTCCAGTGAAAATCCTGTAATCCTGATAGATGGGTCATCCTATTTATATAGGGCCTATCATGCCCTACCTCCTCTAATGAACTCAAAAAATCAACCAACTGGAGCGATTAGAGGGGTTATCAGCATGATAAAAAAAATCCTTTCAGACCATCCTAGCAGTCCTCTTGCGGTCATTTTTGATGCAAAAGGAAAAACTTTTAGACATGAAATGTATAAAGAATACAAAGCAAACAGACCGCCTATGCCCGAAGACTTAGTCAAACAAATTGAGCCTATAAATTCAATTATCAAAGCGCTTGGCATAAAGCTGTTAAGTGTTGAAGGAGTGGAAGCTGATGATGTGATAGGAACCTTAGCAAACGAAGCAAGCAAGCTGGGGCTATATACAATAATTTCTACAGGAGACAAAGATATGACTCAACTTGTGAATGAGCATATTAGAGTCGTAAATACCATGAGTGGCGAGCTCCTTGATGAAAATGGAGTAGAGAGAAAATTTGGAGTTAAGCCAGAACTCATAATTGACTACCTCTCTTTAGTGGGAGATACCTCTGATAATGTTCCTGGAATTGAAAAAGTAGGACCTAAAACAGCCGTTAAATGGCTTGTTGACTATGGAAACCTAGACAAGATTATTAAAAATTCCGAAAAAATTCCTGGGAAAGTCGGGGAAAATTTAAGAAATGGACTCGATCAATTACGTCTTTCTAGAGAACTTGTGACAATTAAAAAAGATGTTCCTTTAGAAGTGAGTATTAAAAATTTATCTGTGGGTGAAGAAGAAAAAGAACTACTAAAAACGATTTATACAGAACTAGAATTCAAAACTTGGTTAGAAAAGGAAAGTGTGATTAAGGAGACCCAAAAAGAAGAAAAGACCCAATATGACCTCATAACTGATGAAAAGCAACTGAAAAATTGGATCTCCAAGATCAAAAAATCTCCTCTCTTAGTACTCGATACCGAAACAACGGGACTAGATTATATGGATGTTAAATTAGTTGGAATATCTTTATCAGTTAAGTCTGGAGAAGCTGCATACATTCCAATTGGACATGATCAAGAAGGGCAACTACCTGAAGAGGTAGTTCTTGCTAAGCTAAAACCAATACTTGAGTCTAAAAAAACCAAGATAGTTGGCCAAAATATAAAATTTGATAGGAATATTCTATGTAGATACGGCATAAATTTAGATTCTATAGAGAATGACACCATGCTCATGAGCTATGTGTTACATAGTACTGCTTCAAGGCATAACTTAGATGCATTAGCTCAATATTATCTAGATTACAAAACCACAACTTTTGAAGAGGTAGCTGGCAGGGGCGCCAAGCAAATAACATTTGACCTTGTCCCTATAGATCAAGCTCTTCATTATGCGTCTGAAGATGCTGATATCACCTTTCGTCTCTATAAGAAACTCAAATCTAACCTTGATAAAGAGCCAGTTTTAAATGCTCTTTTAGAAGAGATTGAAATACCTTTGATCAAAGTGTTGTCAGACATGGAACAAACAGGAACTTTAGTAAATGATAAAGTATTGAAAGCTCAATCAAGAAGTTTTGGTAAAAGAATTTCTAAGCTAGAAGATGAGGCTTATAAATTGGCTGGACAGGAATTTAATTTAGGCTCTCCTAAACAACTTCAAGAAATCTTCTTTGAAAAATTAGACTATCCTGTGGTTCAAAAAACACCCGGAGGTCAGCCTTCCACTGCCGAAAACGTTCTCCAACAACTCTCTGAAGATTACGATTTACCTAAAATTATCCTTAAACATAGAACTCTCAGTAAACTTAAATCTACATATACAGATAAATTACCATTGCAAATCTCCAAAACTACTGGAAGGATACATACCTCTTTCCACCAAGCCGTGACTACCACCGGTAGGCTTTCTTCATCTAACCCTAACTTACAGAATATCCCTATCAAGACTGAAGATGGAAGGCGAATAAGACAAGCTTTTGAAGCTCCAAAAGGATATCAGATAATTTCAGCAGATTATTCTCAAATCGAACTTAGAGTTATGGCGCACTTGTCAGAAGACGAAGGGCTCATAAAGGCTTTTAAAGAAGGAGAAGATATCCACACGAGGACAGCAAGCGAGGTATTTGGAGTTAACATCGAAGCAGTAGATTCCGATCAAAGGAGAAGTGCAAAAGCTATAAATTTTGGCCTTATCTACGGTATGTCTGCTTTTGGTTTGAGCAGGCAATTAGGTATAAATAGAAACCTGGCAGCAGAATACATGGATATATACTTTTCCAGATACCAAGGGGTTAGAAGATATATGGAGAGAATTAAAACTGATGTTAAAAAAACAGGGTTCGTCGAAACACTCTATGGAAGAAGGCTTTACTTGCCTGAAATCTCTACTGGAAATGCTATAAGACGGCAAGCAGCTGAAAGAGCGGCTATAAATGCCCCAGTGCAAGGTACTGCAGCAGACATAATGAAAAAGGCCATGCTTTTAGTAGATAGCTCTTTAAAAAGTAGTGGAGTTGGTGCCAGCCTAATCTTGCAAGTGCATGACGAACTGGTAGTAGAATCAAGAGAAGAAGACAATAAAAAAGTTTCTGAAATTCTAAAAAGTTCTATGTCAGAGGCAGCCAAGCTTTTAGTTCCATTAGAAGTTGAAATAGGGTTTGGAAAAAATTGGGACCAAGCCCATTAATCTAAATGAAAAGTTTTTTGTTCTCTAATTCAAGTAAGGTTTTTCTGCTATTAGGGTTAGCTGGCCTTGGGTTAGTAATAGTGGCACTTTTCATGGAACTCTTTCTTCTTCTCAAGCCTTGTTTACTCTGCCATGCACAAAGGTTCTGTGTATACCTTCTCATCCTTGTCTCTTTAATCGCTTTCTTTCACAAGAATCAATCTCTATTCTTTTTTAGAACATACTTAGTCGTTGCATGCACAACCATTCTTGTTGGAATTTCGCTTTCTATAAGGCAGTTGTACCTACAAAGCCTTCCAAAAGACCTTGTGCCTACTTGTGGTCCAGATCTTGAATACCTTCTTGAGACACTTCCTGTACTAGAAGTCTTATTAATAGCCATTAAAGGTGATGGAAATTGTGCGGAAGTTCTTTGGTCCTTCTTGGGGATTAGTATACCCGGCTGGTTACTGGTAGCATTCATGGTCTTATTTATATATGTAATAACATCTTTATACATCTCAAAGGATTTACATTCTAAAAATTAAATAAGTATCTATAATGCGACTTTAATTAAAAAGCCTCCATGTCAGCCAAAACGCGAGAAGATTTAACTCAAGACGAACTTATAGACTTTTCTCTTGCAAAGAATGAGGGAGAGATAGCTGCAAACGGAGCGTTGTCAGTAAAAACAGGACGAAGGACAGGGAGAAGTCCCCTAGATAGATTCATTGTTAAAGATTCTATTACGGAATCTAAAGTAGACTGGGGAGAAGTAAACAGACCTTTTGAAGAAGAAAAATTTGATTGTCTATGGGAGATGGTAGAGATTCATTTATCTGAAAAGCAAGTCTTTGTTTCTAACTTACACGTAGGGGAACATGAAAATCATTATATTCCCGTTAAAATTAAAACTGAGTGGGCTTGGCATAATTTATTTGGTCGACAGATGTTCATAAGACCAGAAACCTTCAATCCATCAGATAAAACTATTTGGTTTGTAATCTGTGCTCCTGAATTTTTATGTGATCCTGAACGAGATGGAACGAACAGTGAAGGCACGGTCATTATTAATTTTTCAGAAAAGAAAGTTCTTCTTGCTGGCATGCAATACGCTGGAGAAATGAAGAAATCAATGTTCTCTGTTCAAAACTTTCTTTTACCTGAAAAAAAAGTTCTCCCTATGCATTGTGCCGCTAATGTAGGTGAGGAAGGCGATGTTTGCCTTTTCTTTGGATTGTCTGGAACAGGCAAAACTACCCTTTCAGCGGATCCTGAAAGAAACTTAATAGGGGATGATGAACATGGTTGGGGAGAGGGGACAATATTTAATTTTGAGGGGGGATGTTATGCAAAGTGTATTGACTTAACTCAAAAAAATGAACCTATAATTTGGGATGCTATAAAACATGGCAGTGTTATGGAGAATGTAATTATCAATCCTGACACTAAAGTTCCAGATTATAGTGATTCTTCCCTAACCGAAAACACAAGAGTAGTTTATCCAAGAGAGCACATTGAAAAAAGAGCTGTGGAGAATTCTGCTGGAGAACCAAAATCAGTTATCTTTTTAACATGTGACCTTTCTGGAGTAATACCTCCAGTATCTATTTTAACCAAAGAAGCTGCTGCATATCATTTCTTAAGTGGCTATACCGCTGCAGTTGGCTCAACCGAAGTTGGCTCAACCGAAGCTTTTAAAACAACATTCTCTACTTGTTATGGTGCTCCTTTTTTTCCAAGACCTGCAGGTATATATGCAAATTTACTTATGGAAAGGATTGAATCCTTTGGCAGCACTGTATATTTAGTAAATACTGGATGGACTGGAGGACCTTATGGAACTGGAAATCGTTTTGAAATACCCTTCACCAGAAAAATTATATCTTCCATACAATTAGGAAAATTGGCGTCAGTAGAAACTGAAAAAATACGAGGGTTGAATTTAGATGTTCCTATTTCTCTGGAGGGCATTGACAGCAAACTGCTTAACCCCATTAGAAGCTGGAAGGATCCATCTCTATATAAATCATACGAACATGAACTTATAAAACAATTTACAGAAAATTTTTTAAAGTTTGATGTCTCTAAAGAAGTTATTGAAGCAGGACCAAGAATTAATTAAGCACAAAAAACTATGCACTTTAGCTTTGGAGATCTCAAGGAATCTGGTGCCATTGAAGATCTACGATTCATAAAAAGAGGTATAGAAAAAGAAAGCTTAAGGGTTGACTCAAATGGGTCAATATCTTCTAAAAAACACTCCCGTCAGTTGGGATCGGCTTTAACCAACTCTTTCATTACAACTGATTTTTCAGAAGCACTTCTTGAGCTGGTTACCCCTACTTTTACTGATACCCAGGAATGTTTAGATTTTTTAACGGACCTTCATGCTTTTGTCCACAGGTCTTTAGATAGAGAGCTACTTTGGCCTTTAAGTATGCCCTGCTCCATAAAGTCTGATGAAGTAATACCAATAGGCCGTTATGGAAGTTCAAACTCAGGAATGATGAAATATACCTACAGAAAAGGGCTCTCATATAGATATGGGAGTACTATGCAGTCTATTGCTGGAATTCATTATAATTTTTCTTTCCCTGATGAGCTCTTTAAAAAGGTAGCAACTTTAAAGAATCTAGACTCTGAAAATCTTAAAAGTATAAAAAACGAGTCTTATCTAGGCATGGCTAGAAACTTTAAGAGACATGAGTGGATCTATTTTTTACTTTTTGGTGCTTCTCCAGCTATATCAGATACTTTTACAAACAAAAAGTTAAATGAACTTGAAACATTACCTAAAGGAAGTCTTTTCCGACCACACGCCACCTCCTTGCGCATGGGTGATTTGGGTTACATAAGTGAAATACAAGATGACTTAAATATTTCTATTAATTCTATAGAAGAATACCTTCAAGACTTAAAAAACGCTCTCATCAGACCTCATGTTGATTACGAAGACATAGGTGAATTTTTAAATGAAGAAAGAATTCAAATTAATACGTCTGTGATTCAAATAGAAAACGAGTACTACAGTACTATAAGACCAAAAAGAACTTGTCCTTCAGGCGAAAGGCCCATAAACATTCTAAGGAGTCAGGGAATTGAATATCTTGAGCTTAGATGCGTGGACTTAGACCCCTTTAGTCCTATCGGCATTCAAAGAGACCAAGCAGATTTTTTAGATATGCTCCTGATTCTTTGTTTCCTAAAAGAAAGCCCTCCTCTTAATAAAAAGGAAGGCGCTCTTTTAAAAGAAAATCATAAAAAAATAATAAACTTTGGTAGAGAACCTGATCTGAGGATCTTTTCTGAAGAAAATGAAAGCTTAGTAAGGGATTTAGCTAAAAGACTGCTTGAAGAAATGACGGAAATAGCAGCAACGGCATCAAAGGAAATTTTTCAAGGGGAAGAAAATCTATGGGAAAAGTCTTTAGAAATACAAATTGAAAAAATTCAAGATATGAATCTAACTCCCAGCGCAAAGTTATTAGAAAGATTAGATAGAGAGAACCTTTCACATGAAGAGTTGGGAATGAAAATAGCTGAGGAAAACGCCAAATTTTTTCAAAACTACAGCAACTCTAGAGAAAGTATATTTAACAAGGAGGCTTCTTCTTCAATAGAAAGACAAAAACAGTTGGAATCAAAAAAAGGCCCTCCATTTGAAGAGTATCTAAGGGAATTCTTGAATAAAGTTTCTTGACCTTATTAAACTTATTAGTAACGTAGCATAATTAAGAATAGATTTAGGAGAAAATTTAAATGAAAGCGTTTGTGTGCAAGGAATTTGGACCTGTTGAATCTCATGTTATAGAGGATATACCTGAACCTGAAGCAGGAGATGGGCAAGTAGTTGTAGATATAAAAGCTACTGGCATTAGCTTTCCTGATGTATTAATTGTCCAAGGTCTTTATCAGTTCAAACCACCCTTCCCTTTTAGCCCTGGAAGTGAAATTGCTGGAATCGTTTCTTCTGTAGGGAACGGGGTTACCAAATTCAAAGAAGGAGACAGAGTAATGGGAAACATAGGTTCTGGAGGATTGGTTGAAAAGGGTGCCTTTTTTGAGACCCAGCTCATGTCTCTACCAGAATCTATGGATTTTAAAATAGCTGCTGGATTTTCATTGAATTATGGAACAACAATCCATGGTCTAAAACAAAGAGCTGAGCTTAAACCAAATGAATCTATATTAATTTTAGGAGCCGGGGGTGGACTTGGCATAACTGCAATCCATGTTGCTAAAGCCATGGGCGCTAAGGTTATAGCTGCAGTTTCTTCTGAAGATAAACTAGAACTTTGTAAAAAAGAAGGAGCTGATGAAGGGATACTGTATCTCAGAGAGATGGACAGGGATGCGCAGAAGAAATTCTCAAGTGAGATCAAAGAGATATCAGGCGGTGGAGTAGAAGTAATTTACGACATAGTTGGAGGTGATTACTCAGAACCAGCTTTAAGGGCTATCAAGAGACATGGGAGGTATTTGGTTGTAGGTTTCACGGCTGGAATCCCTAAGATGCCTCTAAACCTAACTTTGCTAAAAGAATGCCAAATTATTGGAGTTTTTTGGGGACAGTTTGCTGGATTGGATAGGGAAGTTAATGCAGAAAATTTTAAAGAACTTTTTCAAATGCATGCGGAAGGGAAAATAAAACCTTTTATCAGTGAGACTTTCCCGCTAGAAAGAGCAGGTGAAGCTATAAAAACCTTGGCAGACAGAAAGGTATTGGGAAAAATTGTAGTCAGTATGGAATAAATGTTCTTAGGATCAAATTTTGAAAAGTAAAACTATCTTACTTTTTTTTATAGCTTGGATTTGTTTTAGTCTAGCCTCTGATACAGAAAAAGAGACATTTGTGTACGATCTTTCTCTTGCAACCCAGGGGATTATGGTCAGTCAATACAACACGGGCGTAAATTACTCCTTAGGACTTGGTATTCATATAGAAATAGAAAAAAGTGTTTACTGGTATCAAGAGGCAACTAAACAAGGGCATTCCAAGGCCCCATTCAATCTAGCGATTCTTTATGCAAAAGGAGGTAAAGTTCCTAAGGATCTAGTGCTCTCAGAAACTTATTTCATGTTAGCTGCAGAAAGGGGGAACAAAGAAGCTAAGGAGTTTCTGGACCGAATTTACTCTTCTGAATTTAATGATAGCTCCGCAGCTATAGATCAGTTGTGTTGCCCATCTTCTTTGCTACACGCCAAAGCAATCCCATTAAACGAGTAAAGATTTATTTAATTCAAATCTAAAGCAAACTTTTTTAATAGCTCTAGGGGGACAACATCTAAAGTGCGTATATTAGTTTTATTAATATAAAGATTGGGCGCCTTATCCAACTCATAGGCCTCAGCCCATCTTTCAGCACACAGGCACCAACTGTCCCCCTCTTTAACACCAGGAAAATTAAATTCGGGCCTTGGAGTGCTTAAATCATTGCCTCTGGATTTAGAAAACTCTAAAAAATCTTCTGTCATGCTCACACAAATAGTATGAACACCTTCGTCTCTTTCATCCGTATGACAAAACCCGTCTCTGAAAAAACCAGTAATGGGGTTTTGACAACACGACTCTATCTCTTCTCCAAATACATTTTTTTGTTTTCCCATAAAACCTATGAACCCCGTAATAATAACTCTGAAAGAGCCTTTTTTATTTTCTCTTGGTCGTGAGGTGCTCTAAAAAAACCAGCGTAATGTCCACTCGGATCAACCAGAACTAAACTACCGGTGTGATCAACTGTGTAATAAGGGTCTGGACTATTAGAGACGGGATTAAACGGAGCATTTACCCTAGTTGCAAAATTATAGATTTGATCCAACCCCCCGGTTAAGCCAGTGAAATTCTTACTGAAATTCTCTAAGTATTTCTTAAGGTGCTGTGGGGTGTCTCTTTCTGGGTCTACAGTAACCATAAAAATCCTAATTTTATCTACCTCTTCTTCACTCATTTCTTTTTCTAAACTTGAAAGCATACTCAGAGTGATTGGACAAATATCAGGACAAAAAGTAAATCCAAAAAAAAGAACGTTCCATTTTCCTTCAAAATCTTTGATCTGGAATTCATTTTGATTCGTATCTGTTAGTCTATAGGAACCTAAATTTCTAGCAGGCTCAATTAAATAAAGTCCTAGGTCTTTTAGTTGCTCATTGTTTAAAGCCACCTTGGTAGTCATCTTATTTATGTATAAAAATACTGATAAAGCTATAACCACCAAGCAGCTTAATATTGTCCAAGTAAAATTCTTTTTCATAGGGTTAGATCATCATCAATTAAAGTTGAGTATTACCCTATTTTAGAATTTTGTAAAACCTTCTTAAGATCTTCTAACAATTCTCCCCCGGGTAGTTCTGAAGAGTATAGTAATATTCCATTTCCAAGGGGATCAAACAATATATAAGAGTCTTTTGATACTTTATGAGGAATGCTCTGCCCCTTTATCTTGAATAGTTCCAGTCGAGGATATTCATTTGATAATTTCGATGATTCCTCAGTAGAGAGGTTATAAGAATCTGAAATGATTAAGTACCTATTAACTCTTTGAGAGTCTCTACCAAGTCTTATATTAACCTGCCTTGTTTTATACAAAGAATTCCAACAAGTCTCTTTGCAAGGATCATCTAAAAAATGGACGATAGTCCATTTGCCTGGGAAATCATTTTTTATGCCCTCTACGTTTAATGCGACTAAATCAATCGGCGGTTCGATCAATTGACCATTGTTAGTTTTGCCTTCTGGCGAAAAACCACTGTAATAAAGGAGGGTACTGGCGGCGATAACAAGAATAGGGATAAGAAAGATAATGACAGCCTTATATTTTTGATTTTTTTCTTTTGTCTTCACTTCTTCCAAGATTGTTTAAAACCAAAATAAACATACAGGCATAACAAAGCCAAGGCCAAACCAAGCCATTGGGCTGCGTATCCCCAATGTCTAGAAGTCTTCATTTCAGTTGGACCCCAAATAGGCTCAAATGATCCTCTCGAAGCTGCGGACAGTTGTATTACTATGTTTTCTATATTTATACTTTCTCCTAATAAGCTTGAAGCCAAAGAATGTGTTAGTTCCTGAACAACCATAGGAAAAGAATCTTGGTTTTTTTGCTTTGACAGGTCTAAGCCATATTTTTTGAAAGGAGACAATATGCCTTCTAATTGATGGCTTCCTTCAGGAGCTATAAATACAAACTTCTCCTTGGCATTGGTCCAACCCCTGTTAATTAAGTAAACTTTTTGATTCTCACTTTCAAAAGGTGTAAATACCTCAAATCCTTTTTCTTTTCGATAGGTTCTGTTATCAAGCAAGAAAGACCTATCCACGTAAGACCCTTTAATCATAATACTCCTGTAGAGTAGGTGTTCGGCTTTATTATTTAAAAGTTCTTTTTCTGATAAAGGAGGAAGGGTTTTATTATTAGTATATGTTTCCCAAATGCTTTTTTTTTCGAACCCTCTAGAAATTTGCCAATATCCCAAATACAAAAGTATAGGCAAGAAGAAGATGACAAAGCATGTCATTAACACCCCTGGATTAAATTTTTTACTTAACAATTATCTCACTCAAATTATTATTACTTGTATACTTCGGCTTCCCTTATGATTAAGTATTTTATACTTTTCTTAATTGTTGCAATGCTAATCAGCCTTTTCAGTGGGGCTTTCTTTTTAATTAAAGACAAGGGCACAACAAAAAGAACTGCATACAGTCTTGGGTTAAGAGTGTCTATAGCTGTACTATTGTTTGCAACATTGGTCTACGGCTTTGCAACAGGTCAAATCGGACCTGGGCTTTAAACTACATCACGTAGACAAAGGCCACTAGGCAAATCCACACCACGTCAACAAAATGCCAATACCAAGAGCCCGCTTCAAATCCAAATTGGTCATCATGGCTAAAGTGTCCTCTGAGACCCCTTATAAGCATAATCGTTAAAATTATTGCCCCTAAGCAAACATGAAATCCGTGAAAACCAGTAAGCATAAAGAAGGTAGTCCCATAAGCTCCTGATTTAAGAGTTAGCCCCATCTGGGTATAAGCTTCGCTATATTCTATAGCCTGTAAAACAACAAATGAGTACCCTAGTATTAAAGTAATTGCCAAGAAAAGATTAAATTGTAGTCGGTTGCCATTCTTTAAGCCTAAATGTGCTATGTGCACTGTAACGCTAGAAGAAAGAAGGCAAATTGTATTGTAAAGAGGGATCCATCCCAGAACTCCTGCTAGCCCTCCGTGCCCATAAGCAGTTCCAAAAGACATTTCTTCTTCTGGTCCTGGAAAGGCTGCTTGATCAGGAGTTACCATTAAAGGCCAATGAGCTTCGAAACCTGGCCAAAGTATATTTGATATTCCTTTTTCTCCTTCGCCTCCAAGCCAGGGAACAGCAAAATTTCTTATGTAAGCAAGAGCAAAAAAAAATGCAAAGAAAAACATAACTTCTGAAAATATGAACCAGGCCATGCCATAATAATAAGAATTATTTAACATAAGATTATTCAAGCCTTCGTTGTTTTCCTTTATGACTTGAGAAAACCAAAAGAACATTGTGGTCCACATCATTAAAAATCCAGTGAGTAAAACTAAATAAGAATTTTCACCGAACGGTCCGAGTTCTGGTTTTAAGGTTGTCGAAGCTCCAATGATCAAAGTTAACATGGTAACTGCCATAGCAAAAGGAAGCTTGCTTGATTTGGGCACGTAATAGGGTTGTTGATGGCTCGACATCTTCTTTCTCCTACAAAGCTGCTATTTGTTTCTCAGACAATTGATCTGTTATGTCAAACAAAGTGTACCCTAGACTTAATGAGCCTATTTCGGTTGGTATGCTGGGATCTACGATAAAAACTACAGGCAGTTCCACCCTCTCTCCTGCCAAGAGCTTTTGTTGTTCAAAACAAAAACACTCAGTTTTGTGGAAATATTCAGCTCCCCTACCGGGACTAACGCTTGGAATTACCTGACCCACCATATCTTTGGAGGTTTTGTTTTCAAATACAAATAAAACTCGTTGTTGCACTCCAGTAGTAATTTTCAATTGGGACTTTTCGGACTTAAAAGTCCAGGGCATGAATTCATTATTGTGAGTTACAAACTGAATTAGGAGCTCTCTTTTTTCTTCTTCTTTTATGCTTTCAGGTGATAAAGCTGAGGGCCCTAAAATTTTTCCATTCAACCCAGTAATTTCACAAAAAACATCGTAGATTGGAACCAATAAGAATGCAAAAGCAAACATGCCAACTACGCTGAAGGCTAAATTTCTTATGGTTTTTCTTGATTCTTTCATTATTTAACTTCTGGTTGAATAGTAAAGCTATGGTAAGGAGGAGGTGATTCAAGAGTCCATTCTAAACCCCTGCCTTTTGCGTCTTCCCAAACCTCGCTAGATGCTTTCTTTCCAGTTCTTATGGATTTAATTACTATGAAAAGAAGTAATAATTGGCTAAATCCAAATATGAAAGCTCCAACTGAAGCCATTGCGTTAAAGTCAGCAAACTGTAAAGCATAATCCGGATATCTTCTTGGCATGCCAGCCAAACCAACGAAGTGCATTGGGAAGAAAGTCAGATTTACAGAAATAAAAGAAAGCCAGAAATGGAGTTTACCTAAAGTTTCGTCATACATATTCCCGGTCCACTTGGGTATCCAGTAATAAACTCCTGCAAAAATTCCAAATAGAGATCCTGGAACCAACACGTAGTGGAAGTGTGCTACCACAAAGTACGTATCGTGATACTGGAAGTCAGCTGGAACAATAGTCAGCATCAGTCCAGAAAAACCTCCAATTGTAAACAACGCTACAAACGCGATAGCAAAAAGCATTGGAGTCTCAAAGCTTATTGATCCTTTAAACATGGTTGCCACCCAGTTAAAAACCTTTACTCCCGTCGGGATTGCGATCAGCATTGTGGAATACATAAAGAAAAGTTCCCCTGCCAAGGGCATGCCGACAGTAAACATGTGATGGGCCCATACCACAAAGGAAAGAATTGCTATAGATGTCAAGGCATAGACCATGGAAGAGTAACCAAAAATAGGTTTACGAGAAAAGGTCGAAATTACATGAGACACAATCCCAAATGCAGGCAAAATCATTATATAAACCTCTGGATGGCCAAAAAACCAAAAGATATGTTGAAACAAAATTGGGTCACCTCCACCAGCAGCATTAAAAAAGCTCGTACCGAAATGAATATCCATCAACATCATTGTGACGGTACCTGCCAAAACTGGCATAACAGCAATTAATAAATAGGCTGTGATTAGCCAACTCCAACAAAAGAGAGGCATTTTCATTAAAGTCAGGCCTGGGGCTCTCATATTCAAGATGGTGGTGATGATATTAATGGAACCAAGAATTGAAGAAGCTCCCATTATATGAATTGAGAATATAAAAAAGGTCACAGTGTCGGGCGCATAGGTTGTTGATAAAGGGGCATAAAAAGTCCAACCAAAGTTAGGCCCGCCAGGTTCCATAAATAGAGTTGAAAGTAATATAGTAAAAGCCATTGGCAACAACCAAAAGCTCAAGTTATTTAATCTAGGTAAGGCCATATCAGGTGCACCTATCTGCATGGGAATCATCCAGTTAGCCAATCCAACAAATGCGGGCATGATTACTCCAAACACCATTATCAGTCCATGGTTTGTGGTCATCTGGTTAAAGAACTCTGGTTGGATTATTTGTAAGCCGGGTTCAAAAAGCTCAGCTCTGACTACCATGGCCATAGCCCCGCCTATAAACAGCATTAAGAAGCTAAACCACAGATAAAGCGTACCTATATCCTTGTGATTAGTTGTAAAAAGCCAGCGAGTTAATCCTTTTGCCGGCCCGTGGTGGCCGTGGTCTTCATGTGTTTCTACTATAGTGCTCATCTCTTTACTGCCTCTTTATATTAAAGTTCAACTCTATTTTTGTAATCTACAATTTCTTTGGGCTCTACTATTTCCCCATCTCCATTTTTGTTATTTCCCCAAGACCGTCTTGTATAAGTTATGACCGAAGCAATATCAACCTCTGATAACTGATTAGCAAAAGACTGCATGGCTGCTCCCCTTACCCCCTCCATAAGAATTTCAATATTCCTTGTCTTATCATTCATTACAATATTGCTTCCATCAAGAGCAGGGAAAACAGGGGGCAGTCCTTGTCCATTTGTCTGGTGGCACGCAATGCAATTTTTTGCATAAACCCCTTCTCCTCTCTGAACGAGCTCTTCCCTGGTCCAAACTTTATAATTCAACAACCTTTCCTGCTCAGCAAAAGCTATTTTCTCAGCAACCCAAGAGTCGTATTCTTCTTGTTCTACGGCCCTGACTACAATAGGCATAAATGCATGTCCAAGCCCGCATAATTCAGTACAAGCACCCCTGTAGATTCCCGGTTCAGGTACGTTGGTCCAAGCTGTGTTGATAAAACCAGGTACCGCATCTTGTTTTACGGCAAAGTCTGGTACCCACCAAGAATGTATAACGTCATTTCCAGTAATCAAAAATCTTATTCTTTTATTAATTGGTATAACGAGGGGTTCGTCAACTTCTCTCAGATAATACTCTCCCTTAGCCAGCTGATTATCTATTTCTTCTTGGCTTGTTGCTAAATTGCTAAAAAAACTAATGTCGTCTTCCAAGTATTTATATTGCCACTTCCACTGGTATCCAGTGACCATGATATTTATATCACCTTCTGTGTCATCATAAGTCTGGATCAGAACAATAGTAGAAGGTATGGCAATTAATACTAAAATTACGGCGACAAGAATAGTCCAAGAGATTTCAAGCCCAAAATGATCGTCAAATTTCGCTGCTACGGCTCCGGAAGATTTTCTATACTTCCACAAAGACCAAAACATTATTCCAAAAACTACTACCCCTATCCCTACACAGACCCACATGATGAGCATATGTAGTTCGAAAATACTTTCACTTACTTCAGTAACCCCATGGGGCATGTTGTATTTGGAAGCCTCTGAGAACACTTGACCAGAGAAAATACATAAAAAAATATAATGAAACTTCCTTGTAAGAGTTGAAGCTAATTTCATAAATTCATTTCTTTTTTTGACGGACAGTTACAGAATTCGCGCGAATTTTATCCTATGGTATCTTTACGAACAACCTAATTTCTATATGAGGATGAAATTAGATTATTGTGGGAAGGTTTTACTTAAACTGAAGGTAAAAAAAGAGTTGTTATTAGAAAATTTCAATTTAAAGCACCCTTTAAGTAGCTGAGAGTTTTTTCAGCATTAGGTTTCATGCCTGTCCAGATTTCAAAACTAGCTGCTGCCTGAAAAACCAACATTCCCAACCCATCAAAGTATGCTTCTATTCCGCCCTCTCTAGCCAAACTGTTAAATGTTGTTATCTGTTTAGAATAACTCAAATCATAAACCCATTGTGCAGATTCAAAGACCCCTTCAGGAAGGATAATCTTCTCTCCTAACAAACCCGCAGAGGAAGTATTTATCACCCCTGTTATTTTTGTTCTAATAATATCTGTAAGAGAAGAAATACTCACTGTGACTTTACTTTGATCAAATAAACCAGTTAAGGCCTCGGCTTTGGCCAGAGTTCTATTTATGATAACGACTTGCTTTGGCTCTTTTTCAATAATACTAGGCAGGATTGACCTTGCAGAACCTCCTGCTCCTACTATTAAAAGAGTAGAGTCTTTTATTGAAATGGAGTTATTTTTTAAGTCATTTATAAAGCCTAGACCATCTGTGGAATCAGCAAAAATTTTTCGATTTTTTTGCCATAAAGTATTCACAGCTCCTAATGTTTTATATTTAGAATATATTTGGTCAGCCAATTGAAAAGCTTTCTCTTTAAAAGGGATGGTTACGTTTATGCCATCGTATCCACTTGCAAACATTTCTTTGATAGTTGACTCAAAGTCTTCTTCTATTTCTACAGCCTCATAAGATATTTTGATATTGCACTGTTTTGCAAATTCATGATGAATTTTAGGAGAAAGTGAATGACTAATTGGCCTTCCTACTACAGCAAATTTTTTCATAATAAACTTGGTTTTCTTATCCAGTTATTGGTTTCTATTTCTTGAATTGGCGTGGGCCCTTGTAATACTCCTATATTACCTCCCACAACGTTTATCCCTTTAAAAAATTTCTCTACTTCCTTTCTTGACTTTGCAGGGGTTTTCCCTTGAAGGTTAGCCGAAGAAGAAACTATGGCCCCTCCAAACTTTTCGCATAATAAAGAAATTACTGGGTGGCTGCTAACCCTAAGGGCAACTGAAAAATTTTCTCCCGTAATCCATTTGGGTGCTGAAACAGTCGGTACAACCCAAGTATGAGGACCTGGCCATTTGGTTAATAGCTTAGTTTTATATTTTTCAACTTCTATATAAGGCTTCATGTGCTCAAGAGTTCCTCCAACCAATATTAGACCTTTGTTCATAGACCTTTGTTTTAGTCTTAAAAGTTTTGCCACAGCGACTTCGTTATTAGGATCACATCCCAATCCCCAAACGCCTTCTGATGGGAAGGCTATAACTTTGCCAAGCTTCAAATCAATTAAAGCCTCTTTGAGCCTGTCCATCATTAATTTTCTGAAAACTTTTTATTAACTTCTAAAACTGCATTCTTGTTTTTCTCTCTAATAGAGTTGAGGGCATCCGCAATTTCATTTGAACTTAAAGAAAGTATTTGAGCAGCTAAAAATCCTGCATTAGTGGCTCCGGTAGATCCTATTGCTACTGTTGCAACTGGTACGCCTTTGGGCATCTGTACAGTTGAAAGTAAAGAATCTAATCCACCTAGTGATTCTCCACCTGCTGGAACACCAATTACAGGTTTCACTGTTTTTGCAGCAATAGCCCCTGCTAAATGAGCAGCTAAGCCAGCAATGGCCACGTATATTTTGGTGCCGCCTTTATCGGATTCTTCTAAGTGATTGTGAAGCAAATCTGGGGTTCTATGAGCCGAGAAAATGTTTATAGAGAAATCTATGGATAAAGAGTTCAGCACTTCTCCACATTTTTTTGCTAACTCCAGGTCTGATTCTGAACCTATGATGATGGAAACTGTTGCAGCCACTTCTTCTCCTTAACAATAAGAAGGCGTATTCTAATATAATCCTGGCGGTTAAAATATAACCTATGGCCGTATTAAAGATATTAATTTTCCCTGATCAGAGATTAAGAACAGTAGCTAAAGATGTTCTTGAGATAAATGATGAGGTCAAAAAGCTTTCTTCTGATCTTCTAGAAACAATGTATAAAGGAAACGGGATAGGTCTATCGGCCACTCAAGTTAACGTTCACAAAAAAGTAGTAGTTATAGATGTGAGCGAAGAGAAAAACTCTCCACTGTTCTTGATTAATCCTAAAGTAGAGATACTTGACCCTGAAGAAAAAATTCACAGCGAGGGCTGTCTTTCTGTTCCGGGGTTTTATGAAGAGGTGAAGCGCCCTCGTAAGATTAAAATAACTGCAATTGATCTAGACGGAAATGAGTTTTCAATTGAAGCAAGTGATCTTCTATCAGTTGCGGTCCAACATGAAATGGATCATCTTGAAGGTAGGATATTTTTAGACTTTCTATCAAATCTAAAAAGACAAAGAATTAAGCAGAAGTTACTCAAAAAATTTAAGGTGGTTGTTTAAAATGAAAATTGTTTTTGCTGGAACTCCTTCATTTTCTGTTTTCCATTTAAATTTACTTTTAAAAAGTAGAAATGAAGTAGCTGCCGTCCTAACACAACCTGACAGGAGATCAGGCAGGGGTAACGAGTTAAGACCATCGCCAGTAAAAATCCTTGCAGAAAAAGAAAATATTTCTACTTTTCAACCTCAAACTTTAAAGAATAATAATGAGATAATTAGGGTATTAAATAAAATAAATCCTGATCTAATATTAGTGGTTGCCTATGGATTAATAGTACCTAAGAAAGTTCTTATTTTACCCAAACTTGGTTGCATTAATGTACACGCTTCTCTTCTCCCCAAGTGGAGAGGAGCAGCCCCCATTGAAAGAACTATTTTAGAAGGTGATAGTGAGGGCGGAATAACTTTCATGAAAATGGACGAAGGGTTGGACACAGGCCCCATTATGAAAATGATTCCCTGCTCTTTAGATAAAGAAGAAAACTCAGAGACACTAGAAATAAAATATCAAGATTTAAGTAGAACAGAGCTTATAAAATTTTTAGAATCTCTGTCAAAAGGAGAGGTTGATGAGATAAAGCAAGATTCTTCGTTGGCCACATATGCTGAAAAAATTACTACGCAAGAAACTGAAATTCTCTGGGATCAGCATGAGGCTGAATATATCCAGAGAAAGGTAAGAGCTTTATTTCCCAAGTATGGTGCCTTTACTTTTTTAGGAAGAAAGAGGATAAAAATACTTAGAGCCGAAGAAGATATAAATTCTTATCAACTAAGTCCTGGAGAAATTCTTATTTCAAGCGAAAGATCTATTCACGTTGGTTGTAAAAAAAACACATCTTTGATGATTCAACAATTACAGCTGGAAGGAAAGCTGCCTACTAAGGGAGAAGATTTCTTAAGGGGGAATAAAAACAAAATTTTAAGATTAAAAAAATTCTCCTCTTCTGCGCTTGAAAATAAATAGTTAGCCTAACAAATAGGTTTATAATCAAATTTACTTGATTTCCGGGAAGGAAAACTTTGAAAATTATTATTCTTGGAGCAGGCACAGTTGGAAGTACACTGGCCGTTTTATTGTCTCAAGAGGACAACGACATCACGGTTGTTGATAAAGATGAAAGCGTCCTGCGTCATCTAGAAGAAGAGGCAGATATAAGTACCTTAACTGGTAGATGTTCTTATCCGAATAATTTAGTAAACTCAGGAATTAAGGAAGCTGACATGGTCGTAGCTGTAACAGGAAGCGACGAGGTAAACATAGTTTCCTGTTTAATCTCAAAAGTGCTTTCTAGTAAAGTTAAAACCATAGCAAGAATTAGAGAATCAGCATACTTAAAAGATAAAACGAAAAAGGCGATGGAAGAAGGCGTCATTCCAGTTGATGTTGTTGTTAGCCCAGAAAAATTAATAACAGATCATATCCAAGCTCTGATAGATACCCCTGGGTCTCTTCAGGTTTTAGAGTTTGGAGATGGGTTGTTAAATCTAGTGTGTGTAAAGGCTGTGAAAGGAGGTCCATTAATAGGCCATGAAATAGCAGATCTCAAGAAACACATGCCAAATGTTGACACTAGAGTGGCTGCAATATTTAGGGGGGGTGGTGCAATAATCCCAAAGGGGACAACCACCGTAGAAGCTGGTGATGAAGTATTTTTCATCGCTAGAAGAAAAGATGCAATCAAGGTAATCAATGAAATGAGGAAAAAGGAACACCCTTACAAATATGTAATCATTGCTGGAGGAGGAAAAATAGGAAGCAGCCTAGCACAACAAATAGAAGGCAATCATCAAGTAAAGATTATAGAGGCTAACCCAGAAAGGGCAAAAGTAATTTCTGAAAATCTACTCAACACTATTGTTCTAGAAGGCAATGTATCGGACAAGTCTTTGCTTCATGAAGAAAATGTAGAGAAATCTGATGTGTTTGTAGCCGTCACTAATGATGACGAGGCTAATGTAATGTCTTGTATGCTAGCAAAAGAAATGGGTGCGCATAAAGTAATAGCTTTAATTAACAACGAAGCCTATGTAGATTTAGTCATAGGGAAGGGAATAGATGTGGCTATAGCTCCGTCACAAATAACTATAGGAACTTTTCTATCAGAGCTAGCGGGAGACGAAGTAGTAAAGGTTCATTCTTTGAGAAGAGGAGCTGCTGAGGCCATTGAGACTATAGTTAAAGCTTCCACTAGCGGTAAAGAAGATGTAGTAGGTAAGGAATTAGGTAATATTAAGCTTCCTGTGGGGGCTACAATTGGCGCTATAATACGTAAAAATAAGGCTAAAATCGCCCATGATGATGTTAAAGTTCGTGAACATGATCACATTATAGTTTTCCTGACTGATAAAAAGATCCTTCCCCAAATACTAGAAATCTTTTCTCCTTCTTAAGTTCTATAAAATGAATTTTTTATATACTTTAAGAATCTTGGGCGTACTTTTGATGATGTTTAGTATAGCCCAGTTATTTCCTGCATGTGTAGCATATTACTATGGAGAATATTCTCTAGTAAGGGTCTTTTTTAACACCTTATTGGTTACTTTTGTGTGTGGCTTTCTTCTTTATATAGTTAGTGCAAACAGAAAAGAAGACCTTAGAACAAAAGATGGATTTATCATTACTGTCTTATTTTGGACAGTTTTAGCTGTTTTTGGCTCCTTCCCTTTCTTTTTAGCTGAAGAAGTAGAGATTTCTTACATTGATGCCTTATTCGAATCAATATCAGGCTTAACAACCACTGGAGCGACTGTCCTTATAGGATTAGATGACCTACCAAGGTCACTCTTATTTTATAGACAACTACTTCAATGGCTTGGCGGTATGGGAATAATTGTTTTAGCAGTTGCAGTTTTACCCCTTTTAGGAATAGGAGGAATGCAACTGTACAAAGCAGAAACCCCCGGGCCTTTAAGAGATTCAAAATTAACTCCCAGAATCAAAGAAACTGCAAAAGCCCTCTGGTATGTGTATTTAACTATGACCATAGTGTGTGCCCTGGCTTATAAAGTCTTTGGAATGACAACTTACGATGCCATCTGCCATGCTTTTTCAACAGTTTCTATTGGAGGATTTTCTACTCATGAAGAGAATTTTGGTTTTTTTACTCAATCCTCTATAAGGTGGACAGCAGTTGTATTCATGATTATTTCGGGCATAAATTTTGGGCTACATTACATCGCCTGGAGTAAAAAAAGACTTCTCCACTATTTCTATGACTCTGAAGTAAAAACATATTTATTAATTCTCTTATGTACTTTTGGGTTAACTTTTTTAACTCTAAGTATTTATTTAGATGGCGCGGGGACCAAACTAATTCAAGAAAGTGCTTTTCAGGTAGTTTCAATAGCTACAACTACAGGTTTTCTTACCGCAAATTACTCTAGTTGGCCATTATTTGTTCCTATCTTGCTACTAACAGCGGCGTTCATCGGAGCTTGTGCAGGATCTACGGGTGGTGGAATTAAAGTCATTAGGGCGTTGATTCTTGCAAAGCAAGGTGCTCGTGAAATAACCAAACTTGTACACCCTAATGCTGTAATTTCGATTAAATTAGGAAAAAAGCCCTTGAATCCGAGGATCGCAGAGTCAGTTTGGGGGTTTTTTTCTATATATGTGATGGTTTTTCTTATATTATTTATGTGTTTACTTGCCCAAGGCAATGACTTCATAACATCTTTTTCTGCAGTAGGAGCTACTCTCAACAACCTCGGGCCAGGCTTAGGAGATGTGTCTAATAACTATCAAGCCCTTTCTAACTTTTCTAAGGGAAGTCTTTGCGTTGCAATGTTGTTAGGCAGATTAGAGATATTTACTCTTTTAGTGCTCTTTACACCGGCTTTTTGGAGACATTGAGTATTTTTAAATGGCCTTCTGGGGAACTTTATTTGCTATGATATTCTCTATGATAGGGGTATTCAAATATGGAAAATATTTCTAACAATATAAAATCACAAGAAGGGTGAGGCATGGATGAGAAACAGTACATTGCTGAAGCCGCGGACCAAGCATATGGAAAATGCCAGCTAAACGAGTTCTTGCTCCGACCGGAGGCCATTTACCCCTGCATTCATGGCTGGTACGAAGACACGTATGTGCGCATCGACAATCGCTGGTATTTCGAGCTCAGAAAAGTACATACCCTTCCGGATAGTACAACCGTCTCCACAAACGGAAGGATAGGGGAATATTTCAAGGAATTTTGGAAGTTCTGCGAAGGTTATACCAATTGACGTATCGGACGTGTCCGAAAGAAGATGAATGCGGTTAAAATAAATTTAACCATATTTTTCTTATTCTTTCTAAGTATCCTTCCCCTAAGAATCATTAATTTAATGGCTCATTTAGCAGGTTATTTGTTATACACAACTTCTAATAGTTTAAGAAATATTACAAAGATAAATTTACAAATTTGTTTTCCTTATAAGACAGAAAAAGAAATTCAAATTTTAACTAGAAATAGCCTTATAGAAAGTTCAAAAAATTTCTTTGAATCAGGCAAGTGCTGGATAACTTACCCTAGAATAGGTATAAACAAAATAATTGAAGTTGAAGGTAAGGAATTAGTCCTTAATAGCTTAGAAGAAGGAAATGGTGTTATCCTTTTTACACCTCATATCGGAAATATAGAAGTCCTTATAAACTATTTAGCTGAAAATTTTAACTGCACCATACCTTATACACCGGTTAAGATTCCTTCTCTTGATATTCTAGTAAAAAAAGCAAGAGAAACTATGGGAGCTAAAATGGTCACTGCTTCTTCCTCTGGAGTAAAAGCACTTTTTGTATCTTTAAAAAAAGGGGGTTTAATCGTGATAGCCAGTGATCAAGTTCCAAGAGAAGAGAATGGATTAATTTCCAAATTTTTTGGAACACAGGCTCTTACTGTTTCACTTGTCTCGAGGCTTGCTGTCAGAACAAAAAGTGTTTGTCATTCAGTTTGCTGTATTCGTTTAGGGAAAGGAATGGGGTTTAAGATTATCTTTAGTAAAAAAATTGGGGATATGAATGTTTTGACGATTCAAGATGGGGTTAATCTCATGAATAGGGAGCTGGAAGAATGTATAATGAAAGCACCGGAACAATACGCTTGGGAATACAAAAGGTTTAAACATTCAGTATTTGAAAACCCCTATTGAATCTATTATAAATGATAGTAAGTACTTACTATAAGCATTTTTTAAAGAACAATTATGGCTGCTAAAACTATGGAAGAATTAGTTGCGCTTTGTAAGCGACGTGGTTTTATTTACCAGTCAAATGAAATCTACGGGGGACTTCAGGGGCTTTTTGATTATGGACCCCTGGGAGTTGAGTTAAAGAATAACTTAAAACAATCTTGGTGGCGCTCTATGGTTTACGAGAGAGATGACGTTGAAGGTTTAGATGCCTCAATTTTAACCGCCCCTTCTGTATTAAAGCATTCAGGTCATGAAGATACCTTTTCGGATCCGTTGGTAGATTGTCGTTCGTGCAATTCTCGCTGGAGAGCAGATCATTTAAAAGAGCTAATCTGTCCTTCTTGTGGTTCTTCCGATCTTACAGATCCAAGGCCTTTTAATCTTATGTTGAAAACTAATTTTGGCCCAATAGATGATGGAAGTTCTTTCGCTTATTTAAGACCTGAAACTGCACAACAAACATTTATCAATTTTAAAAATGTTTTAGATTCAACTTCTCGTAATTTACCCTTTGGAATAGCTCAAATTGGTAAGGCCTTCAGAAACGAGGTGACACCTAGAAATTTTCTTTTTAGGGTAAGGGAATTTGAGATAATGGAGTTAGAATTCTTTGTAGAACCGGGAACTGCTGATCATTGGCATAATTTTTGGGTTCAAAACAGAATAAAATGGTGGTCTGAGCAAGGAATAGAAAAAAACAAGCTTGATGTGTATAAAGTTCCCGATAAAGACCTAGCACATTATTCAGAGTCTACTATAGATCTGATGTATAAATTTCCTCATGCAGTAGAGGAGCTTGAGGGTATTGCCAATAGAACCGACTTTGATCTTGGATCTCATACAAAAAACCAATCTGATTTAAATATAAAAGCTAAGGTGATTTCAAACACTAATTCAAACGCCAAACTTGCGGTCCAAGATAAACAAACTAAGGAGTGGAAGGTCCCTTATGTTATAGAGCCTGCAGCAGGAGTAGAGAGAGGGGTTCTCGCTATATTAAATGAAGCGTTCAAGATAGAAAAGTTAGAAGGAGGAAAGGAAAGAACTGTTCTTGCATTTAAACCCCATTTAGCGCCTATAAAAGCTGCTGTTATTCCTTTAAAGAGAAATAATGAAGAATTAGTTCAAGCAGCAACTTCATTAAAAAGGAAGTTGCAAAGCCTAAGCCTTGGCAGGGTCCTATTGGAGAACTCAGGAAATATAGGGAAAAGTTATAGACGTCATGATGAAGTGGGCACACCCCTGTGTTTAACTGTTGACTTTCAGACCCTTGAAGACCAAACAGTTACTGTAAGAGACAGAGATACCATGGGGCAAGAAAGGATTCATGTGGAGGAGGCTCCCGCTTACGTTAAGGAGCATATCAATTAAGTGCGTCACAATGAACCTAGACTTATTATTCTAGACAGAGATGGCGTAATAAATGAAGACCTTTGGGGATATGTCACAAAAAATGAAGAGTTTAATCCTATAGATGGAAGTCTTGAGGCTATTGCTAAGCTAACTGCTGCTGGCTTTCTTATTGCTATCGCTACAAATCAAGCCTGCGTAAATAAAAATATCATAAACGAGAAGCGCTTGGAAGCAATCCATGATCATATGATTGCTTTGGTAGAAAGTGCCGGTGGTCAAATTAATTACATGGCTGTCTGTCCCCATTTGCCTGAAGAGAATTGTTCTTGCAGAAAGCCTGAAACTGGGCTTTTGAAACAGCTTGAACAAAAGCATGGCGGCCCTCTTAAAGGTAGTTTTTTTATTGGAGACAAGGAAGCAGATATGTTGTGCGCTACCAGATATGGTTGTGTTCCTCTGCTAGTCAAAACTGGATACGGGATCAAAACTCTGTCCTCAAAACTCTGCCCCCCTAAAGAGAGATGTTTTAGCAACCTCTTTGCTGCAGTAAGCTATGTTCTTAAAGAATAAGTTGCATTAATTTATATGCTTTACATTAGATCGTTTAGTTTCTATTTGGTTTATGTGGTTTCAGCTGTCTTAGCTGGTCTTTTTGGCTGTCTAGTAGGGCCTTTCTTGAATCTAAAACCTAGAATAAAGATGTTATCTGTATGGCCAAGATTTTCAAATTGGATTTTGTGTAAAACTTGCTGCATTAGAATAAATATTGAGGGTAAAGAAAATATCCCAGAAGGTCCGTTTGTGATTGTTTCCAATCATCAAGGCCAATGGGAAACTTTTTTTTACCAATATTTATTCTTCCCATTAACGACCCTTTTGAAGAGGGAATTACTTTTCATTCCTTTTTGGGGATGGGCTCTTGCACTCCTTGGGCCAATTGCTATCAATAGAGGAAATCCAAGGGCAGCTCTTAAAAAGGTTTTTGTCGAAGGGGAGAATAAAATTAAAAAAGGATTTTTAATACTGTTCTTTCCTGAAGGGACGAGAAAAAATCCTGGGGAAATAGGTAGGTATGCAAGAAGTGGTTTTGAGTTGGCTAAGAAAACAAGGGTTCCTGTTTTGCCTTTGGTTCACAACTCTGGAGATTGTTGGCCTGCCCATAGATTCTTAAAGTTTCCTGGCCTCATTACTCTTGTTATTGGCCCACCTCTAGACACAATTGATTCTTCTGCAGAGACTTCAAAGAAAGTAGAGGAGTGGGCAAGAAAAAAATTAATAGAGATCGGCACCAAGAACTAGACGTCTAGATTTACTACGAATTTTGCATTTTCGTCAATAAATAGCCTTCTTGGTTCTACATCGTCACCCATTAAGGCATTAAAAAGCTCGTCTGCTTTTTGTCCGTCTTCAATCTTGATCTGACCCAGCAGTCTTACTTCAGGGTCCATAGTAGTATCCCACAGTTGATCTGCATTCATTTCCCCAAGGCCTTTATACCTAGAAATGGTAAAAGACTTTTTGGCAGTCTCTAGAAGTTCTTTTATTGATCTAGAGAAATTATTAGCATCAAACCTTGAATTATTAAACTCAAAATAAGAGTTTTTTGTAAGCAAGGAGTCTAAATAATCTCCAAAAGAACAGATGTCTTTGTAGGCCTTAGATCTAAAAAGACCAGGGTCAAGTCTCCAGACAGTAGTGGTTCCATGTTTGTCTAAAATAATTTCAGGTTCGGTTATTTTTTGTTCTGAGTTTGTTCTTGTTACTACCTTCCAGCTTGAGCCATTTAAGGTAGTATTATTTATTTGTGTTTGGAGTTTTTTGCTCCACTCTTTAACTTTTTTGTCTTGTTTTAAATCAGTTAGCCTTCCTATATACATCATGGCCTGGAGAAACTCTTCTGGGTATTGGAGGGAAAGGGTGGTTATGGAGTCTTGTACTCTTTGGTGTTGGGAAATAAGCTTACTAAGAGCTTGGCCCCTAATAGACTCACCTTTTTTATTTAAGACTAACTGTGTTTCATCAAGGACTTCAGCCAAAAGGTGATTCCTTAGTTCTTTGTCATTTCTTACATATACTTCCTGCTTTCCTTTTTTTAGCTTATATAAAGGGGGTTGGGCTGTATAAATATATCCCTTTTCTAAAAGTTCTGGCATTTGCCTATAAAAGAAAGTAAGTAAAAGAGTTCGAATGTGTGATCCATCTACATCAGCATCTGTCATGATTATTATTCTGTGATACCTAAGTTTTTCTGGCTGCCAATCTTCCCCTTTTATACCGCAACCAAGGGCTGTGATTATTGTTATGATCTCATTTGAAGAAAGCACCTTGTCAATCCTAGCTTTCTCTACATTTAAGATCTTTCCTTTTAGGGGTAGTATGGCCTGAAAATGCCTATCCCGACCTTGCTTAGCCGTGCCTCCTGCCGACTCCCCTTCAACAAGATAAATTTCTGATTTCGCTGGGTCTTTTTCCCGACAATCGGATAGCTTTCCAGGTAAACCTCCTCCATCAAACGCTCCTTTTCTTCTGGTGATCTCCCTGGCTTGTCTTGCTGCCTCCCTTGCTCTAGCAGCTGCTATAATTTTTGTAGCTATATTTCTTGCTTCAGCAGGTTTCTCCAGAAGATAATTCGATAAGTACTTATAAACTTCTTGCTCTACTACAGGTTTTATCTCAGAAGATACAAGTTTATCTTTTGTTTGAGAAGAAAACTTAGGGTCTGGAGCTTTTATAGAAATAACTGCCACTAGACCTTCTCTTGCATCATCTCCAGAAGTGGAGATTTTTTCTTTAGACAATAAGCCTTCTTTGTCCATATATTTATTCATAGATCTGGTTAAGGCTGTCCTAAATCCTACTAAGTGAGTACCTCCATCACTCTGGTAAATATTATTTGTATAACAATTAACGTTTTCTTGATACCCATCATTCCACTGAAGGGCCACCTCAACCACTATCCCTTCACTGTTCTCTTTAACAAAGTGGAATACAGAATTTATGGTATTTCTTTTTCGATTCAAGTATTCGACAAATTCAGCAATTCCTCCTTTGTGTATGAAAGTCTTTTTCTTATCAGTACGTTCGTCTTTTAAGATTATTTTTAATCCAGCATTTAAAAAAGAAAGGTCCTTAAATTTAGAGGCAAGAACTTCAAAATCAAAAACTACATTAGAAAAAGTGCCGGTTGAGGGTTTTATTTTTATTTCTGTTCCTGTTGTCTCATTATTTCCAATAACTTTTAGTTTTCCCTTGGGAGCACCATCTACATAATGCTGTTCATGGATTTTACCTTCTCTTCTTATCAAGAGATGCAAATCCTTTGAAAGTGCATTTACTACAGAAATTCCAACTCCATGAAGGCCCCCTGAAACCTTATAGGAATTATCATCAAATTTTCCACCTGCATGAAGCTTAGTCATAATAACCTCTGCTGCCGATACTCCCTCTTCCTTATGTATATCGACTGGAATTCCTCTGCCATTATCCTTAACTCTGACACAATCATCAGCGATTATAGTTACCTCTATAAGGTCACAGTGACCCGCTAAAGCTTCATCCACAGAATTGTCTACAATCTCATAAACCATATGGTGGAGACCCGTTCCGTCATCCGTATCCCCTATGTACATACCAGGTCTTTTTTTTACAGCCTCCAGACCCCTTAATACAGTTATATTAGTTGAATCGTATCCTTTTGATTTTATTATCTTTTTACTTGATTTTACTGCACCCTCAGCCATTTTTATATTAGGGTTTTTTTCTGGGGGTTGGGGAATTTGGTACTTTTTTTTGATGCGTCAGTCTTCTTTGCTGGCATATGTGTATTTTATCTTATTTTCAAAGATTTATCTGTTTAAATTCGCTTAAAAAGGGGCTTCCTTCCACCTCCTCCGCCGCCTTAATTGATGTGATAATTACTTGGGACCCAAGTTGGTATATTTGTTCCAAGGTTATTGCTAAATTTTTCTCATCTAATTCAGATGTGATGTCATCTAGTAGATAAATAAGGCCAGCTTTTTGACTTTGATTTAACATAGTATTCATTTTGAAATAAATCAGTAAAATCAATAGCGTTTGTTGACCTCGAGAGAGTATAGATTTGGCTAACTTATTTTGAATATAAAACTTTAAATCCAGCCTATGAGGCCCCTGTGTTGTATATCCTAGAGCTTGATCTATATTAATGGAGTTTCTTAAGGCCTCTTTAAGTTTTAACCCTTCATCCCAACCCGGACTATATTTGATTTTAAAACCATTCAGAAATAATAATTCTTCTTTCTTGCTGCTGTCTTTTTGTATTTCCATTGCGGCTTCATAAAATTTTTGAAAAAACTCTTTATTTATTTTTCCAAGCTCCTCGCCCTCCTCTACTAGTTGATTTGTCCAAATTATTAGCTCTTTTTCAGAAGATTTATTTTTTAAGGCTCTGTTTCTTTGAATTAAAACTTTTTTATATCTCTGATTGATTTCATAAGATTCATGTTCCACGTGGAACATGATTTTGTTAAATAAATCCCTCCTGAGTTCAGGCTCACCTTCTAACAATCTTAGATCCCTGGCCTGAATAGACTGGCATAAGGGGAGGTTTTTACCTTTAGAGGGCTCATTGTTAATGTTAGCTCTAATAGAAATTCTGGTGTTCAGTGATTTCTCTGCACTAATTGTTAATTGTTCACCTCTGCTTATTCCTTGAAAACCTAAAAAAAAACTGTTTTGGTCTTTTCTAATACATTCCTTTAAGTCCCTTGTTTTCAGGGACTTTCTTGTAAGCAAAAGATGTATAACCTCTAAGCAAGATGTTTTACCTGAACCATTAGGTCCGGTGATTAAACAGTTCTTGTTTGAAAGGTTTAATTGAAAATCTTCAAAAAGCCTAAAGTTCTTTATTAAAACCTTACCAACGGACATTTCATAGTCTCATTGGCATAATTACATAGAGCTCTGAATCATTGTTGGGCTCTTTAATTAGACAACTTTTTTCTTCGCCATAAAAGTTAAGCTCTACGTCATCTGTTTCTATGGTGTTCAACACATCAAGTATATATCCTATATTAAAACCAATTTCCATTGAAATCCCTTTATAGTCTACCTCTAGCGTTTCTTCAGCTAATTCTTGTTCAGGATTATTAGCAGTTAATTTTAAGGAATTTCTACTTAGGGCGAACCTGACTCCTCTGTATTTTTCATTAGATAAAACAGAAGCTCTGTTAAGTGCAGATTGAAGATTTTCTTTTAAAATTATAAGCTTATTGGGTTCTCCTGAAGGTAAAACCTTTTTATAATCAGGAAACTTTGCATCTATTAGTTTTGTTGAAAAATCAAGATTTTCATCTTGTACTCTAAGGTAAGAATTTCCAAAACTGACATTAATCTCTTTTTCTTCTTGAACTAAAATTTTAGAAAGTTCTAATACTGCTTTTCTGGGTAGAATCTGCCTAATTTCTTCTCCTATATCTGTTTTATTTAAATTTTTAGTAGCTAGTGCTAGCCTGTGTCCATCTGTACCAACTGAAGTTATTTGAGAGTCTTTATACTCAATTAACAGTCCGTTTAAATAATATCTTACATCCTGAGAAGCCATACAAAATGCAGTTTTACTTAAAAGTTTTTGGAATAAGGCTGAAGAAATTTTAATGGAGTTAGTGGTTTCAGAGACATTTAGTTCTGGAAAATCAGATGAAGAAATTGTAGCGAAGTCTGCATGAAATTTTTTTGAACTTATTGTTAACTTTCCATTATTTAAGTTAAATTCTAAGTCTTCTTTATCTGGTAAGGACCTGCACAACTCAGACATTTTCCTTGCTGAGACTGTAATTTCACCTTCCTCTTGGATTTCCTTCACTTTTGCATAAATTTTGATTTGTATTTCTAGGTCTGTTGCTGTTATTTCTATTTTATTATTTTTTGCAATAATCCTTAGATTTGCAAGTATGGGAATAGTCTGCCTTCTTTCTGCTACAGCTGCGCTTATTTGAAGGGCATCAACTATTTCGGACTTTTGAGTAATAAATTTCATCTCTATATAGTCAAAGCTCTAAACAGATTCCTATAATCTTCTTCAATTTCATTATTAAAATCCCTCAATTCCTTTATTCTTTTGCAGGCGTGTAGGACAGTAGTATGATCTCTTCCGCCAAAAGACTCTCCTATTTCAGGCAAACTATAATTGGTTAGTTCTTTTGCTAAAAACATAGACATTTGCCTTGGCCTGGCTATAGACCTGCTTCTTCTTTTTGAAAGAAGGTCGCTCAGCTTTATATTGTAGTATTCCGCCACTGTTCTTTGAATATTATCTACACTAACTTGCCTGGCCTGTATTGCCAATAGGTCTTTTAGGGAATCTTTAATTAGAGCAATATCTATTTTTCTCCCAGTGAAATTGGAGGTGGCTATAACCCTTTTCAGAGCTCCCTCTAATTCCCTTACATTTGATCTTACTTTTTGAGCTATAAAAAAAGCGCTTTCATCGTCAAGCTTGTAGCCCATTTCTTCAGCCTTACTTAGAATAATTGCTACCCTTGTTTCCAGCTCAGGAGGATCTATAACAACAGGTAGGCCCCACCCGAATCTAGATTTTAGTCTATCTTCCAGCCCATTTATTTCTTTCGGGTATCGATCACAAGTTAAAATCATCTGACTCCCTATCTCTAACAAAGAATTAAACGTGTGAAAGAGCTCTTCTTGTGACTGTTCTTTTCTTGCAAAGAATTGAATATCATCGATCAATAGGGCGTCTAGGGACCTGTAATGTTGTTTAAATTCACTAATAGCGCCTAATTGTAACGATCTTACCATATCACTCACGAATTTCTCTGAATGTATGTATGAAATTTTCTTTTCTGGATTTTTCTGCTTCATTAAATTTCCTATAGCATGCATTAGGTGGGTTTTACCCAGTCCCACGCCTCCATAAATAAACAGAGGGTTATAGGAATTCTTAAAACCGCCAGCTACCTGTTTAGAAGCAGCGAGGGCTATGTGATTTGACTTTCCTTCAACGAATGAATCAAAGGTAAATGCTGCAATAAGGTTGGTTTGTAGGTCTTTCTTGTAAGAAAGAGAGGTTGTTTTTTTGTTTGCCCCTTGTTGGTTTGCTTTATTAACATTTTGAGCCTTAATTTGGACGTTTAAGGCATCTTTTTCTTCATCTTTACTGTTTACTTGCCCAACTTCAAAATTTAAATTAAGTTCATTGTTATTTGTTATTGCTCTCAGTCGGTCTTTAATTGAAGGTCCATAATTTTCTTCCACCCATTCTAAAATAAAGTTGTTTGGGGCTAAAACAGAGTAAGATCTGGGGGTTATGCCTAAATTTTCTTTTAGCTTTAAAGGTGCAATCCATGTAGAATATTCTTCTATGGTTAGGTCCCTTTCAAGGGTTTTTTTACATTCACTCCAAAAGAGAATTTCAGACATAAGCCTTATTATAAAGCGTTATTACAAAGTTATCCACAGCATAACAACATTAAATATATGTGGATAACCTGTTAATAATATGTTTTTTTGTTTTTTCTTGTGTATTTATCCTAAAAATCCTATTATGCGCCACAGTTCAAACTGATTATCAAAACAATGAAGAGAACTTACCAACCTAGTAAAATAAAAAGAGCTAGAACACATGGCTTTAGGAAAAGGAATTCTACTAAAAGTGGTAGAAAAATATTAAGCAATAGAAGAAAAAAGGGAAGGAAGTCTCTATCGGTTTAGTTTTCAAAGCTATGTCTTTAAACGATAAGTATATTGTTCCTTCTTCACCTGGATTTAATAGTATATTCTCGGATCCTGACTTGAGACTTTATGAGGGTAATTTTTTTATACTTGGTAAGCATAATAAGGTCTCAAATCCCAGGTTGGGCGTTTCTATTAAAAAAAGAGATTACAAGTTTGCTGTTCATAGAAATTTTCTTAAAAGAAAAATTAAAAGTAACTTTAGTAAGTACGTAGATAAACTTCCTCATATGGATTTTGTGGTTGTCGTTGGGCCGGGTGAATATGACAGAAATAAAAAAGACTATCTTGGGTCTTTATGGAGTAGTTTTGCCGAGGATCACTATGAGTAATTTATTTATAAAAATTATAGAGTTTTATCAAATTTTATTAAGTCCTCTCCTTGGCGCTAATTGTAGATTTCATCCTACTTGTTCCGAGTACGCGAAAGAAGCCATAAAAAAACATGGTTCAGTTAAGGGCCTGTGGCTTTCTTTAAAAAGGATTTCTAAATGCCATCCCTTAGGGCCCTATGGATTAGATCCTGTTCCGCCTAGGAAATAGATAATGGATTTTATTAAGATCGCACTTATTGGTGCAATAGCTGTTACCGTTTATTACCTCCTTCTTCAGTGGCCTCCGGTAGCAACTAGTGGTGATAGTTCGTTTATTTCTGAAGTCAAAGAAATAGACACTATTCCCCATTCTAATAGTATTATAAACGATAGTAAGGACTCACTATCTGTCCTTGAATTAAGCCCTAGTCAATCTTCTGATCTAACGGTAGGAGTTTCTGAAGTTGATTCTAGCTTTTCAAAATTATTTTACTTGAGCAATGATGTTTTAAACATTGGTGTTGATTCCCTTACGGGTAGATTTGTAAGTGCTGAAATGGAAGGCGTAAGGTCTGAAAAGGATTCGGTTGAGCTAGTCTCTATGTTTGGAAACAGGTTGGTATCGGAAGCCGGGGAAGATTGTCCACAAAACCTAGGTGCATTAATGCTAAACAGTAAGTGTGTTGGCAACTATTTTGCAAGTTCTGGTTTCTACTCTGTTTCAGACGGTTATTTAAATCCCAACTTTAGCTATCTAGAAGAAGTGGATTTAGATGGTGGAATTAAACTCTATATACTTTCTGGTCAAGAAGGAGGCCTCTCTTTCACTAAAAAGATTTTATTTAGGCCCGGTGAGTACACTTTGTCTGTAGAAGATATTGTGGGTTTAGGAGAAGGGATGGTCTCTCCGAAGAAAATTACCCCGTATGCGAGGGTTTTGAGAGATGGCGCTGGTGTTGGTCCCGGAGGAACCCGTTTTGATAATTTCACTTACCTTGGCCCCATTTTCTCTACACAAAACGATACCTTTGATAAGAAGAAGTTTAAGGATTTAAGCAGCAGTCCCTTTGAAGAAGTGTCTTTGGGTGGCTGGCTGGCTCTTGTACAGCGCTATTTTGTCTCAGCCTGGGTTCCACAACAAGACAAAACCTATAAATTTCAAGCTCGTCAAATTTCTTCTGGAGCATATTCCATCGCTCTTACTGGCCAGGATAGTATATTGAGTGTTGGAGAGCCTGCTTCTTTTCAAAACAAGCTTTATGTGGGACCCAAGCTAACCGAACAGCTAAACAAAACACATCCAGATTTAGGTCTGGTTGTTGATTATGGGTTTTTGTGGTGGTTGGGACAGCCCATCCACAAGTTAATGAGCTGGGGTTATGCTCTTTTAGGAAACTGGGGTTTGGCTATTTTATTTGCAACTTTAGTTTTAAAAGCTATTTTGTGGCCCCTAAGCGCAGCCGGTTATAGATCTGCTGCAAAAATGAGAGCTGCCGCTCCAAAAATTCAAGAGCTACAACAACAATATGGAAGTGATAAACAAAAATTTGGTCAAGAAATGATGGCGCTTTATAAAAAAGAAGGGACCAGCCCGCTGGGCGGCTGTCTACCTATGCTTTTACAAATGCCTTTTTTTCTAGCTTTTTATTGGGTGTTATTAGATATGGTTGAACTAAGGCATGCTCCTTTCCTGTTTTGGATTACCGACCTTTCTTCGCGTGACCCACTTTTTATTCTTCCTGTCATTAATGCTGCTCTTATGTATTATTCGCAAAAATTTATGCCCACAACTCCGAGCAACGACCCCACACAACAACAAATGCAAGCAATGATGAAGTATATGCCTTTAATGATTGCCGTTATGTTTGCATTTTTCCCATCAGGTTTTGTTCTTTATTTTACTGTCCAGTCTTTTATCACCCTTGTTCAACAGGCCCTGTCGTTTAGGCGAGAAGGTGTTTCTCTAAAATCTGTTTAGTTCTGCTGGGCCTGTATGGAAGAAACTATTGTCGCTCCAGCCACCCCTGCTGGCAGGGGCGGGGTTTCTATAGTCCGCCTTTCAGGGAAGTCTGCGGCAAGGGTGGGCGGAAGACTTTGTGGTGAACTTCCGGAGGCTTGGAGTTTTAAGCCTTGTTCTGTTTGTGACCGAACAGGTTCTTTTATAGACTCTGGATTGGTGGTCTTTTTTGCCGCCCCTCGTTCTTATACCGGAGAAGATGTTGTAGAGATCCACTGCCACGGGAACCCCTTAATTGTTGATTCTGTTATCAGTGCTGCGATTTCACTTGGGGCACGGGTTGCAGAGCCTGGTGAGTTCACCAAAAGGGCCTTTTTAAATGAAAAGATTGACATTGCACAGGCCGAGTCTGTTGCTGACCTTATTGCTGCTCAAACTTCCTCTGCTGTTGTGGCTGCAAGCGCCTCTCTTTCTGGAGAGTTTTCAGGTGTTATTAATGAAACCATAGATAGGCTTATTGAAATCAGGGTTTTAGTTGAAGCCTGCTTAGACTTTTCTGACGAAGATTCGGTTGCCGTTTTTGATGAAGAAAGTGGGACCGTTAAGTTTGCTTTAAAAAAAGAAATCGAGGATCTAGAAAAGATATTAAAGGGTTCTTTGTTGGGATCTAAAATGCGAGACGGAGTGAGGGTTGTGATATTGGGTCCTCCTAATTGTGGCAAATCAACCTTGTTAAATTATTTAGCTAAGGAGGATGTTGCTATTGTCTCTGACGATCCAGGAACCACCAGAGACCTTTTAAGAGTGACCATGGACCTTGGGGGCCTTCCTGTTGAGTTTGTTGATACTGCCGGCCTCCACGAAGACACAAGCGTTGGTGTTGAGCTTGAGGGCATGAGAAGGGCCCTTGCTTCTTTAGATACCGCTGATGTTGTGGTTTTAATGAGTTGTGTGGGCGAAAAGTTCGATGTGCCCCTTCCGGCTTCCTGCAATAGCATTAGAGTTTTTAATAAAGTAGATATTTTATCCAAGGAAGGGGGCGATGAGAGTTCTTTATTTATTTCCGCTCTGACCGGCGAAGGTGTTGATGTTTTTATTAAGTCTGTTTTTTCTTCCTTGGGGGTCGGTGTGGGTGTAGAGGTTCCTCTTCTGGCTCGCAGAAGACATTTAGATTTTTTGGAGAAAAGTCTCGGTTTTTTATGGTCTTCCCTTGAGGCCCTGGAGTCGGGTTCTGACTTGGTGATTGTTGCCGAAGAATTGCGCGAAGCACAAAAGTCATTGGGGTCTATCACCAGGCCCGTGTCTTCAGATGAACTGTTAGGGAGCATCTTCTCTAGGTTTTGTATAGGTAAATAAACTTGTATGTAAGTGGTGAAGAACTTTTTTCGGTTTATTGGTGCTTTTTTTTATACACGGGTTTCGCTTTTTTATTTACACTTTACTTAGTGTTTGTTTGTGTCTTTGTATGCCTCCAATAAGCTTTTATTTAGGTCTTTTTTTAGCTTCTCCACAGAATTCTGCTTGCTTAACAATAACAACTAAAATATATATATAAGATAATATATCTAATTAATAGTTATAAGCTTTAATGGAAAAAGAAAAAATAATAGTTATTGGCGGTGGGCACGCCGGGGTAGAAGCTGCATCCGCGATAGCTAGAATGGGGTGTGATGTAATACTAATCACACAGAAGCCCGGCACCATAGGACAGATGTCTTGCAACCCAGCAATAGGGGGCATAGGAAAGAGTCACCTGGCAAAAGAAGTAGATGCCTTGGGTGGTCTAATGGCCAAAGCAACCGACCAGGCAGGAATTCATTATAGGGTTTTAAATTCATCAAAAGGTCAGGCAGTAAGGGCAACCAGGGCGCAAGCCGACAGAAAACTCTACAAGGCAGCCATGCAGGGCCTTCTTAAACAAACACCGAAACTAGAAATAAAAGAAGGGTCGGTTGAGGACTTGCTGATTCAAAACAACAAGGTGGAAGGCGTAGTAGTAGAGGGAGGAAAAAAAATAAAAGCGAAAAAAGTGGTGTTAACAACCGGAACGTTTTTAGGGGGCATAATGCATACGGGACTGGAGCAACAACCCGGGGGCAGGATGGGGGACCCCCCAAGCAACAAATTAGCCAAGAAACTTAGGGAAATGCCCTTTAGGTACGGAAGGCTAAAAACAGGAACGCCCCCACGACTAGACGGAGAAACACTAAACTGGGAAAAACTAGAGCCCCAACCGGGAGACAGCCCCACGCCGTGGATGTCATACGGAAAAACGAAGACAAAGCGCCCAAGACAGGTTAACTGTCACACAACAAGGACAACAACAAAGACCCACGAGATCATAAGGCGGGCACTAACGCAATCACCGCTCTACACCGGGGCGATAAAGGGAGTCGGACCAAGATACTGTCCGTCTATAGAAGACAAGATATCAAGATTCCACGAAAGAGAATCCCACCAGATATTTGTAGAGCCCGAAGGGCTGGACACAAGTGAGATATATCCAAACGGAATATCTACCAGCCTGCCGATATGGGCACAAGAAGAGTTCATAAAAACCATACCGGGCTTTGAAGAGGCCAGAATAACCAAGCCCGGATATGCAATAGAATACGACTATTTTGACCCCAGAGACCTTAGGCACACCATGGAGACCAAGCACATAGAGGGACTTTATTTTGCAGGGCAAATAAACGGCACTACAGGCTATGAAGAAGCCGCTGCCCAAGGAATAATTGCTGGCATAAACGCAGCCTTAAGTCTAAAAGGACAGCGAGCCTGGGTTCCAGGAAGGCACCAGGCTTATATAGGGGTTTTGGTCGACGACCTAGTGAGCCTCGGAACGAAAGAGCCATATCGTATGTTTACGAGTAGGGCCGAATACCGGCTGATTTTAAGAGAAGACAACGCAGATCTAAGGCTTACTCCAAAAGGAAGAGAGCTGGGTTTGGTGGATGACGCCACCTGGGAGGACTTTAAGAAGAATAAGCAAGTAGTAGAAAACGAGACCCACAGACTGAAAAGAAAACTTTTTTACCCCGGCACCAGAAAAGCCAAAAAACTAGAACAAGAAACAGGTGAAAAATTAAAATCCCCTGAGAGCGCCCACAAATTACTTAAAAGACCACAAATAAAATACTCCAACTTAACAACAAGGAAACCAGCGCTTACACAAAACTCAATAGACAAGATAGAAGCAGAGGCAAAATACGAAGGCTATATAAAAAGACAAAGCCGAGAAATTGAAAAACTCCAAAAAAAAGAAAACACACCAATACCAAAAAGCACCCGTTACACGAATATTGTGGGCCTGTCCAACGAAGTGAAGCAAAAGCTAGAAGGGGCAAGACCTGAAACCTTAGCCAGGGCGTCAAGACTACCCGGGATTACGCCTGCAGCCATCTCCCTCCTATTGGTTCACCTGAAAAGGAACGCCGCAGGCTAATATCAAAATTGAGGCTCACAAAAAAACAAATAGAACAACTCAACCTGTTTGAAAGTTTATTGAAGAGATGGAATAAAACTCAAAACCTTATCTCCAAGAAGCAAGAAAAAAAGATAAAAGAACACATACAGGATTCGCTTTCTGTGCACCCCCTGCTCGGAGTAAATATTTTAGATCTAGGGAGTGGAGGCGGTTTTCCGGGAATTCCCCTAGCCGTAGTCAGCCCTAAAAAAAATGTCTTTTTAGTAGAAAGAAATGAAAGAAAGGCAGCCTTTTTACTAAACTGCATTAACAGACTGGGGCTGTCAAAGGCTATAGTAATAAACAAAAATTCTGAAGACCTTCTGCCCGACAGCTTTCCCCGGCCACTAGAGGTTATTACAAGGGCTTTTGGTTCTCCCTTAAAAGCCATATTCGCGTCAAAGAAACTTCTAGAGGAACCTGGAGCAAGCCTAAAAATGATGAAAACCCTCCCTTTCGTGGGGGCCGAGGACATACCAAAAAGCTACCAAATAAATAAAATTGAAAATATAGAAACAAAAGGAAAAGACAAGCAACACATCTTGGTTACAATAGTCCATAAAAAGAAATGCACACGATAGTTATTGCAAATCAAAAAGGAGGTGTTGGAAAAACGACAACAGCAATAAACCTAGCCGCCTCTCTAGCTGCGATGAAGAGAAGGGTGTTGTTGGTAGATTTAGATCCACAAGCCAATGCAACAACCGGTTCTGGTATTGAAAAACTTGATGACGAAGAAGCTATAGCCGTCTCTTCCTTGGGGCGGGAAGAGATGAAAATAATACCATCAAAATCTGGAGGTTATGATGTAGTACCCTCTGGTCCTGGCCTCATCGCAAGAGAGGCAGAACTAAGAACAGCGGAAAACAGAGAGCTTCAACTAGACAGATCTCTACGCCAGCTAAAAGACAGCCATGACTACACTATAATCGATTGCCCCCCCGCCTTGAACTTGTTGACTATCAACGGACTAAGAGCTGCAAAAAATCTTTTAGTTCCAATGCAGTGTGAATATTATGCCCTTGAAGGCCTTGCTTCTTTGTTAGAAACAGTGGAGCACCTAAATGAGAAAACGGGCCATAATTTAGAGCTGGAAGCAATAGTTAGAACGATGTTTGACCCTAGAACTAAATTGACACAACAGATTTCGGAAGAGCTTGCTTCGCATTTTCCAGAAACATTATTTTCGACAGTTATACCAAGAAACGTGAGATTGGCTGAGGCGCCCAGCTTTGGCAAACCAGCTCTAAGTTACGAGCCTAACGCTAAAGGAACCTTGGCGTACCTTGCTTTGGCTGGAGAGCTCGTAGAAAGAATGGAACAAGAGAGAGTTGGGGCTGTACATGGGTAACGACAAAAGGCCCCTAGGGAAGGGCTTAGACTCACTTTTAGGCGAAAGGAAAACAATAGCTCTAGGTGGTATTTCCGCAGTCCCTCTGGAAGACTTAGTTCCCGGTCAATACCAGTCCAGAAAAAAAATGCACAAGGAAACCCTCGAAGAGCTATCTAAAAGTATAAAAAGTCAGGGCGTTCTACAACCAATATTGGCAAGAAGACGGGCTTCAGGAGGCTTTGAGATAGTCGTAGGGGAGCGAAGGTGGAGGGCCTCACAACTAGCCGGACTAAAAACCATACCCACAATAATTAAAGATTTAAATAACAATGAGGCAGCCAAAATAGGATTAATCGAGAACCTACAAAGAGAAGATCTCAATGCCATGGATCAAGCAAGAGGCCTACAAAGGCTCCAAAAGGAATTTAACCTTTCCCAACAAGATCTCGCGTCTTCGGTGGGAAAGTCAAGGCCAACAATCACTAATCTCCTAAGGCTTAATAATCTTTCTTATCCCATTCAAGAGCTATTAGAATCCGGCAAGATAGAGATGGGGCATGCCAGGGCGTTACTCTCTGTGAAAGCACAAGCCCAACAAGCAATAGCGGACGAGATTATTAGGCATAAATTAAGCGTTAGAGAAGCAGAAAAATTAATATCCAATTTAGGTGAGACATCAAAAACAAAGAGGACACCAATCAAAAAAGACCCCAATACAGCTAAGCTAGAAAAGGAAATTTCTGAATCACTAGGAGCCCAAGTAGATATAAAACATAACAAAAAAGGGGCTGGTAAGCTAACAGTTAAATTTAATACCCTGAATGAGCTGCAGGGAATATTAGAAAAAATTAAGAAGTAAAAACGCATTAGTTCTTGGATAGCTTGCTAAGGGTATTTATAATTGCGGCGCCCAAAGAAACTAAATGGCCAGTAAAGAACTTAATTCTTCAGATTACATAGAACATCATCTCCAAAACTTAACTTTTGGAAAATGCTCAGACGGAAAGTGGAGATTCGCCGATGGCCACCTCAATCTAAAAGAAAACTCGGCCCACCAAGAACACAAAGAATATACTTGCGAAGTAAAAGAGATGGGCTTTAATGCTATACATGTTGACACAATGTTCATGTCTCTTTTGTTGGGAGGAGTTGTTGCTTTTTTCTTTTGGTCAATTGCCAAGAAAGCAACAGCAAAAAAGCCTAGCAAATTACAAAACGTTTTTGAATACATTTTTGATTTTGTTAGAAAGCAAGTAAACGACACCTTTGAACCAAAAAATAACAAAATAATAGGCCCTTTAGCGCTCACCACGGTTTCGTGGGTTTTAGTGATGAACCTTATGGACTTGTTGCCGGTAGATCTTTTTCCATGGATCTTTAACGGCTTTCAGTCATCAACAGAACACGGTCCGGTGCATTTCTTTAAGGTTCTCCCTGTGGCAGACATAAATGCACCTGTTGGGATGGCTTTGGGGGTTGCTGTGTTGATTCATTATTACAGCATTAGAAATAAAGGCTTGGGTGGTTTTATATCTGAACTAACCCTACAGCCCTTAGGAAAGTGGGCAATCCCATTTAACATGCTTGTAGAAATACCTGGCTTCTATGCCAAGCAAGCTGCGCTGGCTCTTCGGCTTTATGGAAATTTATTTGCTGGAGAAATGATATTTATTTTAATAGCTCTTCTATATGGGAGCATGTTCGACAGCATTTCAGGGGCAATGTGGGGGGTTTTGGGTGTCTTTTTGCACTTAGTTTGGGCGATATTCCACTTATTAATTATCGCACTCCAGGCCTATGTTTTTATGATTTTAACTGTTGTGTTTTTAAACCAAGCACACCAAACTGAACATTAATTAATTAAGGAGAAAAAATGGAAGAACTAAGATTTATAGCAGGAGCCCTGATGGTAGGCTTGGGTGCCATAGGCGGTGCGATCGGTGTCGGCGTGGCTTATTCAAAATATTTGGAGGGCATAGCCAGACAGCCTGAGTTGCAGGGGTATCTCTTGGGTCAATTTTTTATAGGGATGGCCTTAATTGATGCTCTGCCTATCATTTCCTTAGCCTTCGGACTTATCTTTCTTTTCACATAGAAAGAAGGAGAGAGATGAACTTTAATTACACCTTAGTCGGCCAGCTACTGGCGTTCATTTTATTTGTATGGTTCTGCATGAAGTATGTCTGGCCACCTATGATGAAGGTCCTGGAAGAGAGAGAAAAAGAAATCTCAGATGGTTTAGATGCGGCAAGCCGAGGCAAGAGAGAGCTTGAAGAGGCGCAGGTCACGAAAGTAGAAGTTCTTAAAGAAGCAAAGAATGAAGCAGCAGAACTGGTAAACCAAGCCAATCAAAGGGCTAGTCAGCTTGTCGAAGATGCTAAAACAGCGGCACAAGAAGAAGCAGAAAGAATTAAGATCACGGCACAAGCTGACTTAGAGCAAAACACAAAAAGAGCCAAAGAAGAATTGAGGTCTGAAGTGGCAGCTTTAGTTGTTGCTGGGACAGAGAAGATTTTAAAAGTCGAAATAGACCAGAAGAAAAACTCTGATCTATTGGACGAAATAGCTAAGGATTTATAAAAGTTGAATACGGAAACACTAGCTAGACCTTACGCGCAGGCAATTTTTGAGCACTCTGAGGGTTGGTTGGAAGATCTGAAGCAAGTTTCGGATGTAATAGAAGAGCCAGAAGTTGCACAGCTAATTGATTCCCCCAAATTGGCATACAAAAAAAAGGCCGAAAGATTTATAGGGCTATTTGGCAACACACTCCAAAGCAAAACTATTAACTTCTTAAAAATTGTAGGTAACGCAAAAAGGCTTTCTTTAATTCCAAGCATTCTTAAAGAATACCAAGAATTATTAGCCCAGAAGGATAAGCAAAAAGAAGTTTTAATAATTTCTGCCTATAAGCTAAAAACTAAACAGATGGAGCAAATAGGCGCTCAATTAAGAAAAAGATACGGAGAAAACTTATCCTTAAGGTTGGAGGTCAACAAAGACTTAGTGGGAGGTTATATCATCAAGTGTAAAGATGAGGTAATCGACTTCAGCGTCAAAGGAAGGCTTCAAAAACTAAAAAATCAAATAGTATAAAAAAATATGGAAGAATTAAGCCCCTCAGAAATTAGCCAGGTTATTAAGCAAAAGATAGATTCTCTGGACACCGCAGCAACACCCAGCAACGAAGGGACGATCGTGTATCTCGCCGATGGCATTGTGAGAATACACGGCCTGGCTGAAGTTATGAATGGAGAGTTAATTGAGTTCGAAGAAGGTGTAATGGGAATGGCACTAAATCTTGAAAGAGATTCTGTGGGAGCTGTAATACTGGGGGATTACAAACTATTAGCCGAAGGAGGCTCGGCTAAATGCACGGAAAAAATTCTGGAAGTTCCCATCGGAGAAGAATTGCTGGGAAGGGTTGTGGATGCTTTAGGAAACCCAATCGATGGAAAGGGGAAGATAGAAACCAAACTTACCTCGCCAGTGGAAAAGGTAGCACCTGGGGTCATATCTAGGAAGTCTGTGGGTCAGCCTGTTCAGCTTGGTATTTTGGCAATAGACAGCATGATTCCCCTTGGAAGGGGCCAAAGGGAATTGATTATAGGAGATAGACAAACAGGCAAAACAGCCATAGGGATTGACGCAATCATCAATCAAAAGGATTCAGATATTAAGTGTATATATGTAGCGGTAGGACAAAAACAGTCTTCAATAGCTGCAACAGTAAGGAAATTGGAAAAATTTGGAGCAATGAAAAATACAATCGTTGTATCCGCAGCAGCTTCAGAGCCAGCTCCTATGCTATACATAGCTCCATTCTCTGCCTGTTCAATGGGGGAGTACTTTAGAGACAAAGGTGAAGATGCATTAATTGTTTACGACGATCTCTCAAAGCAAGCAGTCGCTTATAGACAAATATCCCTTCTATTAAGAAGGCCACCAGGCAGGGAAGCCTATCCTGGGGACGTTTTTTATTTACATTCTAGGTTATTGGAAAGGGCTGCAAGAGTTAGTGAGGAATACGTAGAAAAATTTACAAACGGAAAAGTCAAAGGCAAGACAGGCTCTTTAACTGCCCTTCCAATAGTTGAAACTCAAGCCGGAGATATATCTGCCTTTGTTCCGACAAACGTAATCTCTATTACAGATGGTCAGATATTTTTAGAAGATTCATTATTTAAATCTGGACTTAAGCCCGCCATGGACCCAGGCATTTCAGTTTCAAGAGTAGGTGGAGCTGCCCAAGTTCCGATAATAAAGAAATTGGGAGCCGGAATAAAAACTTCTTTGGCTCAATATAGGGAACTGGAAGCATTTGCCCAATTCGCCTCAGACCTCGATGAAGTATCTAGAGCTCAGTTGGAACACGGTATGAGAGTTACCGAATTAACCAAGCAAGCAGAAAACTCCCCAATGTCAGTAGCTGAAATGGGAATAGTTCTATTCTCAGTGAATGAAGGTTACCTAAAGGAGGTTGAGGTAGAGAAGGTCAAAGACTTTGAAAAATCTCTCCTGTCTTTCATGAGCTCAGAATACAGTGATTTAATGAAATCCATCACCACCTCAGGAGACTATAACGAGGAAATAGAAAAAGCCTTTAAAGAGGCTTTGGATAAATTTATGAAAACTCAAACCTGGTAGAAAATAAAGAAAATGAGCAACACCAAAGAGATTAGAAGCCAAATATCTAGCATAAGTAATACACAAAAAATTACTAGTGCTATGGAAAAAGTTGCCGCCAGTAAAATGAGAAAAACTCAAGAAAGAATGGCCAAAGGAAGGCCTTATAGAAACAGGATGATCGAAGTAATAGGTCATTTGGCTAATGGACAACCTGAATATAGGCCTACTTACATGGTAGAAAGAGACCCTTTAAGCATAGCCATAATAGTTGTCACCTCAGACAAAGGCCTTTGCGGAGGCTTGAATACAAACCTCCTCAGAGCGGTTATAAATTTTGCCAAAGAGGAATCTTCGCTGGGAAGAAAGATAAGCTATTCATTGATAGGCACAAAAGCAAGATCCTTTTTTAGGTCTTACGGGGGAAATATTATTTCAGCAACTGAAAAACTAGGAGACGACCCCTCTATCGAACAGCTCGTAGGCTCCATGAAGATACTTTTGAGTTCTTTTAGTGAAGAAAAGTTAGACAGAGTTTACTTGGCCAGTAACAGATTTGAAAACACCATGACCCAAGTCCCAGAAGTTAAACAATTACTTCCCCTGTCAAGAGTGGAAGAGCTTGAGGAAACTCATATATGGGATTATATCTACGAACCTGACGACTCAAGGGGGCTTTTAGATGGGCTAATGGAAAGATACATAGAAGCTCTGGTATATCAGGCAGTAGTGGAAAATATAGCCTGTGAGCAGGCGGCAAAGATGATTGCCATGAAGAATGCAACCGATAACGCAGGTGAGATAATAGAAGAACTTCAGCTTGTTTATAACAATGTCAGGCAGGCTGCCATAACTCAGGAAATCTCTGAAATAGTGGCAGGAGCAGATGCGCTTTAAATATTGGAAATTAATATGAGTAAAGGAACAGTAATACAAATAATCGGGGCGGTCATAGACGTTGAGTTCCCTAAAGAAGGCCTTCCTAAGATCTACGATGCTCTCAAGGTTGATGAAACGGGTCTAGTTCTTGAAGTGCAACAGCATTTAGGAGATGGGATAGTAAGGACAATAGCCATGGGACCCTCGGAAGGACTCAAGAGAGGGGTCTCGGCAACAAATACGGGCGAATACATCTCCGTCCCAGTCGGCGAAGGAACCTTAGGCAGGATAATGAACGTTCTCGGTGAGCCTATAGACGAAAAAGGAAAAATAAAATCAGATGAAAAAATGCCCATACACAGAAAGGCGCCCTCCTACGAAGACCAGGTCGGTTCTTCAGAGCTTTTAGAAACAGGCATTAAAGTTATTGACCTTATTTGCCCCTTTGCAAAAGGAGGAAAAATTGGGCTTTTTGGAGGTGCCGGAGTAGGCAAGACTATAAACATGCAAGAATTAATTAGAAACATTGCTTATGAACATAGTGGATATTCTGTTTTTGCTGGTGTTGGAGAAAGAACCAGAGAAGGCAATGACATGTACCATGAAATGATTGAAAGCGGAGTTTTGGATAAAGTTGCCTTGGTCTACGGGCAGATGAATGAACCCCCGGGAAACAGATTGAGAGTAGGCCTATCTGGACTTACCATAACAGAAAAATTTAGAGACGAAGGAAGAGATGTGCTCTTGTTTATAGATAATATCTATCGCTACACTCTGGCTGGGGTGGAATGTTCAGCCCTCCTCGGAAGGATGCCTTCAGCTGTTGGCTATCAGCCAACACTTGCAGAAGAGATGGGAGCTCTTCAGGAAAGAATTACTTCCACAAAAACTGGCTCCATAACATCAGTGCAAGCCATTTATGTCCCGGCTGATGATTTAACGGATCCATCTCCTGCAACTACCTTTGCTCACTTGGATGCAAATGTTGTTCTATCAAGACAAATATTCTCCTTGGGAATTTATCCTGCGGTTGATCCATTAGACTCCAACAGCAGACAGCTTGAACCAGGCATTGTTGGACAAGAACATTATGATGTAGCGAACTCTGTTCTGCGTGTCCTAAACAGATACAAGGAATTGAAAGATATTATAGCCATCCTAGGCATGGATGAACTATCAGAAGAAGACAAACTAACAGTTACTCGGGCTAGGAAGATAGAAAGATTTTTATCACAGCCCTTTTTTGTAGCAGAAGTGTTTACAAATATGCCAGGAAAATATGTACCCCTAGCCGAGACTATTCGCGGTTTCAAAGGAATAGTAGAGGGGGAATATGATGAACTACCTGAGCAAGTATTTTTAATGGTCGGCGGCATCGATGAAGTTGTGGAGAAGGCAAAAAAGCTTTAGAGGACATGTCTTTAATACAATGCAACATTGTTAGTCCGGAAGGAGAACTCTTTTCAGGAGAAATAGAAATGCTAACAGCCGATGGAGGGGATGGAGAAATTGCCATAACCCCAAGACACGCCCCCTTGCTAACTAACTTAAAACCTGGTCCAGTAAAACTGGTCCTGGAAGGAGGAGTTGTAGAAGTCTTTTTCGCTTCGGGTGGCTTTCTGGAAGTACAGCCAGGGGTGATCACCTTGTTGACCGATGTGGCTGAAAGAGCAGATGACATAGATGCAGCTGAGGCCGAAAGAGCTAAGGAATTAGCAGAACGCGAACTAGAAGATCAAAAATCTGAAATGGATTATTCCTTGGCCACTGCACATCTAGCAGAGGCTGCAGCAAGATTAAAAGCCTTGCAGAAACTACGCAAGAAGTAGTTTAATAGCGCCCCTTTTATTTTCTAAGGCGTTTTTTTAAGTTAAAAAGTTTACATGAATACTGATTTTATTATTTTAGCCGCCGGTAGAGGCAAAAGGATGACGGGGTCTTTACCCAAGGTCTTATTGCCCATAGCGGGCAAACCAATGGCACAGCATGTATTAGATACAGTCGCTGGAATAGAAAATTCTAGACCAATAATAGTTATAGAAAATCAGAAAAGTGAAGTTAAGAAGTTCCTTTTAACCCCTAAAAATACAAAGTGGGTAACTCAAAGGAAACAACTAGGAACGGGCCACGCGGTAAAAACAGCCTTACCGGAACTCAGGACAGGTTCTATTGCAGTAGTCTTATATGGCGATGTGCCTCTGGTAGAGGTCAAAACCCTTAAGGCTCTCATAAAGATGGCCAGGAAGGATTCTTTAGTCATTTTGACTTTTAACAAAGAACACTCTGAGGGCTATGGCAGGATAGTCAGAGGGTCAAAAAATCAAGTAGAGGCTATAGTTGAAGAAAAGGACGCCTCCAAACAACAGAAAAAAATTACTGAAGTAAATTCAGGCATATTGGCCATTCAATCAGCTCACTTAAAAAAGTTGCTTCCAAAAATAAAAAATAAAAATGCGGCTAAAGAATATTATCTAACCGATATTGTAGGGCTAGCAAAGGAGGAAGGAATGAAGATTAACCCCCTTTTGTTAAAGGAATCAGATGAAGTTTTAGGAGCAAACACGCCACTGGAGCTACAAGATCTAGAACGGGCTAGTCAAAGAATTAAAGCAAATAAATTGCTTCTCTCAGGTGTAAATATTGCAGACGTTAACCGCATAGACTCTAGAGGCACTCTTAAGGTCGGAAGAGGCTCTTTTATAGATGTTAACAATGTTTTTGAAGGAGTGGTGGAAATAGGTAAGAACGTAAAAATAGGTCCCAACTGCTTTGTAAAAGACTCAACAATAGGGGATGGAGTTAATGTAAAAGCAAGCACGGTAATAGAAGACTCTCAAGTAGGACCTGGTTGCACCCTGGGTCCCTTTGCAAGGTTAAGGGGCGGTACAGTAATGGAAGGAAACTCTGAGTTGGGTAATTTTGTGGAGGCCAATAGGTCCACGATTGGAAGAGATTCTAAAGCCAAGCATTTAACCTATCTGGGAGATGCAACTCTTGGCACCAAGGTAAACATTGGTGCGGGAACTATTACTTGTAATTATGACGGTGAAAAGAAACACAAAACCAAATTGGAAGATGAAGTTTTTGTAGGGTCTAACACTTCTCTTGTGGCACCGGTTACGCTTGGGAAAAAGTCTTCTACAGGAGCAGGATCAGTTATAACCAAAAACGTATCGCCTGGAGATCTTGCCATTGGCAGGTCAAGGCAGTCTAATATAAAAAGAAAGAACAAAAAGTAATGTGTGGAATTATTGGGGTTACCTCAGAAGATAGAGTTGTAGAAAAGCTTATTAATGGCTTGTTAAGGCAAGAATATCGAGGTTATGACTCTTCGGGCTTGGCTGTATTCGGAAAAGATTCCAATCAAGTTCAACTGGTAAAAAGAGCTGGTAAAGTTTCAGAGCTGCAGAATGCAATTAAAGAAGTTCCTATGACAGGAACTACAGGAATTGCACATACTAGGTGGGCTACTCATGGAATCCCGACCGAAAAAAATGCCCATCCCCATCATTCTAGAGGAGAAGTCTATGTAGTCCACAATGGAATTATTGAAAATCATCAAGAACTTAGAACCACTTTAAAGGCCTTGGATTACGATTTTGAATCCGAGACTGACACTGAAGTTATAGCGCATCTTATTCATGCAAAACTAGGCAACTCAGTATCTTTAGCAGAAGCAGTAAAAGAAGCTGTTAAGGATTTAAAAGGGACATATGCACTTGGTGCTATTCACATAAAAGAACCCCAAGTTATAGTTGCAGCTAGAAAAGGGAGCCCTCTTGTCCTTGGGTTGGGTCAAGGAGAAAATCTTATAGCTTCAGACCAACTAGCTATTGCAGACTATACCGATAAATTTATTTTCTTGGAAGAAGGTGACCTAGTTGAAATAACTCCGGACAAAGCAATATTATGGGATGAGAATAATCTAGAAGTAGAAAGGCCTGTTGTAGTGGAAAAGGCCTTGGGCGAGACCATAAACAAAGGCGAGTATCGTCATTTCATGCTTAAAGAGATTTTTGAGCAACCAATAAAAATAAAAGAGCTTTTAGAAGGTCATCTAACAGAATCTGGTGTGCAACAGGAAACTTTTGGACCCATGGCTCCAGAAATATTTGAAAAAGTAGAAGCAGTACAAATAGTAGCTTGTGGCACTAGCTATCACGCTGGATTGGTAGCAAGACATTGGCTTGAAGGACTTGCCGGTCTACCTTGTAGTGTAGAAGTAGCGAGCGAATTTAGATATAGAAACAAAGTGGTAGCACCAAACACTCTTTTTGTGAGTATTTCCCAGTCAGGAGAAACAGCCGATACCTTAGCCTGTCTAAGATTTTCAAAAGATGCTGGTTATTTAGCAAGACTCGGAATTTGCAATGTCCCAACCAGCTCTCTTTCAAGAGAATCTGACTTGGTTTTTCTTACAAGGGCAGGCCCAGAGATCGGAGTTGCTTCAACAAAGGCTTTCACGACTCAATTAATCGGCCTGTTAATGCTCACATTAGCCTTAGGAAGAAATCATGGCTTGTCTGCCACTGCTGAGGGTAGAATCAACGAAGCGCTCAGAGCAGTGCCAGAATCACTGAATGCAGTAATGAAATTAGAGCCATTAATTATAAAAATGGCCGAAGTTTTCGACCACAAGGAACACGCCCTGTTCTTAGGAAGGGGCATTCATTACCCCATCGCCATGGAGGGTGCACTTAAACTGAAAGAAATTTCCTACATACATGCCGAAGCCTATCCTGCTGGAGAATTGAAACATGGCCCGTTAGCGTTAATAGACTCAGAAATGCCGGTGATTGCAGTAGCGCCGAACGATGACTTACTTGAAAAGTTAAAATCAAATCTCCAAGAAGTTAAAGCAAGGGGAGGAGAGCTGTATGTTTTTGGCCACTCGCACGAAAGCCACGAAGGCACTGTCACACAATTTATCGAGTTACCTGAGATGCCCGAGCTGATTGCTCCAATCATCTACACCATACCCCTACAGCTTCTTTCTTACCATGTCGCGATCTTGAAAGGGACAGACATAGATCAGCCGAGAAATCTAGCCAAGTCAGTTACTGTGGAGTAGTTCACAACAGTAAATTAGAAGGAGAAAATTATGGACGGATTATCAGCAGCGGCTTTTTGTTTTGCACTTGTAGGAGTAGTTGCACTTGTAAGAACGGAAAAATTAATAAAAACTTTGAAAGAAAAAGGAATCCTGGATCAGGATTACAAGGAAGAGTAATTCACGAGTCAGTTCGTAATCGTTACAGTTGAGTAGTTTCGATCGTCGAAATGGACTTACTCAAACACTGTCGTATTAAAACACTTCATTTTTTTCTTTTATGGGTTTTTGGGTTTTTTTTACTTTTGTCCTTCGACCTGTTCATGGAAGGAATTGTTTTTTCCTTTGTTGGTTTTTTGATCCTATGGACGAGCCTAGGAGTCGGAGAACTTTTTGATAAGGTAGAGTTAATGTTAAAAAGT
>JAKUUM010000010.1 GCA_022447065.1 SAR86 cluster bacterium | reverse complement strand
CAATACTTTGTAACAAATAATCAAACTCGATTTCACGATGACAAATATCATATTTACAAATAGCCTCTCGTACATTCTGAGCTAAATTGACTGGGCCAGGTGTAAATAATAATTGTTGCTTCACTCTTTTTTATACTCCCTATATTAGCCAGCTTCTCATTCTTACTCATGCGTCACTCACTTTCTTTAATAAATAAATTATCATCAAAAAAATCTCCTCTTTTCTTAGATAGAATATTGGATAATAACTTAATGATTTGCTTTGGAAAAATTATATTCAAAGCATATCGTTAGCTCATTATAAATCACTAACATTCCATTAGATCTAAGTCCTTTTTTTGAAAATTCAAGTGTTTCATTTGCAATATCGTAAAAACGATACTGATCGGTAACGTTGAAATTTCACAGATAGATTCGACTGTAAAGTTTATTTCAGTCTTGTGATCAATATAAAAAAACCAACAAGATATTTTAGCATATTTACCCTGTTATAAGTATTGATGATCTTGAAACTGAGTCCCCAGAAAACCACTTGATAGAAAATATAAAAGTTTCTATTTCAGAATTTGACCGAGAGCATAATAAGCAAAGGGTTAATTCCAGGATGAGAGCCAGAGTGCAAAGTGGCTATTGGGTATTTCATCCTCCAGCGGGATATTTACTAGAAGACAAGATTCTTATTCCTGACCCTCACAACAGCCCTTTGATTCAAAAAATCTTCAAGGATTTTTCTACTGATGCCTACCTTTCTCTTCAGTTGTTAAAGAAATCTGTAGCTTTTAAAGGTTTGTTAAATCTAAAAACAAATAAACTCTATTTGCAACGCCCTGAGACACTTAGAAATATTCTTACAAATAAGATATATATAGGAAAAATAGAATTTCCAAAATAGAACATCAGTGATATTGATGGTCGTCACGATCCTATTAATAGCCCAGAAGTTTTTGAAGAAGTGCAGGAAAAATTAAAAGGAAAATAGAAAAAGAAACATACTCACTCCCCTACAGGCTTTTAGGCCATCCTGTAATTAAAAAAGAAGGAATGGTGGAGCTTATGGTTCAAAATTGGAACCAACTCCTGTCTAAGTTTATTTTCCTTCATAAAGATCTGAAGGACAACATATACAACATGGAATTTGAAAGAAGAGTAACAATAATATGATAGAGCATTATTTTTGTGATAATTAAGATAAGATCTATTTAGTTGGAGTTGAATCAGGTAAATATCTTGTGGAGTAGTTATGAATGTAGGAAATATAGTTTTAGTTGTCTTAGTAATCTTAATTATTTTTATAATTTACTTAGGCATAAAGGTTGTTCCGCAATCAAAAGTTTTTATTGTTGAGCGATTTGGTAAATTCACTAGAACCCTAGAATCTGGACTATCAATAATTGTACCCTTTATTGATAGGGTCGCTTTTAGAGTTGATATATTAGAGAGACAGCTACCTCGATTTCAAATGTCAGTTATTACTGAAGACAATGTTGAAGTAGAACTTGACTCTACTGTATTTTTCAGAGTTCTTGATGCTGGAAAATCAGTATACAGGATAAGAGATATTGATCTGGCGATTGAAAATACTGCTATATCGGTCATCAGATCTGCCGCAGGAAAACTTCAATTAGATGATCTTCAGTCAAGTAGAGAAACTATGAACCAAGAAATAGCTAATAGACTATCTAAAGCAGCTGAAGTTTGGGGTGTTGAAGTCACAAGAACTGAAATTCTAGATATTCTTGTTGACGAAAAAACAAAAGAATCTCAAAGAAAGCAGCTTAATGCTGAAAGAGAAAGAAGAGCTGCAATCGCTAGAGCTGAAGGTGATAAGAGAAGTACTGAATTAAATGCTGATGCAGAGCTCTATGAGGCTAAAAAACAAGCTGAGGGAGTTAAAGTCGCTGCTGATGCAGAAGCATATGCTATAAAAATTAAAGCTGAGGCAGATGCGAAGCAAACACGATTAATTGCTGAAGCAATTAAAAACGATGGTCAGCCTGCAATTAATTTTGAGATTATGAAGAGACAAGTTGACGGATTATCAAAATTAGCCTCCTCAAATCAAACAAAAACTCTTATTGTGCCATCTGATATAACGAAAGCACTTGGGACGATTGAGCTCCTTCTAGGTAGCATTAGCAAGGATGAAAAATCTGATGCTTGAGGTACTTTTATATACAGGGAATATCTGGTTAATTATAGGGCTAACTTTAGCAATCTTAGAATTAACTATTGGAACCCTGATTTTTTTCTTACCAATGGGTGTAAGTGGACTAATTACTGGACTTTTTCTTAAACTCCAAGAGAATAATGTCTTATCAGTTTTCTTAGATAATTGGGCACTAACACTAACTTTTTGGGCAATACTTTCATTAATCCTATCACTGTTACTTTATTTCATAGTTTTAAAGAAAGACACATCAAAAGACATAAACCAGTACTAAAATGCATCGGAGATTACGATGCCTATAAATAACTCTTCTAAGAGATTCTGATGGTGGAGCTAGGCGGGATCGAACCGCCGACCTCTTGCGTGCCACGCAAGCGCTCTCCCAGCTGAGCTATAGCCCCACAGTTTTAAGGAAGCGCTATTCTAACAGTGTTTTACCGAAATCTGAGAGGGGTCTTGAAGGCATAAAAAAACAGAGCCGAAGCTCTGTTTAGTTCGAGTTCGAAAGTGTCTAAACTTGAGATTCTTGTTTAGCTCCTCGATAAATTTCTCTTTTTATCTTGGTGGCCTAAAAGGTTTTTTGCTAGCCTTCCTTTTAGAGCTTTCGCCTTTCGTTCCCTAACCGATTTTTCTCTCCTTTTCTTCGTCTCGAGTTGTTTCTAGGTCGGTCAATCGGTATAAGAATATTACACCCATAGAAAAAAAATACAACCCCTTTTTTTAACTTTTTTTTATAAAAAAGTCTTCTTTTTTAGAAGTCTATTTTTTTACTTTTTACCTGAAGTTAGGCTTGCGTTTTTCCAAGAAAGCATTCACTGCTTCCTCGTGTTCTTCGGTCTCCCAGCATTCTTGAAGGAGCTTTGTTTCCAACTCTTCAGCTGCTTTAATGTCAGTAGTCACTGCGTTAGCTGTCAAAAGTTGTTTGGTCATCCTTAATTGCCTATCCGGGTTTTCCGACATCACAGTTCCTATTTCGAAAGCTTTATCTAAAAGTCTACCCTCTTCTACTAAGTATTCAGTTAATCCGAATTCATGAACTTCTTTTCCTGAATACAGACTTCCTGAGAGCATCATTTCATTTGCTCTTCCCCACCCCACTCTACTAACCAAAAAATGAGTAGAAGCCAGTTCAGGAACGATACCCATTTTTATAAAAGCAAAACCAAATTTGGCTTTTTCAGAAGTTACGATTACATCAAAAGGCAAGATCATGGTAACCCCTATGCCAACTGCTGGTCCGTTGACTGCCGCAATAATGGGTTTTGATCCTCTAACTATACTAATCCAGTCTATTCCAGCAGGCATACCACCAGAACCGCCTGCAGTATCGTTGCCGGGGTCTTCTCCTCCCAGTCGAGTTTGAAAAGTATCTCCAATATCAGCACCAGCACAGAAACCCCTACCTGCTCCCGTCATGATAATAGCTCCAATGGACTTATCTTTATTGGCTTTCTCAATTGCGTCAGCTTGTTCTTCACACATCCTAGGTGTCCAAGCATTAAGTTTCTCCGGCCTATTTAGAGTGATTAAGGCAACGTTGTCTTTTGTCTCATAAATAATTTCTTGATACTCCATAAACTTAACCCATAACTTGCCGCCAAGTATCTATATCCGAGATTCTGAGGTAAACGTTTTTCTTTTTTGTCTCTGCAAGAGTGGCGTATTCTTCTTCGCTATAATGATGACCAGGATAAAGAATAGTATCATCCGGTAAAGAACAAAGGTGTTGCAAGCTATGATACATTTGCTCTGCATCAGATCCTGGTAAATCTACCCTTCCGCACCCATTTATAAACAGAGTGTCCCCTGATACCAAATTTTTATTAACACTGAAACACTGTGACCCAGGAGTGTGTCCTGGGGTGTGTAAAAATTCGATATCATTTTCTCCGATTTGAAGATGGTCTCCTGACTCAACCTTTTGTAAGTCTGAATCTGAGACTCCTGTTACCTTTTTAACCCCTTCTGCTTCGTGTTTATTTACGTAAATCTTCACCGGCTGTTCTGCCATGATTTCAGCTAGACCCGGAATGGACTGGCCCATCATGCCTCCGCCTATGTGGTCAGGGTGATAATGAGTAACCAGTATGGAAGAGAGCTTTAAATCCTTTTGTTCAAGATGTTGCAATAAATAATCTATTTCCCAAGCCGGATCTATTAATGCAACTTCTCTAGTGCTTTTAGAACCAATTATGTAAACAAAGTTTTCCATAGGTCCTAGCTTTAATTGTTCTAAGTAAAGGTCTTCTGACATAGTTTTCTGAATTTCTTTAGATTAATTGTGATGAGTCTTTTTTTAATAACAAATATCTAGTTGCAATGAAAAGAAGTGAAAATAACAGAGTCGAAGATAAGCTATTGCCATAGAAAGGTAGAGCTAAAGCGTAACACTCTAAGAGTCCATAAATGTCTTTTGCATAGGTTGAAGAACTTACCCAAACGCCAAAGTTGGTAATCAAGTAAAAGAAAGAAGGTCCCGCTATGCTTAGACCAAGAAGAGACTTTAAATTAAGTTTTGAAAAATTAATAACCATTAGTCCAATAATCAAGAAAGCCCCGTAAGTCCAAAGCATGACATTGTGAAAGCCGATAATTAAGTCAGAAATAAATAGACAAAGCAAAGGCAAGCCAATTATTAAAGTTTTGTCTTTTAACATAAAAGGTAGAAAAACGGCTCCTGCAATAAGAGGAGTGAAGTTAGGTGGATGAGGTATTAGACGGCTCAGAATTAATAGGCCAACAAAGAATAAGAGACTCTTTAAAAGGTTCATGTTTAAATTAATTAGGCTTAATAGTTTAATTTATTTTCATGATATGACTCAATTAGCAAGTTTACAAGAAGCACCACTGACAGAGATTAAGAATTTCCTTTCACCAAAAGGGGGAAAAGCCTTTTTTTTTATTACTTCAGACAAAGTAAAAATTCGAGTGGCCATCTGGAATTCAAACTCAGCTAGAGGAACGGTTATTTTGCAATCTGGTCGTACTGAGTTTATTGAAAAGTACTATGAGGTAGTTCAAGAGTTCTTAGATAGGGATTTTTGTGTGGCTATGTTTGACTGGAGAGGACAAGGATTATCTGATCGTTTGATAGACAACCCTTACTTGGGTCACGTTAGTGATTTCTCTTTATACGACCAAGAATTGAAAGAGATCCTTGATCTTGTCTACGTTTCCAATTGCCCCAAACCGTGGATAGGAATAGGTCATTCTATGGGGGGCTGTTTGATAGCTTCACTAGCTGCTGAACACTCTGGAGTTTTTGATCTAATTATCCTATGTGCTCCTATGTTATCTTTGAAACTTCCTAAATCTATGGAAATCTTTGTTCTAGTCTTGGGTGAGATATCAAGATTGGGTTTTAGAAATAGAGCGCTACCACAACCTGAGTGGAAAGAAAGAAAGGGATGGCATGAAATACCCTTTGAAGAAAATGATGTAACTTCTGACAAATCAAGATTCACTAGAAGCGTTGACCTAATCAGAAAAAATGAAAATCTAGCCCTTGGAGGTTTATCATTAGCCTGGGTACATGAATCAATTAAAAGAACCAGAAAATTTAGCAAACCTAATTGGAGTCAGAAAATTACATCCCCTACCCTCCTGTTGAGCGCAACAAAAGATCAAGTGGTCAATTCAGAAAAGAATGAATTAATCTGCCAAACCATTCCAAAAATATCTATTGCTAGGATTGAAGGCAACCATGAACTATTTATGGAACAGGACCATATTCGTGAAGAAACTTGGCAACAGATAGATAAGTTTTTAAAGAGATACCTATAACAGTTTATTTAGAGCCTCTTCCATTCTCTCGATAACTTTATCCCTTCCAAGTACTGCACAAGTTTTATCAACAGGTGGTGAATTCATTCTACCGGTAACCGCTAATCTCAATGGCTTACCCACTTGACCCATTCCAAGATTAGCAGATTCCATAACTGTCTCTATGGTGTGGTTAATACTTTCAGATGTCCAATCTTCTAAAGCTGAAAATTCCCGAAGCAAAATCTTAAGCACATCCATGGCTTCTGGTGTAAACGTTTTATTTGCGTCTTTTGAATCTATTGCTTCTAAATCTTCAAAGAAATATTTTGTTTCTTGTTCAAAGTCAGAAAGCAAATTACATCGATCTTTAATTAAATCTAAAACTTTTGAAGAATAATCGTCTTTCTGAAAGTAGCCACAAAAACTTGATAATCTTCCAATAAGTTCTTTTTCATCCATTTTGGATAAATATTCTTTGTTGAACCAAAGCAGCTTCTCTAATGAAAAAGATGCGGGGGCATTATTCATCCTTCCATCTTTAAACTTTTCTATCAGTTCCTCAAATTGAAAAATTTCTTGGTCGCCTAAAGACCAACCCAATCTCGATAAATAATTTAGTAAAGCTTGCGGCAATACTCCCATTTCTTTGTATTCAGAAATACTGGCCGCCCCATGTCGTTTAGACATTCGCTTGCCGTCCCCTCCTAGGATCATAGGTACATGTCCGTATATCGGAATTTCCTCTCCTAAAGCTTCAAAAATGTTAACTTGTCTAAACGTATTGTTGACATGATCATCCCCTCTAATCACATGGGTTATATTCATGTCTATGTCATCTACAACAACGCAGAGGTTATAAGTAGGCGTCCCGTCGCTCCTGACTAGAATCAGGTCGTCTAATTCTTCATTAGATACTTCAATTTCTCCACGAACAATATCATTAAAACTAACTTTACCCCTTCCAGGGTTCTTGAAGCGAACCACAGTATTGGTGGCTTGCTTTAAATTTAATTCTCTACACTTCTCATCGTATTTAGGTTTAAATCCTTTCTTTTGTTGTTCTTCTCTTAACTTCTGAAGACGCTCTGTTGAACAATCACAAAAATAAGCTTGGCCATCCTCAACCAATTGTGTTGCTTTCTCTAGATGTCTGTTCTTATTTTTAGATTGATAGACAGGCTCTTCATCAAAATCGATACCCAACCAATTAAAACTTTCGATAATAGAATTTGTGTACTTCTGCTTTGATCTTTCCTTGTCTGTATCCTCCAATCTCAAAAGACATTTCCCTCCTAAACTCTTAGAATAAAGCCAAGCAAACAAAGCCGTCCTGGCTCCACCAATATGAAGAGTTCCAGTAGGGCTAGGAGCAAATCTGCCCATAACTTTTTGGTTCATTGCTTCTTTAACCAAATTGGCTCCACTCCAGTTTCATCTTTCATTCTGTTTAGGTAATCTAAATTTTCTTTTTCTTCAGCTTCAGTCAATTCTGTGAGGAGGGTTTTACTGTCTTTTTGGGACGAAACTAATTTGCTTTGACCATTATCATGCTCTTGAGACATTTTCGGAGCATTATCTTCAAATAACAGATCACTTTGTCCTCCTGTCATTGCTAAATATACATCTCCTAAAATCTTTGCATCCTTTAGAGCCCCATGATATTCACGATCGTAACCCTCAACTTCGTATCTTTGTATCAGAGCGTCTAAACTGTTTCGTTGTCCAGGGTGTTTTTCTCTGGCAATTTTTAAGGTATCTGTAATCTTTTCAGTAACGTTTTCCAAAAGTGAGCTCTTCTCTGGTAACAGCTTTAATTCGTTGTTGAGAAACCCCACATCAAATTCGGCATTGTGTATCAGCAGTTCGCTGTCTTTAATAAATTCAAGAAATTCTTTCGCAACATCAACAAATCTAGGTTTATCTTTGAGGAAATCAAGAGTAATACCGTGTACTTTGACAGCCCCTTCATCTATTTCTCTATCCGGATTTAAATAAGTCTGATATTCAGCACCAGTAAATCTCCTGTTAATTATCTCGATGCAACCTATCTCTATTACCCTATGTCCTGATTTAAAATCAATTCCTGTGGTCTCTGTATCTAATACTATTTGCCTACCCATGGTTAAAGGTCATCTATTCCTGTGTTTGCGAGTTGGTCAGCGATTTCGTTTTCTCTGTGCCCGCTGTGACCTTTTACCCATTGCCACTCAATAGAATGTAGGCTTGTTAAGTGATCCAATCTTTGCCATAACTCTTTGTTGAGAACAGGTTTTTTAGCCGCAGTTTTCCATCCTCTAGATTTCCAATTTTCTATCCATTCAGTAATGCCTTGCACTACGTACTTACTGTCTGTAGTAAGAACTACCCGAGAATTTTCAGGCAAGTACTCTAAAGCCTTAATTGCCGCAGTTAATTCCATAATGTTATTGGTGGTGTCATTCTCTCCGCCGTAAATAGACTCCTCCTTGCCATTAGACCTTATGAAAGCTCCCCAACCACCTTTGCCTGGGTTTCCTCGACACGCTCCATCTGTAAAAATTTCTATTCGATTCATATAGTCTTAGACCTAATTGTAGTATACATTTGGCATTATATTTTCATGAAGAATGGTAGAAACAAATCTTTTTTAAAATGAAACCTCATGACTAAATGGATTTTAGTTCTAATTCTTTCTTTCTTAGGAAGCTATGCAAGTCTTGAATCAAAGAATCTAGTTTTAGCTGAAGACAACGACTTGGCCGACTCAGATCCAAAAGTAGTTGAAGTTACCATAAATCAGAAACCTTTCGACCTTTGGGATAGAGTGAGAAAAGATCTAACTTTTACCATACCTGAAGATTATGCAGATTCAGAGGTATTCAGGAAGAGGTTTGTAAACAATCAACACGCAGTAAACAGACTTAGTCAATCTGGACAGCGCTATCTTTTCCATACTGTAAAAAGGGCTGAAGAATTGGGTATACCTGCAGAACTTGCTCTTTTACCCTTTGTAGAAAGTGAGTTTGATCCATATGCTCAATCTGTTTACGGAGCAACAGGAATGTGGCAATTTCTTCCTTCCACCGGCAGAGAATGGGGACTTAAAACGAATTGGTGGTATGACGGGAAGAGAGATGTAATTGCTTCAACGGAGGCAGCTTTTAGTTTCTTAATTTATTTGCATGAAAAATTTGACAATGATTGGCTCCTAGCTATTGCTGCCTACAATGCTGGACCTTCTAGAGTACGTAGAGCCATTAGAGAAAATAAAAGAGAGGCTAAACCATTAGATTTTTGGTCTTTAAATTTACCTAAAGAAACTTCTGAGTATGTACCTAAGTTACTTGTACTTTGCGAACTAATTAAACATCCAAGTTCGTTTGGTGTAACCTTGCCTTCAATAGCTAATAGAGCTTATTTCACAAAAGTTGAAATTCCAGGACAAGTTGATTTAATGCAAGCTGCTGACTTAGCAGGCTTGACTCCAGAAGCAATATACGAACTTAATCCTGGGTTTAGTCAATGGGCAACAGATCCCAGTGGACCGCATTATCTTTTATTACCCACCGGAGTCGCTGATAGGTTTTTGATACAACTCTCATCTCTGGATGAAGTAGAGCTAGTTAAATGGGATAGGTATAAAATTAAAAGAGGCGATAATCTAACAAAAATAGCGAAGCAATACAGTATAGAGGTTGCAGTATTAATGGAAATTAATCAGCTGGAGAGTGATCTGATATATGCAGGACAAGAAATGATGGTCCCCAGGGGTCCAGCATGGGTTCAAACTTTTGTACCAAGAGCAAGAACATATAAAGTTGTTAAAGGAGATACTTTCTGGGGAATATCCAGAAAATACGGAGTTACTATTCAGGATATTTCTTTATGGAATAACTTAAATCTCACCAGCCCTTTACAAATAGGTCAAAAAATCAAGATCTTCTCTAAAGACGAAAGAGTTAGAGGTAAAACACCAAATAGAAAGACTAGAACACTACTTTATCCCGTGAAAACCGGAGATACCTTATCCAGAATAAGTTCTAGATTTGGAATTAAAGTTAAAGATATTCAGGCATGGAATGAACTAAAGAGTCCAGAATTTATTTTCCCTGGTCAAGTTTTAAAAGTAATTCTTGATGCGGGTGTCGACAGTTAGTTTGGTCTAATTAGGACCCATTCTAGGATCCAAGGCATCTCTTAATCCATCGCCTAAGAAATTTAAAGAAAATAAAGTAGTTGAAAATATAACAGCAGGAAAAACTAACAGCCACCAACTCTCTTCCATAGATACTGCTCCGTCACGAATTAAGAGACCCCAGGAACTCATTGGAGCCTGAACGCCTAATCCCAAGAAACTAAGAAATGCCTCCAAAAGCATTACCTGGGGAACGGTTAAAGTTGCATAAACTATAACAGGGCCTAAGGTGTTGGGGATCAAATGTCTTGTCATGATAGTTGTCTCTTTTACTCCCATTGCTTTAGCAGCTAAAACAAACTCCCTTTGTTTTAAACTATTAACTTGTGCTCTTACTATTCTTGCCATTGTCAACCATTCAACTGCACCAATAGCCATAAACATTAAAACCAGGCTCCTGCCAAAGACCACCATCAAAAGAATAATTAAAATAATGAAAGGGATTCCATAAAGGGTGTCAACGATACGCATCATCCAGGTGTCAATGGAACCTCCGAGATAGCCCGCTACTGTTCCCCAAGTTACTCCAATTATTAAAGCGACCGTGGTTGCTATGAATCCTACTAAGAGAGAAATTCGACTTCCATAAAGCAGTCTTGTTAGCAAGTCTCTTCCTAGATAATCAGTTCCTAGTAAATGTTGAAAAGAGGGAGGAGTTGGTCCTAGGACTCTATCTTGTTGAGCATAATCATAAGGTGCAATCCATGGAGTAAGGGTTGCAAGAATAATCAAAAGGATAATGAACACGCCACCAAATACAGCCAATCTATTAGACTTAAGCCTGAAGATTGCATCTTGCCAGATAGAAGAGATTTGTAGCAATTCACTCATCTGAATAACTTTCCCTGACCCTCGGATCCATTGCAGCTCCTAGGAGATCAGCCAATAAATTAAATAGAATAATAAGAGCAGAAAAGAAAATAGAGGTGCCTAAGATCATCGTGTAGTCACGATTGAAAGCTGCTTGGACATAAAACCTTCCTAAGCCTGGTATTCCAAAGATTGTTTCAACAACAAAAGAGCCGGCTAACAGGCCTGCTATTGCTGGTCCTAAAAAGGAGACAACGGGTATAAGGCCTCCTCTTAAGGCATGAACCACCACTACTCTGAACTCGGAAAGCCCTTTTGCTCTAGCAGTTCTTATAAAGTCTTGCCCTAAAATCTCAAGCATGCCACCTCTGGTTAGCCTTGCACAATAGGCAGCATAAGCAGTACCTAAAGTCACAACTGGTAAAAGCTTATCTCCAGCATAAGTTCCCCAACCCGATACCGGTAACCACCCCATCCAAATTCCAAAAATTAGACTTAAGAGAGGACCAAGAACGATTGAAGGTATACAAATACCTGCCATTGAAATTGACATTGGGATGTAATCCAGCAAAGTATTTTGTTTTAAAGCTGCCAGTGAACCAAAAGTTATGCCTAAGAAGGTGGCAAAAAGAATTGAGTAGATAGCCAATTCAAAAGTAATTGGCAAACCAATGGCTATCATTTCTGCAACCGTTCTTCCAGGATATCTAAACGAAGGTCCAAAATCTCCCTGAATTGCACTAACTAAGTAATCAAAGTATTGCTTGTAGAGAGGAGCATCAAGATTATATTTTTCATTCAGTTTCTCCATCACTTCAGGAGATACAACTCTATCAAAATCAAAAGGGCCTCCCGGAGCAGCATGGACCATAAAAAAAGTGATAGTAACTACGGCCAATAAAACTGGTATCGACACCATGAGACGATTCAGAATGAGCTTAAGCATTAATTAGTGTTTTCTAGCCTTAAAAATTGATAAGGGTGGGTATCCAAAATATTCGGATAATATCCTTTTACAGACGGATGAAGAAGGTAAACCCTCGTGTAGGTATAAATGGGTATTAAAGGTAATTCATCCATCAAGATGTGTTCAGCTTTATCAAAATAGCTATTTCTCAAGTTAGTTGAAGTTGCACTTGCTGCTTTTTTGATTAAGTTGTCATACTCAAGATTGCTCCAACTGGTCTTATTGTTGCCCCGCCCAGTTACCATCATGTCTAGAAATGAATTTGGATCAGGGTAATCCCCTATCCATCCAGCCCTAGATATTAAGAAATCTGCATTTTTTTCTCTGTCTAAATACGTCTTCCAGTCAACATTTACTAACTCTACTTCAAGTCCAAGATATTCTTTCCACATAGACTGTACAGCCTCGGCTAACTTCTGGTGACCCTCGCTTGTATTGTAAAGAATCTCTAGTTTAGGAAGCTCCTTACTTACTCCATAACCCATTTCCTTAAACAGTTCTTCTGACTTAGAAGGATTAAATTCTAATTTTGTAGAGGGATAAAAGTTAGCTGGATCTGGAGGACTAAATGAAAAAGCAGGTGCTTGTTCTCCCCTTGTAATAGTTTCCACTATCTCCTTTCTATTTATGGCATAAGATAGAGCCTGTCTAAATCTTTTGTCTTTTAAATGTTCTCTTTTAGTATTTATTCTGTAGTAATAAGTGCCGAAATAAGGGTCTATATGAATTTGGTCTGGATATTTGGTTTTGTAACTCTGAATTTTTGTTATTTTAACTGTATTTAGCAGGTGTAGCTGTCCGGCTCTATACCTTAAATCTTCTGTAGTGTCATTGTCACTTGCGTAGAACCTAATCTCCTTTATGGTAACGATCCCTGCGTTCCAATATAAAGGGTTTTTCTTAACGATGATGACGTCATTTAATTTCCATTCCGCTAAGAGATAAGGACCATTTCCAACAAAATTCTCAGGTCTTGTCCATTTCGTTCCTCTGGTATCGATCTCACCAAATTTTTCTATTGTTGGCTTGTGAACCGGCCAGGTCGAATAGTGACTAAGTAGTGCTAAGAAATAAGGGGTAGAGTTATTTAAGCTAACCTTAAGAGTAAAATCATCTATTGCTTTAACTCCGACTTGGGTAAAGTCTCCTATCTCACCTCTATTGTATGCTTCTGCATTTTTAACTACATAAAGCATGTCAGCATATAGAGCAGCCATACTAGGCATAAGAATTCTTTTCCACGAATAAACAAAGTCATTCGCAGTCACAGAATCTCCGTTGGACCATTTAGCTTTTTTATTTAAATAAAAAGTATATTCCTTTCCATCTTCAGAAATAACCCATCTCTCAGCCACGCCCGGAACAGAGCCCTTTCCCTCTGGATGTCTTGTTACTAGTCCTTCCATTAAAGACAAAAGTATTTTATGTTCGGGAACACCAGTAACTGTATGCGGATCTAAATCCTGTGGCTCGGTTCCATTACCTAAAAGTAAAATCTGATCTTTCAGAGCAGAATCTACTATTGACTCTGAATCCCCACAAGATGCAAAAAACAGAACTACACTGAGATAGAAAAGATTTCTAAGTTTCATGGATGGGGTTGTCAGTATGATTTATAAATTTATTTTATCATTTATTAATTAGATCGCTTTAACTATTAAGTCAAAACGGAGGGTTAGTTTTTTAATTTGGACAATAAAAAGGGGCGGTAAAACCGCCCCTTTATAAAACCTAATAAAATTAGAAACTAATTTTCCATTTCACATAGGTTACTTTACCTCTGTTGTCGTAAAGACCGGTATAACTATCGTAGTTAACACCACCTTTATCAGGTAGTGGGTCTTTATCAGAAGCGTTAATGATACCAACACTAATCCTGCCGTACTTATCAAAGTCCGCTCTGAGTTGAATGTCTATGGTGTCATACTTGTCTTGGTAAGGTCCTTCTTTTGTACAAATACCACCATCCTCATCTGCAGCACAATTACTATTGAAAGCAAAGTCTCCAATATGACGATTAGTCACAGAAACTCCATAATTTCCCCAAGTGTAGGCTAGACGTAGGTTATACCTCTGCTCCGGGAGTCCATTAAACCCAACGTTGTTCTGATGAGCACTACTACCAATGAATGGAGCTCCGCCGTAATCAGTAACTTTAGAATAGTCAAGACTAAGGTCTAAGTCCCCGCCGCCAACTTCAACAGTGTAGTCAACGAAAATATCATAACCTTCTACTTCGTATTCTCCTTGGTTAGCATAACTTGCACCAACGTAGTCTATTCTGCCGTTAGCACAACTTCTAATGGTATAAAGAGAATCTGATACACCCAACCTCTTGACATATGTTGCACCTGCAGGACAGACATTACTAGTGCCTGTGCCAACTGGTGCTCCAGCAGCTGATCCATCTCCCTTAAGGCCACCCTGAGCATAATACTCATAATTGTTGGTTAAAAGATTACCGTTGGTAAAGTCAGAATACAGGACGTCTTGAGTTGAGACTGAAGATATCAAATCAAACATAGTGATGTTGTACCAGTCAACTCTAACGCTCACGTTGTCTAAAGCAGGCGTTAACGCACCCATATCTTGAGCCACACTGAAAACAGTGGCTTCTGAAGTTTCAGCTGAAAGATTTGGGTTAGAAGTTATCAAAGTTGATACCTGTTTCGAAGCACATGCGCTTTGAGAGACACCAGCATTAGCACAAGCCAAATAGTCTGTAGCTGTGTTCGCACTAAATGTGGTAACCCCATAAAGAGTATCCATGGAAGGTGCTCTGAAGCCTTCTCCAAAGTTGCCCTTTACGATTGTGCCTCTATTGCCTTCCCATAAAACTCCTACTTTGAAAGAGTCGTTGGCGCCAACGTCATCGTAATCATCACTTCTAAATGATGCGTTTAGCTCAAGACCGGCCATTACAGGGAACAGTATTTCACCGAAGTAAGAATCCACGGATCTGGTACCTTTTCCTGAATTACCTGCAGATCCTCCAACATAACCACCCTCAGAGTGTTTGTCATAGGCTGCACTATAGATGTTATCAAAACCTTCATAACCGATGAGCATATCCACTGGACCTCCAGGGAGCTCAAAGAGGTCATTGATTTGAGCAGTTATTTCATCCTTTTCATAATGGTTATCGTACTCAACAACGGTTGTAGCAGACAATGCATAAAGACCATCTACAGATCCAAAAGGTATCTCGTAATATAAATTAGAAGCAAGACCAGCATAGTCGAGGTAATACCTGCCGATGTCGGTCATGTACATCTTGTTAACTTGATGGCTAACTATAATCTCTACTCTATCATTTACTTCGTAGATTAGTTCACCCACAAAATCAGACATTTGATCAACAAAGTGCATACCCCTGTTTCCAATTTCTGTCCATCGCCAGTAACCCGTAACGGCTACGTCATAAGGGTTGGCAGGATCAGAAGGTAGAATGCCAGGATAACTGGCCGCAGGAGGTGCAAAACGTCCTACGGACTCATTTCTTACAAAAGTTGCTCTACTGTAAAAAGTAAGCTTGTCATTAATTGCGTGCTCTATATTTGTAGTAAAGGTATCTCGAAACATTCCAGCTTCTTGAACCATAATATCAGCCCAAGCGTATCCACAAATACCTCTAGGTTGAGCTCCAGCATAAGAACCCGTGGTTGTAGCCCCTTGTCCAAAAGCAGCCCCACCAAAATTAGGTCCCCACCATGGAGTTGTGGATCCATCTATATTACCTGTACACGTAGGTGCAGCTGCAATATTACCCGTAACTGGATCCGCTAGGTTTCTTGAATACCAGCTTAATCCATAAGTTTCAAAGTAAAGGTCAATGACGCCATCACCGTTTTGGTCCGAAGCCCTAGCAGCGGTGTACCATCTGTCCTTGAGATAAATTTCATCTCTTTCATCGTGTTCCAGAGCTACCGTGACATAACCTTTTTCGTTTGTAGACCCGTAGAGCAAGGAAACAGAATTCTCCACTCCATCGTCTCTTGTCCGTTCTCCGGATGTGACTTGAATATCCAATCCATCAAAGCCTTTCTTGGTGATCACATTAACAACACCAGCAATCGCATCAGATCCGTATACGGAAGATGCTCCGTCAGCAAGTATTTCAATACGATCCACTGAAACCGTAGGTATTAAGTTGATATTAGCAGCACCAGCTCCACCTAAATGTGGTGACCCTGGTAGTCTTCTGCCATCGATAAGAACTAAAGTTCTTCCTCCACCAAGGCCTCTAAGACTTATGGTGGTGTTAGACATAGCGCTATTCCCAGCTGTAGAAGGATAAGAACCAAAGGTATTGTAGGTAGAAAGTCTAAGAATATCAGCCGTAATAAGAGCCTGGCTTTGCTCGATTTCTTCAGCTGTGATTGTAGTTACAACCGAAGCCGAGTTAATTGTATCCCTCTTAATCCTTGATCCGGTTACAACAACTTCTTCTACTTCAACCTCATCATCTTGTGCCACTAGTGTTGACGGTGCAAAGAACGTCAGAACTAATGCAGAAAACGCAAGTGTCTTCAATAAGTTAAAAATTTTAGTGTTCATATAACTCCCCAAAACTTATTAGTTAAATAAAAAATAAAGGACAAAAACGTTCTGCCCTAATAATGCCTGAATTGTACTCATATTGCCTATACATTGCCACTTTTTTGTTATTCTGTGTTGTGTAATGAAGGTTTTTGGTTTTTTATAACGTTAAAAAATGTAAAAATAAAACCGATCAGGGTTCATATATAATGTGAACCATAAAAATATGTCACTTTTAACAGATAAGAATATTTTGATAGTAGGAGTGGCTAACAAGCATTCTATAGCTAGTGGTATAGCATCTTCAATGTCGAAGTATGGGGCGAACTTAGCTTTCACGTATCAAAATGAGAGATTCAAGAGAAAAGTAAAATCTTTAGCAAAAGAGTGGAATTCTGACATTTGTTTACCCTGTGATGTAGCAAATGATGAGGAGATCAATAGCGTTTTTTCAGAACTAGAAAACGATTGGGATGGTGTAGATTGTATTGTTCATGCGGTAGGCTTTGCTCCTTCTAATGAACTGAACGGTAACTTTGTAGATGTAACCACCAGGGAAGGTTTTAAAATTGCGCACGACATCAGTGCCTATAGTTTTGTTGCCCTTGCAAAGGCTGGTAAAGAGTCCATGAAAGGAAGAAAGGGCTCTTTAATTACACTTACTTATCTGGGATCACAAAAGACCTTACCTAATTACAATGTCATGGGATTAGCAAAAGCAAGTTTAGAAGCTAGCGTGCGTTTTTTAGCTGTTTCCTTAGGTAAAGAGGGTCATCGGGTCAATGCCATATCGGCTGGTCCAATAAAGACGTTGGCAGCCTCAGGTGTGAAAAATTTCAGAAAAATGCTTTCTTATAACGCTAACAGAGCTCCCTTGGGAAGGAATGTCTCTATTGAAGAAGTTGGTAAGGCTGCTACTTTCTTAGCTTCAGAATTAGCTAGTGGAGTCACTGGAGAGACTCTTTATGTAGATGCAGGATTTAACATCACGGCGATGGGTTCGCTAGAAGATATTAATTAATTACAACTGAAGCGACTTCTTGCATATTAATTCGTAAATCAGCTAGTTCTGATTCTGATCTTTCTGCTAAGAAGAAATTTTTTAAAGATTCTTTTTCTTCACCCACAAATTCTTGGGAAGAATCCTGAACACCGTCTAATCTGAAGATTAATATATCTCCATTAGCGAAAGAAACTGAAGAATAGAATTTTCCCAAGTTTGATCTTGGCTCATTAAATATTTCTAATAAAACATTTCTTGTAAACAGAGACGAGTCTCTAGTTACAGACTTGTAAGTTTGAACTTTTATCTTATTTTCTTTAGAAACATCATCCAGAGAAGAGCCTTGCTCTAATAGACCTAATATTTTTGATTGCAATGATTCTAATCTTTCCCTCGATAGCTCATCTATTAACTTAGTCTTAGCTTCCTCTTCAACAACTTCAAAACCTTTTGTTTCTTGTTCCTGAAAATTAGTAACTTCAAGAATAATGGCATTTTGATCGTCTATCTCAATTAACTCACTTAGGTTACCTTTTTTTATTGTCGAATCATTGAAAATGGCGTCTAGGAGAATGCTCTCTTTAAAAATACCTTCAGCTTCAGTCCTAGAAAAGAAATCTTTAGTTTTTATTTCCAATTTTAACTCTTCAGATAATAACTCTAAGTTATCCAAAGAAAATGTTAAATCAGCAGCTAATTCCAATAGGTCAGTAAATTCTTGATATGCTATTTGCTCAATCAGATTCTCCTTTAGCTTCTCTTGTATCAAGTTGTATTTTTCTGGGGTTGGTTTTTGTATATCTGTTAATTTCAAAAGGTGAACGCTGCTCTCTAAAACTATGGGTTGGCTGACTTCCCCCTTTTCAAGTCCCTCTAATGCCAATTCGAATTCAGGAGAAAAAGCGCTGCCGTCACTAACTCCTAAAAACCCATCCGAGTTCTTTGTTCCTTCATCTTCAGAATATTCTTTAATTAGACTCTCAAAATTCTCTCCAGACTCTAATTTTTTTCTTAAATCATTAGCTAAAGAAATGGCGTCTTGTTTGTGCCTCTCTATGGTTATGTTAATCATAAGGTGAGAAGCATATCGCCTAATAGTAGAATCAAAAGTTTCTAGGTAAGCTTGATATTCTTGCTCGACATCCTCTTTGCTGATAGATTCAATATTTCCTAAATCTTCTAAAGATATTTGAATAAATCTTATTTTGGCTTTTTCTTCAGTTTTAAAAAGAGAGGGATTTTGATTGTAAAAATCCAGAACGTTTTCCTTAGCTGCTTCTAAATCTTCTTCCATTTCAGATTTATCAAGTTTTAAAAAAGTAATGTCTCTAGTTTGGTTGGCCAACTTAATATTATGATTTAACTCATTTGAAGTTATGAAATAACTATCACTTAGACCAACTCTCCAAAAATTTAGAGCGATATCATCTCTTATACTTTCTAAATATTTCCCTGGCAAGAATCCATTTTGTCTGGCAAAAGTGTCTACTTTTTGTATGCTGAATTGACCTTCTTCTTTAAAAGCCTCATTTTTTGCTAGGAGCTTATAAGCTGTCAGATTGGAAACTTCAACGTCATGACTTTCTAGAAAATCTAGCACTAATGAATCCCTAATTAAAGAATTTAATGCTAAGGATTTTAGAATTTCTGCTTCAACATTAAAGTTAGGATCATCAAACCTTTGATTGAGAATAGATTGGACTCTTACCATTTCAAGATCTAAATCATACACATCAATCTTTTTTCCATTTATTGAAGCTACTGTATTTGCATCGCTAGTAGAGAAAACCGTTCCCCAACCAAAAAACAATGCAAAAGTGATAATAATTGCCGCTGTTAGGATCTTTACAAAAGGACTACCAAGATTGTCTCTAATATTTTGAATTCCAGCCATACCTTTTGGAGAAAAAAAAGCGCGCCTTTACAGCGCGCTCTATTTCTTATTCTTTAAAATCTTTTAAAGGCTTTCTTTTAAAGCTTTACCCGCTTTAAACCCTACAGATTTTGAAGCATTGATATGGATTGCCGCTCCCGTTTGGGGATTACGACCCATTCTTGCAGCTCTATGACGAACACTAAAGGTTCCAAAACCTACAAGGGAAACATTCTCTCCACCGGAAAGGCTACCACTAATGGCACTCAAAGTTGCGTCCACCGCTCTACCGGCTTCTGCTTTTGAAACGTCAGCTTTGGAAGCTACGGAATCTATTAACTGGGCTTTATTCACATTTATCTCCTCGAATCTAGTTAAGCTAAGTCTGAAAAAACAGACTGGTTCTAGAGATTAAAACTCCCCTAATATCTGTTGTCAAGCAGGTTTTGATGAAAAATTAGTGAGTGCCGATAGACTTCTTAGATGTCTCTCTCTTCTTATTAGGAACTTTAAGAGGGATATCTTCTTCCTTTTGCCAGGGTACTGGTCGCCTAGTTAAAACTATATCAAGAACTTCATCAATCCATTGCACAGGCTTAATTTCTAAATCCTCTTTAATATTTTCTGGAACTTCTTTCAAGTCTCTAACATTTCCTTTAGGAATCAAAACAGTTTTTATTCCACCTCTTCTAGCCGCTAAGAGTTTTTCTTTTAAACCACCTATCTTTAAAATTTCACCTCTTAAAGTTATTTCTCCAGTCATGGCAACATCAGCCCTTACTGGTATTTTTGAAAGGACAGAAGCTACTGCTGTGCACATGCCTATTCCTGCACTTGGTCCATCTTTTGGTGTGGCGCCTTCCGGCACATGAATGTGCACATCTTGATTCTCATAAAAACTGGGGTCTATCTCTAAAGATACTGCTCTTGAACGTACCACAGACATTGCTGCTTGTATGGATTCTTGCATTACGTCTCCTAAGGATCCTGTTTTTATAATCTTTCCTTTTCCACCAAAACAGGCTGCTTCAATTGTTAGCAGTTCTCCGCCTACTTGGGTCCAGGCTAAACCAGTAACTTGACCTACCCTGTCCTGTCCATGTGTTTCTCCATACTCGAATTTTCTCACCCCACAATAATCCTCAAGAATTTTGGGTCCAAGTTTAAGTTTTTTTAAAGTTTTCTTTTCCGTATTATTTTTTACAACTTTGCGACAAATTTTAGCTATGTCTCTTTCTAACTGCCTTACCCCCGCTTCTCTACTAAAGTGACGTATTAATTCAATAATGGTCTTCTTAGGAATTTCCAACTCTGACCTTTTCAACCCATTGTTCTTCATCTGCTTGGGGATCAAGTATTGATCTGCAATATTCACTTTTTCATCTTCTGTATAGCCTGGAATTCTAATAACTTCCATACGATCCAACAAAGCAGGTGGTATGTTCATGGTATTAGCCGTGCAAACAAACATGATATCTGACAAATCGTAATCCACTTCCAAATAGTGATCATTGAAAGTATGATTTTGTTCTGGATCTAAAACTTCAATCAACGCAGAGGCTGGATCTCCCCTAAAGTCCATTCCCATTTTGTCTACTTCATCTAAAAGAAAGAGAGGATTTTTTACTCCAGACTGAGAAAGTTTTTGTAAAATCCGACCTGGCATTGAACCAATATAGGTTCTACGATGACCTCTGATTTCAGCTTCATCTCTTACTCCCCCTAGAGACATTCTTATAAACTTACGATTGGTGGCCCGCGCAATTGATTCTCCCAAAGAAGTTTTTCCAACTCCGGGGGGACCTACTAAACACAGTACTGGTCCTTTTAATTTTTTTACTCTTTTTTGGACTGCAAGATATTCTAAAATTCTCTCCTTAACTTCTTCAAGAGCGTGGTGGTCTTCATTTAGGACATCGCTGGCTTTTGAGAGATCTTTCTGAATCCTACTCTTTTTCTTCCAAGGAATATTTAACATCCAGTCTATATATCCACGAACAACAGAGGCTTCTGCTGACATTGGCGACATCATTTTATACTTTTGTAATTCGTTGAGAGCTTTTTCTTGAGCTTCCTTGGACATGCCAGCTTCCAGAATTTGTTTCTCCAGAACTTCAGCCTCTTCTGAATCATCTAATTCTCCTAATTCTCTCTTGAGAGCTTTCATTTGCTCATTCAAATAATATTCCTTTTGGCTTTTTTCCATTTGCTTCTTCACCCTACCTCTTATCTTTTTCTCTACCTTTGTTAAGTCGAGCTGGGAAGCTAAATGGGATAGGATCTTTTCTGATCGCTGTTTGAGGGAAACGGTTTCTAAAATTTCTTGTTTTTCCTTTAGGTCAACTGATAAATGGCCTACCAAAGTATCCGAAAGTTTGCTCAAAGAATCTATGGAGTTAATGGTGCTCAATACTTCTGGTGTAGCCTTCCGAGTAATCTTTACATATTCCTGAAAATTTTTTCTTAAACTTGTGATGTATTTTTTTAATTCTTCTGTTTCAGTTTCTTCTTCTAGAATTAATACATCTGATGCAAAGTAATCTTTATAGTCTTTTATTTCTAGAATCTTAGCTCTCTGGTTTCCTTCAACAAGAACTTTCACGGTTCCATCAGGCAGTTTTATCAATTGAAGAATGGTAGCTATTGTCCCCACTTCATAAATATCCTTTTTGGTTGGGTTATCTTTTTGAGCATCTTTTTGAGCAACGAGCATTATTTGTTTGTCCGCGGCCATAGAAGCTTGTAAGGCTACAATGGATTTTTCTCTCCCTACAAAAAGAGGTGTGACTACAGAAGGGAATATGATTACATCTCTTAAAGGTAAAAGGGGTAAATTTTCTGTCCTAGACTTTGCCATGTTCAATCATGTTTAATTTCAATAATAAGTTTTAACCACTCTTTTTCTCTCTGGCTTTCTCGTAAACTAAAAGTGGACTCGTTTCTCCTTTAATCACATAAGCATCTACCACAACTTTTTGCAAGTTAGATTCAGAAGGTATTTTATACATGGTTTCCATCAAGACCCTTTCTATAATAGATCTCAGCCCTCTTGCGCCTGTTTTTCTTTCCATTGCTTTTTTGGCTATTTCATGAAGCGCTTCTTCTCTTATATCCAACTCCACTCCTTCCATTTCAAAAAGACGCTTGAATTGCTTGGTTAGAGCGTTCTTAGGTTGAGTTAAAATCTTGACAAGAGATTCTTCATCTAATTCCTTAAGAGTTGAAGTAACTGGGAGTCTTCCAACAAATTCAGGAATTAAGCCGTATTTAATCAAATCTTCTGGTTGAACTTGACTGATTAATTCATCAGACTTTCCCACTCGGTTTATTGATTCTACTTTTGCACTAAAACCTATACCAGTTTCCTCGCTTCTTTGCCTAATAATGTCTTCTAAGCCTGAAAAAGCGCCTCCACAGATAAAAAGAATGTTTGATGTATCAACTTGAAGAAATTCTTGTTGAGGGTGTTTTCTGCCGCCTTGAGGGGGAACAGAAGCTATAGTTCCTTCAATTAGCTTTAAAAGGGCTTGTTGCACCCCTTCTCCAGAAACATCTCTAGTGATCGATGGATTGTCTGACTTCCTAGCTATTTTATCTATTTCGTCTATGTAAACTATTCCTAATTGAGCTTTTTCTATGTCGTAATCACATTTTTGAAGAAGTTTTTGAATAATATTCTCTACATCCTCACCCACGTAGCCTGCTTCGGTTAAAGTAGTAGCATCAGCTATAGTAAAAGGGACTTCCAGCAATCTAGCTAAAGTTTGAGCTAGCAAGGTCTTTCCCGATCCAGTTGGCCCAAGTAATAAAATATTGCTTTTAGTTAGTTCTACATCATCTTCTTTATTTTGTTTAGCTTCCTCACGAAGTCTCTTATAGTGGTTATAAACTGCTACCGAAAGGTTTTTCTTAGCTTCTTCTTGACCAATAACATAATCGTCTAGAATGGCTTTGATATCCTTCGGAACTAGAAGACTTTCTTCTTCAACTTCTTCAGCAGTTTCATTAATCTCTTCTTGAATTATGTCGTTGCAGAGATCAACACATTCATTGCAAATGTAAACAGAAGGGCCAGCGATTAATTTCCTTACTTCGTTTTGATTTTTGCCACAAAACGAACAAAATAAAAGTTTTTCTTTGTTATTACCCTTACTATCGGCCATAACCTCTCCTTAGGTTCTCGTTTTCATAACTTTGTCTATTAATCCATATTCAACTGCTTGTTCTGGAGACATAAAATTATCTCTATCGCTATCTTTAGCAATTTTATCTACTTTTTGCCCTGTATGAAAAGAAAGAATTGAATTTAAATTTTCTTTTATCGTTAGTATTTCTTGAGCATGTATCTCTATATCACTTGCTTGCCCTTGATACCCTCCCATAACTTGATGGATTAAAATTCTAGAGTTAGGTAAAGCTTGCCTCTTACCTTTCGCTCCACCTGCCAATAAAACTGCACCCATGCTTGCAGCTTGACCAACACACAAGGTACTTACGTCTGGTTTAATAAACTGTATGGTGTCATAAATTGACAAACCGGAAGTAACGGAGCCACCAGGAGAATTAATGTAAAGGGATATATCTTTGTCAGGATTCTCAGCTTCCAGATAGAGCATTTGAGCAACCACTAGGTTTGCTTCCATGTCCCCTACTGGGCCTGTTAAAAAGATTACTCTTTCCTTAAGGAGTCTAGAGTAAATATCATAAGCCCTTTCGCCTCTTGGAGTTTGTTCCACAACCATAGGCACTAATTGATTAATCTTAGATTGGTTCCTTATTTTGTTCATATCAGTCTTTAAATCCTATTTTGGGTTAAACGTTAAAAAATCAAGTAATTCATGTCCCAGTGACACATTCCTCATAACTAAGTTCCTTTTCTGTGGCTTTAGCCTCAGATAAAAGAATATCAATAACCTGCTCTTCAAGTGAAATAGATTCTATATTTCTTAGCTGTTCTTCATTGGAATAGAACCAGTTAACCACTTGTTGGGGCTCTTTGAACATTGAGGCTCTTATTTCAATAATTTTTTTTACCCTTTCACTGTCTGCTTTTAAGCCCTTTTCTTCAATGATTTTATTCAATATCATTCCTACCCTGACTCTTCTTTCAGCTTCTTCTTCAAAAATCTCTTTAGGAAATACATTGTCTTTTAAGTCCTTAGGTTCAGTTCCAACTCTTCTTGCAGCATCTAACCTCATGTTATTAATCTCTGAATCTATCAGGGCTTTAGGAATGTCAAATTCATGTGCTTCTCTTAAAGACTCTAGGATACTGGCTTTAGACTTATTTTTTATTATATCTTCTAGATCTTCTTTTAATTTAGTTTCGATTTGTTTCTTAAAATCTTTAATATTTTTAGCAACTATCCCTGTGTCTTTATAAAACTCTTCATTTAATTCAGGTAAAACTGGTTTCAGAATTTCTTTAATTAACACATCGAAACTTACATCCTTGCCTGCCTGATCAGGTTTTCCATAATCTTCAGGAAATTTGAGCTTCAGGGTCTTGCTTTCAGATTTATTGAGACCTATTAACCCTTCTTCAAATCCTTGAATCAGTGATTTTGAGCCTATTTCTACTACAAAATCTTTAGCTGAATTACCTTCAAATTCTTCGCCATCAATCTTACCAGTAAAATCAATTTTTACTTGGTCTCCAGAACAAGATGTTTTATCTTTAGGTTCCCAAGAGCACATTCTTTTTCGAATATTATCTACTGTTTTTTCCACGTCTTCTTTAGTTACTGAACATTTAGTCTTCGTATAATTTAAACGACTTAAGTTGTTAACTTTAATTTCAGGATAAATTTCAAAGGTTGCCTTGTAAATTACATCTTTTTCTCTTTCTATCCTTTCCGGAATCATGTTTGGTCTACCAACTGGTTTAAGGTCTTTCTCTTTTACTTGCTCATAGAATTTCTTGACTACTGCATCATTGATAACATCTTGTCTTATTTCAGGTTCATACATTTTTTTGACCAAGTTTAGAGGGGCTTTCCCTTGCCTAAAACCTTTAATTTTTACAGATTTTTGAGCCGAATTTAATTTAGTTTTAACTTGTTTTTCTATTTCTTCATCAGTAACAGAAATAGTTAAGCTTTGTTCGACTTCATTTTTACTTCCAAAAGAGAATTTCATATAGTTTTCCTAGATAACCACTGGGGTGGGTGATGGGGCTCGAACCCACGACCACTGGCACCACAAGCCAGAGCTCTACCAACTGAGCTACACCCACCAATTTTTTGGCATTCTATCACTTAAATTAAGACGAAACTCAAAAGTGGATTTCTACATTTAAGTAGAATTATAGATAACTAATATATTACAAAAGAAGTAATTGATTTATCAACACTTGAATCCTGAGGGAGAACATCTTCTACATCCGCAAGATCAGGGCCTTCCCAAGACAAAGCAAGTAACTCATTTACTTTTTCTTTTTTACCCTGAATAAAAGCTTCAACAGAACCATCAGAAGCGTTTCTAACCCAGCCCAATAAACCCTTTTGTTCAGCCTGTTTTTTAAACCAGTACCTAAAACCTACAGCCTGAACCCGACCGTAAATACTTATATGAAGAGCGCTCATCTATTCTGTATTAAAACTTTAGTTATTTAAAGTTCAACCACAGGAAAAATATAATATTCTAAAGAGTTTAAATCAACTTCTTATAAATCTTTTCTATTTAGGGTGGCCTCCTCGGCAGGACTCGAACCTGCGACCCACTGCTTAGAAGGCAGTTGCTCTAATCCAACTGAGCTACGAGGAGAAGCGCGGATTATATAATAAAACTATAGACAAAAAGTCTTCTTCTGTAGTTAACTGAAAATTATTAAACAAACAAATTAAAGGTCGTAAATCATGGAAATTGGCATTTGTGTTGCTTCTCAAATTAGTGATGTTGACTACGTTGTCGAAGCTGAAAAACTTGGCTTTTCTGATGCTTGGTTCGCAGACAGTCAGATGCTCTGGTCAGACTGTTATGCAACTCTTGCAATAGCTGCCGAACGAACTTCAAGGATAAATATTGGAACTGGTGTTGCTATTGCAGGCACAAGATTACCTTCAGTTCATGCTGCAGGGATAGCTTCTATCAATCAAATTGCCCCGGGAAGGACTTTTTTTGGAGTGGGAGCAGGCAACACAGCCATGAGAGTTATGGGTAGACCCCCTCAAAGAATAAAACAATTTAAAGAATTTTTAAAGGAAGTGAAACCATTGTTGTCAGGACAAGAGTCAATCATGAAAGTGGGTGAAAAAGAAATACCTATAATACACATCATGCCAGAAAAGGGTTTTGTAAACTTTAAAGAAACTATACCCATGTACGTTTCTGGATTTGGACCAAAATCCCTTGGACTAGCAGGAGAATATGGTGATGGAGCAGTGCTTACCCTGCCAACCAGTGCAGATATGATGGAAATTTTTTGGAACATGATAGAAGAAGGAGCTAAAGCCTCAAAGAGAAAAATTCAAAGAGATGAATTCTTGACTACTGCCTTAACAGCCATCTCAATTGTAGAGGAAGGCGAAAAGGTAGATTCTGAAAGAATAAAAAAGGAATGCGGACCCATGGCGATGGCAGCTATTCATTATTCTTATGATCAGTGGAGAAATTTTGGACACCCTCCTCCCAATTTCCTAAAAGAGATATGGGAAGATTACAATTCAATGCTAAATAAATTTCCTAAAGAAAAATTGCATCAAAGAATTCATTCCGGACATAATTGCTGGGTAATTCCAGAAGAAGAAAAATTTCTTACTCCTTCAATTTTGAAAGCTACATGCATGATAGGAACAAAAGAAGAATTATTAAATAGGATTTCCGAATTATCTAATGCTGGACTTAACAAGTTGATGATACTTCCTAGTTTAGAATCAAGATATGAAGTTTTAAATAAAGTTTCTAAAGATCTTATTGGTTGTACTTAAAGTGCCCTACTTGTCAAATAAGGTTTGGCACTTATTTTTGGATCTTTTCCTGTCATTATATCTGCCAATAAATCTGCTGAACCCATTGCTAGAGTCCACCCAAGATGTCCATGACCTGTATTGAGAAATAGTCCCTCTATTTTAGTAAGTCCAATATATGGCATACCATCAATACTCATCGGTCTAAAGCCGTACCAAAGAGAACCTTCTTCTAAGTCTAGATTTGAACAAATTGAGGGATAAATATTCTCCAAAGTTCTGTTAAGGTAGTCTATTCTTTTTTGGTGGATTTCTTCACTAAATCCTGCTAATTCAGCAGTTCCAGCAACCCTAAGCAAATAACCCAAAGGCGTTACAGCCGTATGAATACCTTCATCTACAATTGCCATTTTAGGTTTATCACTAAGCGTGGAAATATCTAGAGTTAAGGAATAACCTTTAACTGGTCTAACAGGTAAGTTTAATCTTGTGTTACTTAATAATTTGTTTGACCAACTACCAGAAGCCAGAATAACCCTTGAGGCTTTTATTTCTACTCTGTCTGTAACAATCGAGTTGACCTTTCCTTTATGAAAAAGAATTTTCTTTACCTCAGTATTTACATGAATTCTTCCTCCCTTTTGTCTAATAATTTTTTCCAATTCTGTACAAAATTTATATGCATCTCCTACTTCGTCCTCGGGAAATATTATTCCACCAGAAATCTGATCTGAAATGTCGTCTAACAAAGGCTCTACTTGAACAACATCTTTAACTTCCAAGCAGGTAAAAGTGATTCCATGATCGTTCAATCTTTCCGCTTCTTTTTTACCTTTTATGAAACTCAATTCATCGCGAAAAATTTTCATTGTGCCTAGGGAGGAATGATCATAATGGAGCTTATATTCTTCTCTCGCTTTTCTGGTCAATTCCAGACTGTGTTGAGCTAGCCTGCATATATTGTCAGTATTAGAAAGATATCTTGATTTCGATGAGTTTAATAAAAATCCCATCCCCCAAAAGAAAAGTGAAGGAAATTCTCTCAACTTAATCAGCATCGATGAATCTTTCTTTCCTATGCCTGAAAGAATACTAATTATGTCTGAAACTGAATTCCAAGGTTGAGCTTGAGAGGGAGTTAACATACCAGCATTGGCAAAGCTTGTTTCTAAGGCAACTCCAGAATTTCTTTCCAATAGAAGGACTTTTTCTCCTCTATCCAGAAGTGCGTTCGCTGTAGCGAGACCCTGGAGGCCCCCTCCTATGATAATGATTGGATCTTCTTTCATTTTCTGAAATGGTCGGGGCAGCAGGATTCGAACCTGCGACCACCTGCTCCCAAAGCAGGTGCGCTACCAGACTGCGCTATGCCCCGAAAGCGATGCATGTTAAGTTTCCTTTGACTGACCGTCAAATAAAAGATTAGCTTTCTAGGTCTTTAAAATAATGAGAGAATTAATCTTTAACTCTAAACACTCATGTCAATAGTTCTCGACGGAAAATCAGCTTCTGAAGCGACAGAACAAGATTTGTCTCAAAGGGTGCAATTATTAAGACAGAAAAAAGGAATAGTCCCGACACTCGCTGCAATTTTAGTTGGTTCAGATCCATCTTCAGCTACCTATGTTCGAATGAAGGGGAATGCGTGTAAAAGAATAGGAATGAATTCCCTAACAATTGAATTAGGTGGAGACACCTCGACTTCTCAACTATTAGAAGAAATATCAAAATTAAATGAAAATAGAAGTGTTCATGGAATTCTTTTACAGCATCCAGTGCCCAATCAAATAAATGAACGAGAGTGCTTTGATGCCATATCGTTAGAAAAGGATGTTGATGGAGTAACATGCCTTGGGTTTGGAAATATGGCTATGGGCGAGACTGCCTATGGATCATGCGCACCAGCTGGAATTATGAGACTACTGAAATATTACAAGATAGAAATATCAGGAAAGCATGCTGTTGTTGTAGGTAGAAGTCCTATATTGGGAAAACCTATGTCTATGATGCTTTTAAATGAAAATGCTACGGTTACTGTTTGTCACTCTAAAACTAGAAACCTAGTAGATCTTGTAAGACAGGCAGATATTTTGGTAGGGGCTGTAGGCATTCCAAGGTTCATAAAATCTGATTGGATCAAAGAAAACTCAATTGTGATTGATGCTGGCTACCATCCAGAAAAATGTGGAGATATCGACTTAGTTAATATTGAGAGTAAATGCCTCGCTTATACTCCCGTACCTGGCGGTGTCGGCCCTATGACGATTAATACTTTGCTATTGCACACTGTAGAAGCCTGTGAAAAAGTCTAGAAAAATGACCAAGAGTATTTTTTTTAGTAATCTTAGTGTTGTCAAGCTAAAGGGAGTTAAATAGATATGAGTCAAGAACACTTTAACGTAGTTGTAGTAGGTGCAGGGATTTCAGGAATAGGAGCTGGCTACCACCTACAAAAAAAATGTCCAGACAAATCCTTTGTAATCCTAGAAAGAAGACAAAACATAGGTGGGACTTGGGATCTATTCCGTTTTCCAGGTATCAGATCGGACTCCGATATGCATACAATGGGCTTTAGTTTTAAACCTTGGACAAGTGCCAAGACCATTGCTGATGGTCCTTCGATTTTAAACTACCTTGATGAAGCGGTTGAAGAAAATAACTTAGCCCCAAAAATTAGATTCGGTCATCAAGTTAAAACCGCTTCGTGGTCATCTTCTGAATCAGTCTGGCGTTTAGAAGTTAAAAATCAAGATGATGGAACTCTTAGAAATTTTAGCTGCAATTTTCTACAACTATGTGGCGGCTACTACAATTATGACGAAGGCTACTCTCCAGACTTTAAAGGAAGAGAAGATTTTTCTGGTCAGATAATACACCCCCAAAAGTGGACTGATGAAGTAGATTATAAAAATAAAAAAGTTGTAGTTATTGGAAGTGGTGCAACCGCAGCAACTCTTATCCCAGCCATGGCGCCTGAAACCTTACACACAACCATGTTGCAGAGATCACCTTCCTACTACTTATCCCTACCTGATGTCGACGTCATACATAGCTTCTTAATGAAAATACTTCCTCACAGACTGGCTTACTTTTTAGTTCGTTGGAAAAATATCCTATTGGGTCATCGTCTTTTTACAAAATTTAAGGAAAACCCTGAAAAGTATAAGGAACTTTTGATAAATGATGTCAGAGAAAATTTAGAACCTGATTATGATGTAGATACACATTTTACTCCCTACTACATGCCGTGGGACCAAAGATTGTGTTTTGCTCCGAACGCGGATTTGTTTGAAGCTATTAAATCGGGCAAAGTATCTGTTGTTACTGATACCATTGATAGATTTACCGAAAAAGGAATTAAATTAGATTCGGGATCAGAATTAGAAGCTGACCTAATTATCACTGCAACAGGTCTCAACCTGCAACTCTTAAATGGTATCGATATTAAGGTAGATAATGCAACCGTGGATATTTCTGAAAAAATGGCCTACAAAGGAATGATGTTTAGCCACATTCCCAATCTTGTTGCTACTTTTGGGTACACAACAGCTTCTTGGACATTGGGGGCAGACTTGACCAACGAATATGTCTGTAGGCTCCTTAATTACATGACAAAAAAAGGCTTTGATTATTGCATGCCCAAGCCGGGTGAGGATGTTAGAACTGAAGGTAATTATTTGAATCTAACTTCAGGCTACATTAAAAGGGCAGCCCATAAACTTCCCAAACAAGGCTCTAAAGCTCCTTGGATTAATACCCAAGATTATCTAAGAGATATAGTTGAAGTAAGATTGGGAAGTTTAACCAATAAAGATTTAGAGTTTATCAGCGTAAGAGAATAATTATTCTTCTCCAAAAGAAAGTTCAATCGTTGACTTTATCGAAAGATTTAACAGTAAACCTTTGCATAAAATTTAGGATTAGTTATGGTTTTAAAAAATAGTTTCTTCCCAGCAATTGAAGATAAGAAAATAATTAATCTTACTGTCGGAGATATCTTAAGAGTTGCTGTTAAAGAAGACCCCCAAAAAGTCGCCCTTGTCGAAACGGACATGGATTGTCAATTGGGTAAACAATGGACCTATGAGGAATTGTTAAAAGATGCTGAAAAAGTTGCTTATAATCTCTTAAACCGGTTTGATTCTGGAGACAAAATTGCTGTTTGGTCGCCTAACACAGCAGAATGGGCAATATTAGAATTTGCTTGTGCGCTTTCAGGAATGGTTCTAGTTACTATAAATCCTTCTTATCAAGCCAATGAACTTCGATATGTATTAGAGCAATCTAAATCCTCTGCTCTCTACCTAATAAAAGAATATCGTGGAAACCCTATGCTCAAAATTGCTGAAGAAGCAACGAAAGATTTACCCAAGATACCGTCCATTATAGATATGGAAAATGAAAGTGAATTTTATGGCATAGATGTTTCTCCAGTTGATCTACCTCAAGTAAAACCAGCAGACCCGGCCCAAATTCAATACACATCTGGAACAACAGGATTTCCAAAAGGGGCAGTCTTACATCACTTGGGATTAACCAATAATGCCCGGCTAGTTACTGATCGTTTGGGTATTGATAGAACAGACATATGGTTAAATTACATGCCCATGTTTCATACAGCAGGCTGTGCTCTTGCGCTCTTAGGATGTGTACAAAAAAGAGCAAAATTTATAATGGTAAAATTTTTTGATCCTCCTAAAGTTAATGCCTTAGCTGAGCAAGAAAAAGCAACTACATTTTTGGGAGTTCCAACCATGCTAATAGCATTGCTGGACTCTTATAGATCCAATCCCGTTGATTTTTCTTCTGTAAAAATTGCCGTATCAGGAGGATCTATGGTTGCTCCAGAGTTAGTAAGACAGGTCAAAGATATAATAAACTGTAAATTCTCAACAGTTTATGGGCAAACGGAAACTTCTCCCGTGCTCACGCAAACTTTCCCAGAGGATAGTGAAACAGATATTTGCAATACTGTGGGACAACCACTTCCAAACAAAGATATAGCCATTCTTGACCCCAAAAACTCCAAAATCTTACCCTTAAACACTGTAGGTGAAATTTGTGCCAGAGGTTACTGCAATATGTTGTATTACAACGATAATCCTGAAGCAACGAAAGACACTATTGATGAGAATGGTTGGTTACACACGGGGGACTTAGGAACCATGGATGAAAGAGGTTATGTAAAGATTACAGGTCGTCTTAAAGAAATGATTATTAGAGGAGGAGAAAATCTATTTCCAGCAGAAATTGAAAATATTATGGTCGAACATCCCGAAGTAGCTGAAGTTGCAATTGTGGGATTACCCGACTCTAAATGGGGAGAAATCGTCGGTTGTTTTATTAGACCAGCTAGTGACACAAAGCCGAAGGTAGCTGAACTTATAAGCCATTGCAGGAAACACTTATCCCCTGTAAAAACACCTTCAAAATGGATTTTTGTTGACGATTGGCCGTTAACCGGATCAGGAAAAATTCAAAAATTTAAATTACGGGAACACTTTGAACAAGGAAAGCTTCAAGAAAAGAAAGATTAGCTTTATGAAACTACTCGAAGAAAAATGAGATGGGTTCTGCTTGGAAAGAAACGAGCAAAACTTACTTTTCCCAATAAGGATCCTTCAAAAGTCTTTTATAGAGCTTACCTGTAGGATGTCTAGGTAACTCCTCTTTAAAGTCTATGCTCTTCGGGCACTTAACATGAGAAATTTTTTCTTTGCAATAAGCAATAAGTTCTGCTTCTAGATCAGTTCCTGCTTCAGACATGTCAGCAGGTTGTACTACTGCTTTAACCTCTTCCCCCATTTCAAGATTCGGTACACCAAAAACAGCAACATCAGTTACTTTAGGGTGCATAATCAAAGCGTCTTCCGTTTCTTGTGGATAAATATTTACCCCTCCTGAAATAATCATAAATGCTTTTCGGTCAGTTAAATACAAATAACCCTCTTCATCAACATAGCCAATGTCTCCTAGAGTGCTGTAGCCTTGCTTCGAGATTGCCTCTTGAGTTTTTTCTTTGTCTTTATGGTATTCATAGCTTGTGGCAGTTTCTCCGCCAAAATAGATTCCACCTGGTTCTCCGGGTGGAAGTTCATTATCTTCATCATCAAGAATGTGTAATTCCCCAACTAGCGGCCTTCCAACGGTCCCTTTGTGCTGCATCCACTCTTCGGAATTTGCGATGGTCATTCCATTGAATTCTGTTCCGGCATAGTATTCGTAAAGAATAGGACCCCACCAATTGATCATGCTTTCTTTTACTTCAACGGGGCAAGGAGCTGCTGCATGAATAGCAACCTTGTGAGAAGACAAGTCGTAACCCTTTCTTAAAGATTCTTCAAGTTTTAAAAACCTAACAAACATAGTTGGAACCCACTGTGAATGGGTAATTTTATAATCTTGGATAGCTTTTAAAGCAGCTTCAGGATCAAACTTCTCCATCACTATTGAAGTTCCGCCAAGAGATAAAAACCCGGTGTTGAAACCGAGAGGAGCAGAATGATAAAGGGGTGCTGGAGACAGATAGATAGTGTTTTCATCCCCGCCGTAAATTCCTTCAACTACTCTACCAAGACCGAGATCTTCTTCTTCTTGAGTATATGGCAAAGGGTTCAGGGCTAGTTCTCTGTAAATCCCTTTAGGTCTTCCGGTTGTGCCAGAAGAATAAAGCATTGCCCCTCCTTGACACTCATCATCCACGGCTTCGGTGGGCATAGATTCGATGCTTTGCTCGTACGAGTCATATCCTTCAGAAGTACCGTCCAGCATAAACTTCTTTACATCACGCAAGGATTCTTCAAGAGGGCTTGCTGTTTCTTCTAAGAATTTAGAAGTTATAAAAGCCTTGGCACCACAATCTTTAACAATGTATTCAACTTCAGAGGGTTGTAACCTCCAGCTCATAGCCGTATATCTCAATCCACTTCTCCATGCTGCAAAAACTATGGGGAAAAAAAGATGATGGTTTTCCAGCATAAAGGCTATTGAATCTCCCGGTTTAAGACCCTGTGACCTAAATAGTTGAGCTCCTTGATTGGATAAATCATTTAATTCACCATGGGTGATGATCTTCCCACTGTTTAACATTACTATGGCCGGTTTATCAGGATACTTCTTTCCATTTACTCCAGGATGCATAATTTTTCCCTTTTTAATTTTGGATTAATATTTGTAAATATTGCCATACAATAACCACTTAAGAAATAAATATTAGTTTATAAATGAATAAAAAACCTCTGACTGTTATTACCGGCTTTGGTGGTATTAATGCTTCTGGTAGAAGTTCAGATTATATTGGTTATAAAAATCTAGTCTTTGATTCCTTAGAGGAAAAGGAACAACTTAAGGTTTTAAAAGACCTTGCTGTAACCCAACAAATGATAAAGCCTGCAGGAAAGAAATGGGAAACAAACACTGGAGATTCTATTCAACTTAATTCTTACTTACAGAAAAAGAGTGATGTCATACGTGAACGCACGCTTGTTAGGAAAATTGAGAGAGATCTTTATGACCCGGAAGGGATAATTCTGGATCAGATCCAAGCAAGTGCAGCAGGTCAATTACCAGCAGGTTTTGATCCAGGTCAATTTTACCCTTCAAGACAACACCCCAAAGCTCTTCAAATGACTGTATTTGGAATGAGCGACACACTTGGACAATTTGGAATAGATTGGTCCCATATTCTGAAAAAGGTCAGTCCTGATCAAATTGCCGTCTTTAGTGGTGCAGCAATAGGCAATATGGACAATTTTGGATTCGGAGGAATGATGCAATCGAGAATGAAGGGTTCTCGTTCTAGCTCTAAAAACCTTGCTTTTGGTCTTGTAGAAATGTCTGCAGATTTCATCAATGCATATATTTTAGGGAATGTAGGCAGAACAGGTCATGTTGTTGGGGCCTGTGCTACTTTTCTATTCAACCTACAGTTAGGGAAGGAAAATATAGAAAATGGGAATGCTCGAGTAGTCGTTGTTGGCGGAGCAGAAGCCCCCATCACACCTGAAATAATAGATGGATTTTTTGCAATAAATGCACTTGCAAATGATAAGCGTATGTTAGAACTTCAGTCTCAATTAAATGAACCTGCAAATGAACCGAATCAAAGAAAAGCTTGCAGACCTTTTGGAGAAAATATTGGAATGGTCATGGGGGAATCCGCTCAGTTTATTATTTTGATGGATGAAGAGTTGGCCCTTGAACTAGGTGCAAAAATATATGCTTCAGTGCAAGCTGTGGCTTCTCATGCAGATGGTTTTAAAAATTCCATAAGTGGGCCCGGAGTCGGGAATTACATTACCTTGGCTAAATGTGTAGCTGAAGCTAGTGAAATACTAGGTTCAAAAAGTCTGAAGGATGAAACTTATGTCCATGCCCATGGAACCGGAACTCCCGCTAATAGAACATCGGAATCTCATATTCTGGATAAAATAGCTAATGTCTTTGGCATAAAGTCTTGGCCAATTACTGCTGTTAAATCTTATCTAGGGCATAGTATGGCAGTCGCCGCGGGAGACCAGTTAAGCTGTGTATTAGGAACCTGGAATAAAGGCATAATACCTAGAATTCATTCCATCACAGAACCTGCAGAAGACGTATTTGATGATAATTTAAATTTTCTTACTGAAGATAAGATCGAAGACCCTAACTTTTATAAAGGGGCTTTTCTAAATGCAAAAGGTTTTGGTGGAAATAACGCTTCTGCCTTAATTTTAGGACCTGATTTTACTTTCTCACAAATTAAGAAACGTTATACAAAGAAAGTTCTCAGAGATTATGAGCGAAAATTAGAAAATACCCGAAAATCCGTCCTAGAATATAATGAAAATGCTTCGAAAGGAGACTACAACACTATATATAAATTTAATCATGAAGTTTTAGAGGGCATGCACGATATAGAAATCACCAAAGAAAAAATTAAATTAAAAGGATATAAGAAAGAAATAAATCTTAAATCCTAAGTGCTATGTCTGAGGAACTCCAATTAAAGATAGAAGAATTTCTACTTAAAAATGGAATTGAGGGTAAGGTTTCAGAACTTGTGCCTTTAACTGGAGGGGCTTCTGCTGAAACATGGAGGTTTACCTTTTCTAATAAAAATAAATCAGAACAAATGATATTAAGAAGAGGTTCGGGTAAGAAATCTCCTTTGGCTGTTCTAAAGTCAGAAGAGGCAGCAATACAACAAAAGGTTAAATCTTCTGGTGCCCCTGTACCTGAAATAGTAGCAATATCATCAGATGATAAAGATTTAGGCGACGCTTATCTTATGAGCCTTATACCGGGAGAATCTATAGCTAGAAAGATTCTTAGGGACAAAAAATTTAGTGAGGCTAGGCAAAAATTAGCCTTTCAATGCGGCGAAGCTTTAGCAAAGATTCACTCAGTCAATCTCAAAGACTTTGAACAAGTCCCAAAAAAACCTATCAGAGAAGAGCTTGATAGACTGTATTTAACCTATAAGTCTTTTAAGCAACCTTTACCCGTTTTTGAATACACATTTAAATGGTTAGATATACAAAATTTTACAACTAGAAAAGATGCTTTAGTCCACGGAGATTTTAGACTAGGAAATTTAATGATTGATGAATCTGGACTGGCAGCTGTAATAGATTGGGAAATGGTGAGTATAGGAAACCCCATGTTAGATATCGGTTGGATGTGCATTAACTCATGGAGATTTGGTCAATCGGAAAAAGTAGTAGGTGGTTTCGGTGATTTGGAAGAGTTCCTGGAAGGATATAGTTCAATTAGTAAGGAAATAATAGACCACGAAGAGGTAAAAATATGGCAAGTTTTAGGTACCCTTAGATGGGGTGTGATTTGTCTCATCCAAGTCTATTCTCATTTGAATGGGGATGTAAACTCACTGGAAAAAGCAGCCATAGGCAGACGAGTTTCCGAAACAGAAATTGACTTAGTTGATTTATTGTTCCTAGGAGGAAAATGATGATATTTGATAGACCAACGAGTGTTGAGCTAGTAGAGGCAGTTTCCGAATTTTTATTAAAAGAAATCAAAACTAACTTACCTGCCCATTTAGCTTTCAAAACACAAATCGCCATAAATGTTCTTAACATAGTTAGACGGGAACAAGAGAATAAGGAATTACTCACAAAAGAATCAAAAGAAATTCTTCTAAATTTATTGAGTAACCCACAGGAAGCAAATATTAAAGAATTAGCTGAGCAAATAGCAGCAGGCAAATTGGAACTTGAAAATAAAGAACTTCAAAAGGCTCTAATAGATATTACCAAGAAGAAAATCTCAGTGGATAATCCTAAATATTCGACTTACCAGAAATTAATCAAGTGACTTTAGTGGCTTCTTGTCCCTAAACATCAACAAGGGAATCATAAATAAGGGCCAAACCCTATGATACTTGTTAGGAAAGATCCTTTGAGATAATTCCAGAAGCTTGGAGTCCAAACCTATAAATATTCTCCTTTTGTTCTTCTTGACTCCATTGAGTATTATTTGGGCAGCCTTACTGGGATGCATACCCCCTTCCCTAAATGAATCAGCCATTTCTTCAATTGTAGTTGGTTGTTCTCTAGTAAAAATACTTGATCTTCCTTCTTCATTTGTTTGTAAATCTTCTTCGTCCATTCTTGAGTTCGCCACTATATTAGTTCCTATATGGCCTGGATGAACACAATGGATTTGAAGATTTTCGTTTGTTTCTGCCATTTCTAAAGCAAGACTCTCAGTAAAGCCTCTAACTGCAAACTTAGTGGCGTGATAAACCGTTTGACCAGGAACAGCTACCATAGCGAATATTGAAGAGGTATTAACAATTGCTGCCTCAGGTCGATCTATCAAATGCGGAATGAAAGCTCTCGTACTGTTAATTACTCCATGTAGATTAATGTCCATAACCCAATCCCAGTTTTCTTCTTCCATATCCTTAAAGTGTTTACCAGTGGACACTCCAGCATTATTAAAAACCAGGTCAACTTTTCCGTGCTGATCTTTAACTTTTTGGGGCAGAGCTTCAATGGCCTCTTTGTCAGCTACATCCAATACGTGAGAAGAAACTGAAACATTGTATTTACGTAGCATTTCAACGGTTTCGTTTAATGTCTCTTGATTTACATCGCAAACCACAACATCTGCTCCTTCTTTCGCGAGTAAAACTGACAAATAACGACCCATTCCCGAACCAGCTCCTGTTACAACTGCCACCTTATCTTTAAAAGTTTTCATTCTTTACTTCCTTAAATTATTCAATTTTAAAAGGTGTTACAAAATCAGGGTCATATGCTTTTTCTGGATTTTCCCTTACCCTTATATCTAAATTCTTTGCATCTTCTCCAACGAGTATTCTCCATCTTTTTTCTTTAACACCATTTAATATAATTTCTGCGGCCTGTGCAGCACTGGTTGGAGCATTATTTTTAAAGTTCTCTCTTCTTTCTTTGATCATCTGCTTTATCTGATCATTTGAATAATTGTGTACAGGTGCATCCAATGAGATCCACACTTTTTTGATTTCTTCTACTTCTTCATCAGACAAATCCATTGCATCGGCATGTCCTAAAATCTTTCCTGAGTTAATGGCTATGGATGTTCCTATATGACCTGGCATGACCACAGAAGCATTTACATGAGGTGCATTAAGCCTTAAATCTTGAATTAAGGCCTCAGTAAAACCTTTGACAGCAAACTTAGCGGCAGAGTAGGAAGTATGGGGAAATCCTCCTAAAGAAGCCCAAAAGCCATTTACGCTGCTTGTATTAATAATGTGCCCTTCTTTACTTTCTACTAGGTAAGGCATAAAGGCTCTTGAACAGTAATAAACTCCATACCAACATACAGCAAACGTTTTCTCCCATTCTTGTTGATCCCCTTCCAGGAAACTCCCACCTCCTCCGATTCCTGCATTGTTAAAAAGAAGGTTAATGTGACTAGTTTTGTGTTCTTTTATAACCTGGTCTCTAAAAGAAAAAACATCCTCTTGAGAAGATACATCACAAAAAAAACTGGAAATTTTTACTTCGGGAGATTCAGAAGAAACAAGGGAAAGTGTTTCTTGCATGTTTTCTTCCATCACATCGCACATAGCTACGTCACATCCTTCTCTTGCAAGCTGTCTAACCAATTCTCTGCCCATGCCAGCACCACCACCAGTGACTACTGCAATTTTATTGTTGAAACTTTCCATGTAGATTAAGAGGTTATTATTTTTGAATAATCTTCTGTGCTGCTTTTATTACTTCTTCAGGATCAGTATCAGCTGGATTTAATCTTATGGGGACATCTAAGCCAGCCTTGAAACCCGGTCTTTCCCTGCACCGTTTAACCCATGCCGTTAAATTCTTTAAGTCTCCAATTTCCACTCCAGACCACTCATGAATATTAACCCAAGGAAAGGTCGCGAAATCGGCAATGGTTAATTCGTTACAAATAAAATCTTTTCCTTCAAGTTGAATATCCAAAACGGTATAGAGCCTTTTAGTTTCATTTTGATATCTATCAATAGCAGCTTGAATTTTTTCAGGGAAGTAGCGAAAAAACACGTTGGCCTGACCCTGCATTGGTCCAACTCCACCCATTTGGAACATAAGCCATTGAATTACTTCAGAACGTCTTTGTGAATCTTCAGGTAAGAATTTTCCCCCAGAAATCTCAGCTAGGTACAAAAGAATAGCTCCTGATTCAAATACAGCAAAATTATTTTTATCTGTATCCACAATTGCTGGAATACGACCATTAGGGCAAATTTCTAAAAATTCATTTGTTTTTTGCTCTCCCTTTGATAAGTCTACTGGCTTTACCTCATATTCAAGATCCATTTCTTCCAAAGCAATACTAATTTTATGGCCGTTAGGTGTAGGTGATGTATAAAGCTCTATCACTTCTTTCCTTTTACTTTTGGAAGTCCACTAAAAGGATAAGGTTTATCTTTTTCTTGATAAGTTACAAAATTAATTATTTGAACCATCCATTCTCTAAATACAGACGCCAGTTCTGCCAAACTTGAGTTAGGGCTGTCGGTAAATAAGTTAAATAAAAATTGCAAGACAGCAATAATGTAAAGAACCACGGCTGCCCAACTATAAATAAACAGGAACAAAGCTATCCAAAGAAGTCTTAACCATTTCCCTTGGTTGAAAACGTTCTCTCTCAATTCTTCGGTATCGATTTTTTCTTCTTCAAATTTCTTACTCATACATCTAACTTAATTAATTACCTGGAGAATTCTACATCTTTCGATTGGTCAGTACCTAAAACTTTCTCTACGGAGCCGTTTAAAGGCTCATTTTTATAGATAATCTGATATAAGGAATTAACTATGGGCATTTCTACTCCTAGTTCTTTAGACTTACTCCAAACAACTTTTAGAGTCTTCAAACCTTCGATTGTCTGACCTATCTGACTGGTAGCCTCTTCCACGTTAAAACCCGTACCAATTAGCTTTCCAAACGCGTGATTCCTGCTTAAAGGAGATGCGCATGTGGTTATCAGATCCCCCACCCCAGACAATCCCAGAAAGGTCATCGGATCTGCTCCTCGGTTAACTGCAAATCGACTCATTTCCGCGAGCCCTCTGGTCATAATCATTCCAACAGTATTTTCGCCCGAATTCAAGCCATCTGCTATTCCGCAGGCAATCGCGTAAATGTTCTTCAAGGCTCCTCCTAGTTCAACGCCATACGGATCATTATTTGTATAAACTCTAAATGATTGTGAAGAAAATACTTTTATAAATTCTTCTCTCAGTTTCTTACTCTTGCTTGCTATAACTGTACCCGTCAATTGATTTTGAGATATTTCCATAGCAAGATTAGGACCACTTATAACGCCGATGTCTTGTTTCTCATTAGATTGCTCTTCTAGGATTTGACTCATAAGATAAAACCCTTTTTCTTCAATCCCTTTAGTAGCACTTATCAAGTATGCACTGGGTTGGAGATGATCCAATGATTTTAGTAAAACTTCTCTAAAAGAATCACTGGGAATACAAAACAATACCAGCTGAGAAGATTCTATCTCCTCCAAATTATTGGTTGCTAGTAAGTTTTTACTAAGCTTATATCTTGGTAAATATTTTTTATTCTCATGATTTGAGTTTATAAAATCAGCATTAGATTTATCTCTCATCCATAAATTGGTTTTATTTCCATTTAAGGAAGCTAAATTTGCTAGAACGGTACCCCAACTTCCTCCACCCAAGACAGCTATTTCTTTTTTTTTCATGAACGTTTTCGTAAACCAATAAGATTAGGAACTGAAAAGCTATTTTACCAGTCTCTTTATGATTATTATCAATCCGAGTTAATATTGCGACATGGAAAAAGATACCCAAGAACTTAAAGTTTTCTTTAAAGAAAAGAATATTCAGTATGTGAAAGTAGCTATTACTGATATCGACGGAGTTCTGAGAGGAAAATATATGCACGTTGATAAATTTTTAAACTCCACTGAGACGGGTTTTGGATTTTGTGACGTAATCTTTGGTTGGGACAGTGCTGACAATCTCTACGAATTTAAACCTACGGAAGGAGAAGAATTGTTTACCGGTTGGCATACGGGTTACCCCGACCAAACTGTCAGCGTGATTTTAGACAGTAAAAGAAAAATACCATTTGAAAATAACATTCTTCTTTATCTCTCAGAATTAAAAGAAGGAGAGGTATGTCCTAGAAAAACTCTAAAAACTACCTTAAAGTTTTTAGAATCAATTGGGTTTAAAGGTAAATCTTCTTTGGAATATGAATTCTTTTTATTCAGAGAAACACCTCATACCGTAAGAGATAAAGATTTTAGGAATCTTGATTCTTTTACTCCGGGGATGTTTGGTTATTCATTGTTAAGGAACTCCGTTCACTCAGATCTTTATCTGGAAATTCTTGAGATGTGTTCATCCATGGATTTTCCTTTAGAAAGCTTACACGCTGAAACTGGACCTGGTGTTCTAGAAGCTGCAATAACAGTAGACGAAACACTTAGATCTGCTGATAAAGCAGTCCTTTTTAAGACCTTTATGAAAGTTTTGGCTCAAAGAAAACATCTTATGGCTACCTTTATGGCCAAATGGTCTGAAAAGTACCCTGGTCAATCTGGACACATTCATTGTTCACTAGTTGATTTACAAAACAGACCTGTCTTTTCTAATGAGCAAACTGGTGAAATGAGTGAAGTGATGGTCCATTTTCTTGGAGGCCTCCAAAAGTACATGAAAGAATTTTCTGCTCTAGTGGCACCTACCGTTAACTCCTACAGACGCTTAACCATTGGCGCTTGGGCTCCAGTCAACATGACTTGGGGTAAAGAAAATAGGACCACAGGATTTAGAGTTATACTTGGTAAACCAAGTGCCCAGAGAATAGAAAATAGATTGCCGGGTGCTGATGCAAATCCTTACCTAGCATTGTCGGCAACTTTTGCTGCTGGATTTCTCGGTATTAAGGAAAAAATTGAACCCACTAAGCCTACTTATGGAGGAGCTTACTTTGTTGACACTGAAGACCGTTATAGAGTCCCCGTTTCTTTGTTGGAAGCAGCTAAATTATTTAAGCGTTCCAAAGCTGCTAGATCTATTTGGGGCAATAAGTTCGTAGATCACTTTTCCTCAACAAGAGTCTGGGAATATGAGCAGTACATTAAGAATAAACCTATTTTTGAGAAAGATAGTCTAAAGGTTCCCAACTGGGAGTTAAAAAGATATTTTGAAATAATCTAATTAATAACGACTAAAGAAAGTTTATTTGATTTGACTGTAAAAGTTGCTTTGGTGACAGGTTCAGTAATTGCAATGGACGGAGGTCATGTAATTAATCCCCTACAAAAATTACTCTATTCAACTACCTTAATTAAATTTCCGGTCTTAAGTTTTCCTTCTGGATAATCCCCATTGAGCAGTCTTAATTTTGCTTCCGGATCATATGAGATAGAACTTCTCTTTGCCAATGAAGAATAAGTATCTCCTTTCTTCACTTTGTATAACTTAAGTCGGAGAGGCTCTGCAAGTTTTTTTTCTCTTTCATGTAACCCTCTAAAGCTATTTATAATAATCTGGAACCCTTCGTCAAAATCACTAATGTTTAGACCGCTTATTAGAGAAGATCCGTAAAAAGTAAATATTTGCTTATCCTTAAAGACAATTGCAATCCTCGAAGTGCTGAACCCATCTTTTAGAAGCGCTGTAAAAGCTTCGTTGCCACCTAACTTTATATCTTTTCCTTGAAAGACCTTTCCTCTAGTCATCCTTGTTAAATAATCTCTAGGCGATTCTTTTTTTACTTGATCAGTGACACTTAATCGCAAATAAGCTTCTCCTTTGGGAGCATTAAATATTAAACTATTAGGGGTATTGATAATCTCCCAGTCATCAGGTGAAATTAATCTGATATCCAAATCCCTATGATAAAAACTATTTCCTCTTCTTATTCCCGCAGCTTCGCTGTCGCCATAAACCATGCCTTCAATCATCTTCAGGTAATTTACTGAATTAGTTTCTAAAGTTTCTTGTCTTAAAACTTCTGCCTTAGTAATTACTTCATTTAAGCGTTTATCATTGGTCGGATGAGAAGTAAAAATACCATGATATGTCTGGGTTGCAGATCCTCTCCTTGAAGAAACTTCCTTGGCATAAATCTCATGATCTTTAAGTACAGATAAAGTGTCTAACATGCCTTGTGTTGAATAACCTAGTTTAGCCATATATTCGGCACCTAATGAGTCAGCCTGTAACTCCATGTCTCTTCCGTATCCTGCTAGTAAAGCTCCGCTGGCTATATTGGCAAGGTCACCTGCGTTGGAACCAACTTTAGCGGCCACCGCATAAGAGAGCAGATTCAAAAGTTGGGCCTGTGAAATCTTTTTAACACTATGCCTAGCCGTTACATGGCCTATTTCATGTCCGAGAACGGCAGCAAGTTCTGCTTCACTAGAAAGATAAGCCATTAGACCTCGATTAATATAAATGTACCCTCCGGGAAGGGCAAAGGCGTTTACATCAGGGCTATCTAGAACAGTGAATCGATATATCAAATTTGGTCTATGGCTTATTTCTGAAAGGGAGTCCCCTACCAACTGCACATAGTTTTTTACTTTAGCTTCTTCATAAGCGCTTTGATATTTAAGAACTTGAGAATTATAAGTTCTACCCATTTCTAATTCTGCATCTTCTGAAATTAATACGAAATCTCTTTGGCCAGTAACTGGGTTAACTGAACATGCTGAAAATGAGAGAAGCACCCCAAGAGATAATAAAAGAGACAAATACCTCATATTGTTATTTCATAAGATTGAGAGCAGAAGCTCCAAATTCTTCCCACCAGGATTCACCCATCTTTCTTATGTTTTCAAGGTTCCTCTTATTGTTGTTGTCTAGTCTTCTGTTGATTTTGCCTAAAGGAGAATTAACTCTAACGTAGTCTTTTCCTATTATTTCTTCAGCAATCTCATGATCTAAGCTACTTTCCAGCATAAGCCCAAATAAATCATGCATCAGCCAACCAAACAGTCCCCATTTTTGAGAAGCTTTTCCCCTCAACGCCCTTTTATTAAGGCCTGTGCCCACACTGAGAGTCTTGATGTTGCTTTCTGGATAAAGTTTCTTTATCTCAGCGTAACCATGTAATACGGGATTATTGGCCACTATTCCTCCATCGATAAGATATCTATTCCCTACCTTAGCAGTTGGGAAATAAATTGGAGCAGCGCTGGTAGCAATTCCGGCATCAACTATAGAAATATTGGAATCATTATAGGAAGTTAAAAGTAGAGGCTTTCTTTCTTCAATGTCATAACTCATTACAGCCACCTCCCCGCGTGCATCTCCAAGCTTCAAATTACCAAAGTATTCTGTAAAGACCTGCTTCTTTCCATCGCCTTCGTATTTTGGATTAGTTTGCATGAGTCCTAATTGAGAATCCCATAAAGAAGCTTCTAAAATTCTATCCAGATTTTTCTCGGACCAAAATTCGACTAAATCTGCGCCACTCATCTTGACCACAGATAAGGCCAGAGCAGTTATGGCCCCTGCCGAAGTTCCCATAAAAAAATCGAATTGTTCGTGAAGAGGTTTACCCAATTCTTTTTCCAACTTGGCCAGAAATATAACCGTAGCGAGCTCTCTAACCCCACCTCCATCAAGGGAGAGTAAATATCTATTTTCCATATTCGGTCAGACTAAATGTTTTACTTCAAGGTATCAAATCAAAAGTTTTACTATTAAAGGTTTTTCCCGTTGCATAATTTATGTAAAATGCATTTGTATTAATTTTCTTGGGGAAGATATGAAAAATTTATTAAAGATAGTTTTCTTTACTTTTGTCCTTGTGCCGCTAAGCATTAGTGCTGCTGATGATGAAGTTGAAGAGATTGTTGTAACCGGTAGCCAAATTAAAGGGGCTAAGATAACTGGGTCTTTACCTGTTTCAATCCTTTCAAGTGCAGACATTGAAGCGCTTGGAGTTGATTCTGGTGATGACTTGATTGAAAACATAGTTGAACAGGGTCAGAATTATTTTACTGAAGCGGAAGATGCTTCTGGTGGTGTAAATGCATCTCGGGGAGATATGGGAGCCTATAACTTAAGAAATCTGGGTGTTGGTAACACTCTTACCCTTCTTAATGGAAGAAGGTTAGTAAGCTCACCTGGTTATCAGACTGAGCTAATTGGTGGGGATTATGTCCCAACTACTAGTGTGAACTCAAACTTAATTCCGGTAACTGGAATTGAAAGATTGGAAATTTTACGTGATGGTGCTTCAGCTATTTATGGTGCAGATGCTGTGGCCGGTGTTATCAACAATGTTTTACAGCAAGATTTTGAAGGTTTAACAGTTAGATCTAAAGTTATTGCATACGATCACTTTGCCACTGAAGACATTAAAACAACTGTGAAATGGGGATCATTCTTTAATGATGGGGCTACCAATGTAAGCATATTTTTTGACCACTACGATCGTGGAAACATAAATGCACAGGAAGACCCAAGATGGGGTGCAGGAGATCATAGACCTTTTGTTGACGATGATTCACCTTGGAAAACAAGCACTTCTTTTAGAAACTTAAGCTCAAACTCTCTGTATGGTCAGTTTGATATGGTAAAAAGCAGTGAGCATGGAAGCAGTAATCCGTTAAACCACGTCTTTACGGACTCTAATGGAGAATTTGAAGTCTTTCCTCTTGGCGATCCACGTTGTAATAATAGAGCTAGTCAAGATGGAGCCATATTTGATACGGGTTATGGCACTTGTATAGCTCAAGATGGAAATGGCGCAATAAGAGCTAATTTCTGGGGCAAAACTGACGTTAGATCTGAACTTGAAAGAATGAATGTTGTAATGTTTATCAACCATGACATGGGTAATGGCACTGAGGCATTTACAGAGGTTGCCTTTTACACCTCAGAGAGCGATAGAATTGCCCATCCTTCTTATGCATTTTCATCTTCAAAACACAGAGTGGGTGCAGATAATTATTATTTAAATTCATTAAGGTTCGATGGGACGGTAGACGGAACAACTTATTCTGAGTTCCTTTTTGCCGGATATCAATTGTACATGGATAACTATCGTTACGAAGAGAGGCAAAGACTGGTCAATGTAAAAAAAGATACTTACAGATTTCTTCAAGGTTTCAGAGGCTCAACAGGTGATTGGGACTGGGAAACAGCTTTTGTAACTTCTAAAGCTACATCTGATGACGTAACAAGCAATAGAATGTCTAATAATCTTTTAAAAGAAGCTTTAAATGACGCTACTGCAGCAGCTTACAACCCATTTACCGGGGGTAATTATGAGACTAATATAGAGCGGACTCTTATTGATGTTTACAGAAAAGGCTCAAGCGAACTCACAATGTTTGATTTTAAAATGTCCAATAATGAATTGTGGACGCTTCCGGCAGGAGACGTAGGCCTCTTGTTAGGGTTTGAGCTTCGTGATGAAGAAATGGATGATGACAGAGATCCAAGATTAGATGGAACTATCACCTATACTGACTACGAAGGTGATACCTATCCTTTAGTTGCAGATGTTTTGAATTCATCACCCACAGGAGATGTTTCAGGTTCAAGAGATGTAACGTCTTTCTTTGCTGAATTGCAAATTCCTGTAGCTGAAAAAGTTGACATGCAATTAGCACTTAGAAATGAAGATTTCTCTGACTTTGGCTCCGCCACGGTAGGGAAACTTGCCTTAGGCTGGGACGTAGCTCCATGGATGTATTTAAGAGGCGCTTTCTCAACAGCTTTTAGAGCTCCAAATATCATTCAGGTGAATGAAAAGACTGTTGTAAGATCTGGAACAAGATATGACCGAGCAGCATTTCAAGTTAATGCAGTGCAAAGCGTTGAGAATGTGATTGATTCTGATTCACGTTACACCATTCAAAGAATGGCAACAGGTGCATCAGGTCTTGATGCTGAAGAATCAGATAACACATCCTTTGGTTTTGTGCTAACTCCAACAGACAATTTATTAGTTACCGTTGATACTTGGACCATTGAAAAAGACAAAACTATTGGCTTGTTCGGTCGTGAAAACCAAACGGTCAATGACATGCTTTTACGATTTGCAAATGGAACAAATAATTGTGACACTTTTGCAGGAGATCCTTTGGTTGTGAGGGAGGCTCCTGATGAAGGTGACGCAGCTGGTTTTGCTGCAGCAGGTGTATGCCCTTTTGGTGATATTAAATACATTCAAAATGACTACACTAATATGGCTTTAAGAACTGTTGAAGGTACCGATGTTGGTGTCTACTACAATTTTGAAAGCAATTATGGTGATTTTGATGTTCGATACTATGGAACATTTCTTGATAAATTTGAGCAAAAAGCGAGTGGAGATTTTGCTGACCTTCAAGCCAAAAAAGACAGCGGCGAAATCCCAGAATCAATTCCTTTAAAAGGTTTTGGTGATCTGCTTGGAAAAGACGGAGTCTATGACAACAAACACTCTGTAAGAGTGTCTTGGGACAAAGGGCCATATAGAGTTAGCTTAACTGGACTTAAGAAAGGTTCATTTGAGCAAACTTCATTAGGTTTAAAGAATGGCGTAGCTTATGTTGTTCCTAGTATGACAACAATGAATCTAACAATGTCTTATAACTTTGATTTAAGAGGCAATAATGCAAGAGTTAGATTTGCTGTAAAAAATCTTGAGGATGAAAGAGCTCCTACAGCAGATAGATATTATGGATACTATGCTGATGCTCATCAAGACTATGGAAGGAACTTCTATCTAGATTTCCAATTAAATATTAAATAGACCTTAAATATTAAAAAGGGGGCTTAGGCTCCCTTTTTCTTATAGTATAAGTTTCTTCATGCAAAGAGTTTTAGATAATTTAGGATTTTATTTAGGACTAGGCACGTTAGCTTTAGTTCTGCTAATGCCAACTCCAGAAGGCCTTAGTCCCGAGGGACATAGGACAGCTGCTCTGTTTCTATTAATGGGAATCTGGTGGGCTACCGAAGCTGTGCCAGTCGCGGTCACGGCATTAGTTCCTTTAGCACTTTTTCCCATTTTTGGAATTTCAGACATTCAATCCGCTGCATCTCCCTATGCGAATAAAATAGTCTACCTTTTCTTTGGAGGATTTTTGATAGCTACGGCGATTCAAAAATGGAATCTACATAAAAGAATAGCCTTGATTGTTCTTGAATCAGCTGGCTCTAACGGAGCATCTTTGGTAGGTGGATTTATGTTGACTGCTGCTGTAATCAGTATGTGGGTAATGAATACATCTACTACTATTATGCTTTTACCAATTGGACTAGCTGTCATCACAGTCGTCAAAGATACTGTTACCGGGCTTTCAGAGAAACAAATCAATAATTTCCAATTGGCTCTTCTATTGGGTATTGCTTATGGGGCTACTATTGGAGGTATGTCAACCTTAATAGGAACCGGACCTAACGGCATGCTAGCTGGTTTTATGTCAGATAATTACAACCTTGATATAAGTTTTACAGACTGGATGCTCGTAGGGGTTCCTCTCAGCGCGACCATGTTACCTATCTGCTGGTTTATTCTTACTAAAATTATTTTTCCTATTAATTTTGAAACTTCTCCTGAAACAAGATCTTTATTGAGTGACCTTAAAAAAGACTTAGGAAAATTTAGAGGCGCAGAAGTCCGAGTATTTATTATTTTTGTACTCACCGCTTTGGCTTGGTTGTCTCGAAGTGCGTTGGACAATATTCCAGGTTTGACTTATCTGTCTGATGCAGGAATTGCCATGATTTCTGCTTTGGTTTTGTTTTTATTGCCTAGCGGTGACTCAGAAAAGAAAGGGCCTCTGCTTGATTGGAAAGATGCTCAAGAAAATGTTCCTTGGGGCCTTTTAGTTTTATTTGGAGGCGGATTAAGTTTAGCTAATGCTGTTCAAAGCACTGGGTTAGCGATTTGGTTAGGTAACCTTATCCCAGGGGATATAAGTATTGTTCTAATAGTCATACTAGTTGTTACCATGATTGTTTTCTTAACTGAGCTAACCTCTAATATGGCAACCACTGCTACTTTCATGCCTGTGGTAGCTGCCGTAGCAATACAATCCAATTTTGATCCAATCTTGGTTACTGCTGCCGTCGCCATTGCTGCAAGTTGTGCCTTTATGCTTCCCGTAGCCACTCCACCCAACGCCATAGTCTTTGGTTCAGGGTTAATCAAAGTTCCTCAGATGGCGAGAGCGGGATTTCTTTTAAATCTTGTAGGGATAGTTCTGGTATCCATAGTTGCAGTTTTCTTGGTTCCTGCCTTTTTACTTTAGATTAGTCTCTCCTTTCGCAGTAGCACCTGGCCTCCTGGTATCCGATACGCCATAAATAAAAGGCTCTTCAACGAAAATAGCCTGAACACTACCCATAGAGGGTGCTTGAACAGGTTCATGCCCTTTTGAAGTTAATAATTTAATTGTATCTAAACTAAAGCCTGTCTCTAGTTCTAACTTTCCTCCAAGTCTTTGGTTAATTCTTGGTGAAATAATGGCTTCAGCGTACCCCATCTCGTGATCAATAATGTTAGAGATAACTTGTGTGACAATATTGGGTATCCCTCCCCCGCCAGGTGATCCTAGAATCATGAAAAGATCACCTTTTGGATTAAACACCATCGTGGGAGTTTGGGTGCTAATCATTCTTTTACCTGGCTGCAATCTATTAGCGGCACTAGTTGAAAGACTTACTTCATCTGATTTCCCATAAAGATGAGAAAAATTTCTCATTTGATTATTAAGTAAAAAACCCGTTCCTGGAATTGTAACTCCCGAACCGAAAGAAGAACCTAAGGTGTAAGTATTTGAAACAGCATTTCCTTCAGAATCTATAACAGAAAAATGAGTGGTGTCTGGGCTCTCATCCAAAACTATGATATCTGCAGGAAAAATCTCCTTGGATGGTGTCACCTTTTTTAAATTTATCGTTAAGGATCTTTTCTTTGAATAAGCCTTGCTAATCAATTTACTTATTGGAACAGGAAAATAATCAGGGTCTCCATGGTAACGAGTTCTGTCAGCAAAAGCTCTTTTCATGCTCTCAGAGAGAATGTGTATGGAATTAGCTGAATTGTGTCCAAATTCTTTTAAATTAAAGTTTTCTAAGATATTTAGGGTTTGTAGAAGTACGAGTCCTCCACTTGCTGTTGGAGGCATGGTAACTACCTTATAACCCCGGTAGTCTGTCTCTATTGCAACCCTCTCTCTTGCTCTATAGGAAGCTAAATCTTGTTCCGTTATCAAACCACCATTTCTAGAAGATGCTTTTGAGATTAACTGCGCTATTCTTCCTTTATAAAAACCATCTTTCCCTTTTCTGCTTATGACTTTAAGGGTTTTTGCAAGCTCAGGTTGAGTTAACCAAGAGTCTGGCGAGAGAGCCTGTTTTTTATAATTATAAAATTTCTTTTTGCTCTCATTATCTTTAAGCATTGAAATCTTTCCAAAATTTAGTGCTTGATGAAGGTCGTAAGTAACTTTAAATCCATTCGAAGCTAACTCGATTGAAGGCTGCATTACTTCTTGAAGGGATAATCTCCCATAATTGCTATGGGCTTTTAACAAGCCTGCAACACTTCCAGGTACAGCAGTTACCAAGTAACCATATCTTATTACTCCGGATTCAGTTAAGAACATTTCACTTTTGGCGGCTTTGGGAGCGGCCGAACGATAATCTATGGTCGAAACTTTTCTTTCTGAAGAATCATAAATGAGCATAAATCCTCCTCCACCAAGATTTCCTGCTCTGGGTAAAACAACTGCAAGAGTAAAGCCCATGGCCGTTGCCGCATCTACAGCATTACCACCTTGTTTCAAAATTTGGAATCCGACTTCAGTGGCCAGTTTATTTTGACTCACCACCATATTGGTATTCGCAATTTCAGGGTGAACCCTGTCGGTATAACGAAATATGGAATCAGATGCCGACTCTATTCCATTGAGGAAAAGAATCGAAGAAGCAATAATAGAAATTAAATAAAACCTCTTAATCATCTACTGAGGATTAACGGCAACTGCACCAGAAGAAGGCCTTCTGGGATCTGCAGCTCCATAAAAATAATCTCCACTTGAAACAATGGCTTGAACGCTCCCCATGGTTCTTGAAGGCCGAATAGTATGACCCTTTGCTTTTAATAAGGATAAAGTGTCTGAACTAAAACCCTCTTCCACTAAAAGGACATCCGGCAGCCATTGATGGTGAATACGAGGACTTATAACGGCCTTCTTAATGTTCATCTTATGCTCTAATACATTCAACACTACTTGCAGTACCGTAGTTATAATTCTACTCCCACCTGGACTACCCAGTACAAGATAAGGTTTTCCATCTTTAAAGACAATGGTAGGTGTCATTGAACTTAAAGGTCTTTTTCTTCCTTGAATTTCATTGGCTTCAAAGCCTACCAATCCATAAGCATTTGGCACTCCTTTTTTTGAAGAGAAATCATCCATCTCATTATTCATAAGAATACCAGTTCCAGGAATCACTATTCCTGATCCATAAGAAAAATTTAGAGTATATGTATTAGAAACAACATTGCCTCGATCATCCATAACAGAGAAATGAGTCGTATCAGGGCTCTCATAGGGCAAAGGATTGCCATGAGAGATATCCTTTGAAGAGGTTACTTTAGACAAAGAAATTTCTTTTAACAGGTTTTTAGCATAAGTTTTACTGGTTAATCCTTTGAGAGGAACTTCAACAAAGTCAGTATCTCCTAAATACTTGCTTCTATCTGAATAAGCTCTTTTCATAACTTCTGACAACAAATGTATAGTTTCTGCTGATCCGAATCCCATTTCATTTAGAGAAAAAGGTTCTAACATGTTCAGCATCTGAATAAGATGGACTCCACCTGAGCTGCTTGGTGGCATAGAAACAATTTCATAACCTTTATAGGTTCCCTTTATAGGAACTCTTTCCTTTACTTTATAATTGCCCAGATCTTTTAAAGTAATTAATCCTCCATTCCGCTCCATCTCAGCAACTATTTTCTTTGCTATCTCACCTTGATAAAAAGCGCTTGGTCCATACTGCTTAAGCTCTTTTAAACTCCAAGCAAGATCGGGAAGTTTCATAACCTCCCCTACCTTGTAAGGAACTTTGTTCTTCTTGTAATAAGCTTCCGCAGTAGCCTGATTTGCTGTTAAACGATTTTTGTAATTAGTTAGCACAGAAGACAAATCATGGGGTACTTTAAATCCATTTTCTGCAAGGTTAATAGCGGGATCTAATACTTCATTCCAAGATAAAGTTCCATATTTCTCAAGAGCGTAGTAAAGACCAGCTACAGTCCCGGGAACTCCAGCAGATAAGAGAGAAAATTGTGCCTTCTTCCTGTCATAATTTCCTTTGTTATCCAAAAACATATCCCTTGAAGCTTTTGCTGGGGCCATTTCCCTGTAATCGATGGCTATTGTTTTTTGGAGTTCATTAGAATAAATAAGCATGAAACCGCCACCGCCTAAATTTCCAGCTCGAGGAAGTACCACGGCTAAGGTTAGAGCCGTAGCTACGGCAGCATCTATAGCGTTGCCTCCTTGCCTTAAGATTTCGGCACCAACTTCACTTGCTACTTTCCTCTGACTGACCACCATGCCCCCAGTTCCCAATTCAGGATGTGAAATAGTGCTGTAATCAATTATAGGAAGATCATTCTCGGCAGCCCCTAATGAAGTTGCTAGATACAAAGAAAAAAAGAAGATGTTAAGTTTCTTAGTCATATATTGTGTAATAAATTAAAACCTCAAAAGAAAGAAAAGAACCAGAACAACATTAAGATACAAAAACCATTTTAGACATTTTACCCCTAACTCCTTTTATTTTAGACATAATACCCCCTTAGAAATAAAAAAGTAAAACATGGATTTAAACCTCAAAAGTAAGGTTGCTTTGGTTTGTGCTGCCAGTGAGGGCTTGGGTAAGGCAGCAGCTTTAGAGTTGGCTAAGGAGGGTTCAAAAGTTGCAATATGTTCAAGAAATAAAGAGAAGTTGTTTTTAGCCAAACAAGAGATAGTTAATGAAACTGGAGCTGTAGTTGAAACATTTGAAGCTGATTTAAGCGTTCATAAGGACATTAAAGAACTGCACGCCGATGTCGAAAAAAAACTTGGAGAGATAGAGGTATTAGTTAACAACGTTGGAGGACCACCACCTGGGACTTTTGAAAACCTAAGTGATGAAGATTGGCAGATAGCTATTAATCTAACCATGATGTCTGCCTTAAGAATGTCTCATTTGGTTCTACCGAAAATGAAAGAAAAGAAATGGGGTCGTATTATTAATATATCCTCAGTGTCAGTAAAAACCCCTGTTCGTAATTTATTTCTCAGCAACAGCATAAGATTGGGTGTTTTGGGGTGGGCAAAAGCGTTGTCCGATGAAGTTGGTAAAGATGGCATCACGGTAAATACCGTCTGCCCAGGGAGTACCAGGACGAATAGAATAACCACCCTTTTTTCTGTAACAGCCAAAGAAACCGGGCAAACATTAAAAGAGATAGAAAAGATTTCTGCTCAAAGTATTCCGATGAGAAGAATTGGAGAACCTCAAGAATTAGCTGCCCTTATTGCTTTCTTGGCTTCAGAAAGAGCTTCTTACATGACTGGACTGGCCATCCAAGTGGATGGTGGCTCAGCTAGAGGATATTTTTAAGGGCTTAAATGCTCTTTAAACATGGAGTCCAATTTATTTATTTCTTTTTTTGAGTACCTGAAATAAAGATAAGAAAGAAAAGATAACAGTCCAGATACAAATAATGGTGTAGCAAAGTAACCAATGTAAAAGTAGATATTTTGATCTGCTGGCAATCCTCCTCCAACATACTGCATAGAGCCCATTATTATTAATGAAAGAATGAAAACTATTTGTACTTTTTTTCTTCTCTCCTTATAAACAGAAGAGCTAGCAATAAGCTCTTCTAAAGAAAACTTATGTTCTTCTCCGTCTACTTTTACAGTTAAGTACCCTTCTGTGTAATACCAATGCATAATTTTATTTTCTTAGTTTAGTAATTTATCTTCCCTCAGTCAAAAAAGTGGCGGACCGGACGAGACTCGAACTCGCGACCTCTGCCGTGACAGGGCAGCGTTCTAAACCAACTGAACTACCGGTCCGTAAATAGCAACAAAAATCAAAAAATAATGACTTTGTTACAAATCTTGGGACGGAACTTGAAAAGAAATTGTCACTTTTTGTCACTTTTTGTCACTTTTTAGACGTTTCAAAAGGCTTTTCTTTAAAACTTTGACACGTTTTGACACGTCTATTTAAAACGCATTATACAACTTAAAGCATAATGTAAAATCAATTTGCCCTTTTGGACTGTAGAACCCAAAATAGATAAAAGAAATGAAAACAAAAAAACTAAACTACTTCGCCATCAGAATCGTGTTAAATAGAATCTTTACCTTCAGCACTTTAGTAATTTTTAGCCTCCTCTCCTCTAACGAATCATTAGCTAACTCATCCTTGGAAGGAAACATAAACTTCCATCAAAAAGAATATGAAAACATTGCTTTATCGATCTGGGATCTAGCGGAAGTGGGATATCAGGAGTATGAAAGTTCTAATTTACTTAAAGAAAGCCTAAAGAAAAAAGGTTTTACGATAGAAGAAAATATAGCAAATATCCCTACTGCATTCACCGCAGAATTTGGAAATGGATTTCCCATCATAGGTATCCTAGGTGAGTTTGATGCCTTGCCTGGTATTGCTCAAAGCGCTTCACCTTTCAAAGAAAAGTATAAAGATAACATTGCAGGTCACGCTTGCGGACATCATCTATTCGGTGCTGGCTCAGCTTGGGCAGCCGTTGTCATTAAAGAATGGTTATCGGAGAACAAAAAGAATGGAACCGTAAGATTTTATGGAACTCCAGCTGAAGAAGGCGGTTCTGGAAAGGTATATATGGCCAGAGAAGGACTATTTGATGACATAGATGTGGTGCTTCACTGGCACCCGGGAAGCGTTAATCATGCAAGGCCTAGGACTTCCAATGCAAATAAATCAGCTAAGTTTAATTTTAAGGGGCTTTCAGCTCACGCTGCCAGTGCTCCAGATAAAGGCAGATCAGCATTAGACGGCGTGGAATCAATGAATATGATGGTTAACCTGATGAGGGAACATGTTCCCCAAGAATCGAGAATTCATTACGTGATTACAAAAGGCGGTCTGGCTCCGAACGTTGTTCCAGATGAAGCTGAAGTTTATTACTACGTAAGACACCCAAGAAGACAAGTAGTAGAAGAGATCTTTGAAAGAGTTGTTAAAGCTGCTGAAGGAGCTGCTCTGGGTACTGAAACAACTTTCAATTATGAGGTAATGCATGGAAATTATTCGGTCATGCCCAATGAAGTATTACAACAAATAATGCACAAACATTTGTCACTCAGGGGAGGTATTATTTATGACCACGATGAAAAGGAATTTGCCAAAGCACTTTACAAAACTCTCTTAGATCCTAAAGCCAGCATAGGGGATCAGGAAAAAATCTTACCTTACCAATCTATACACGGATATGGATCAACTGACGTTGGGGATATCAGTTGGCTGGTTCCAACTGCAGGAGCCAGAATAGCCTCCTGGGTACCAGGAACTCCTGCCCACTCCTGGCAAGCTGTGGCTTCGGGAGGTACCACAATAGGATTAAAGGGAATGAAGTTGGCAGTTCAGGTTTTATCTGAAACAGCTAAAGAAATTTATTTGAATCCTTCCGTTGTTTTAAAAGCCAAACAAGAGCTTGAAAATAGAGTAGGTAAGGACTTTGAATACGTTCCTTTATTGGGAGACAGAGACCCCCCTTTGGACTATAGGAATTAAACGCTTAACTGTAATGCTTTACGCCTCTGATAATCCGAGATCGATTATTTTCTTTTCTCCACCTGTTGGTGTCCCTGAGACTATAAACACAACCGCAATACTCTTGTTGATAAAATTCTTCTCGTTTGGAGATTTCTATCATACGAGAGGAACCTCCTTTTTTTCTCCAATTTAAATCCCAAAAAATTAAATTTTTGTATGGCTTTGCAGCTCTTAATCCGGAATCATTAACTTGATCCAGGTCCTTCCATCTCGATATACCCAGAGTGGTTGCAAATAAGGGAAAATCATTTTCGTGAGCATAAAGCGCTGACCGCTCGAATCTCATATCAAAACATTTCGTACAACGGTCCCCTCTTTCAGGTTCGTCTTCAAGGCCCTTAATGCGTTTAAACCAATTCTCCTTATCATAATCCACATCAACAAACTCAAAACCCAACTGATCACAAAACCTTTTGTTTTCTCTTTTTCTAATTTCATACTCTTCAATTGGATGAATATTGGGATTATAGAAAAATACAGTTGTTTCCATGTCTGAGGCAGCCACCGCTTCCATAATCTCTCCTGCACAAGGAGCACAACAACTGTGCAACAACAAGCGATTCTGACCGTTGGGTGTTTCCAGTTTGGGTCTAGAATAGTTATTAACTTTTAAGCTTTCGTTCATAGCTCTATTTTAATTAAGGATACTTAATAACTACATCATTATCTGAATCTGGAATAAAAAAATGAAAGCCATTAGCTCCCAATATCAGTTTTTTTGTATCCAGCTTGGCATTAAACTTGGGATAAGTTTCAGAGTGTTTCAGATGCTCTACTTCTATTGATACTTCTTCTTTAGATAAATTAAAAACACAAATTACATTTTCTTCTTCTGTCTTTCTAGAAAAAGCTAAAACCGGCTCATCTGTTTCAAAGAAAGTAGTTTTTCCTTGTCTTAGTGCATCACTGTTTTGACGAAACCAAATCATTCGACGGTAAAATGAAAGCACTGAATTCTGATCATTTTCTTGTTGCTTTGCTGATCGGCTGACTTGGGGTGATTTAACCGGTAACCAGGGTTCATTTTTGGAAAATCCTGCATAAGGTAAGCCGGAATCCCAAGACATAGGAGTTCGGCAACCATCTCTACCTTTGTTTTTTGGCCAAAACCTTAGACCAACAGGATCCTTTAACTCTTCAAATTCTATCTTGGTTTCAAGTTGGCCTAGTTCTTCTCCTTGAAATAAACAAATTGAACCTTCGAGGCTTAATAACAAGGCGGCCGTTTGCTTTGCCAAAGCTTCTGGAGTACTTCCAAGTGAAGCCCATCTGCTAACGTGCCTAATTACATCATGATTTGAAAAACTCCAACAAGGAATGCCCTTCTGAGCGATATTGAAGAAATGTTCGATACATTTCCTAACATGTTGAGCAGAAAAGATGGGTCCCAACAATTCAAAACTGTAAGCCAGGTGCAAACGATTACTGCCTGCAGTGTATTCAGCCATTAAATCCAGGTTACTAATTTCACCAACCATAGCCGTATCTCCAAACTCATCCAGTAAAGCTCTTAGGTCTTCTACAAAATCAATGTTTTCTGGCTGACTGATGGAATGAACATGATCTTGCATGTAATAAGGGTTGACAGGAGGATGTTCAACAGCTTCCTTACGAGGTGGATTGTTCCTCAACTGTTGATCATGAAAATAATAATTTACTGTATCTAACCTAAAGCCATCCACTCCTCTCTCTAACCAAAACCTGACATTGGATAACAACCACTTCCTGACTTCTGGGTTGTGAAAATTAAAATCGGGCTGACTCACTAGAAAATTATGTTGATAATACTGCTTTCTTCTGGATTCCCACTCCCATGCCATGCCTTCAAAAATAGAGAGCCAGTTGTTAGGCGGATTTCCACTCGGCAAAGGATTAACCCAGACATACCAGTCGGATTTATCGTTGTTCCGGTCCTGTCTGCTCTGTTCAAAGAAAGGGTGTTGATCAGAACTGTGAGAGAGCACCTGATCAATCATCACCTTAAGACCTAAGGAATGGGCTCTTTCTAATAATTTATCAAAATCTTCTAAGGTTCCAAATAACGGGTCTATATCTCTGTAGTCAGAAACGTCATAACCCATATCTTTCATAGGGGAAGTGAAGATCGGGGAGATCCAGATGCCATCGACTCCCAATTTGGCTACGTAATCAAGACGCTCGGTAATTCCTCTTAAATCACCTATCCCATCATTGTTGCTGTCTTGAAAAGACCGGGGATAAATTTGATAAATCACCCCGCCTCGCCACCATTCACTCATGTCTAAAAAACTTTAAAGAAGTTTATTAATCCTTTTCTTTAGTGTCTTCTCCCATTTCTTCCATTTTTCTTAAAGCTCTATTCATTTGCCTTTCCCTGGTTTCGTGTTTGTCAACGGCTTTAACCATTGCTTCTGCTTTCTTAACCAGATCTTCAGTAGAACTTTCAAAACTTTCAAACTCTTTCTTTAGGTTTCCAAACTCAACCAGAATCTCTTCAGCCCTTTCATTTAAAGCCAAATTCCTAAACCCCATGTGAATACTAATTAAATAAGCCGCTAGGGAGTTAGGACCCATGACCAAAACCCTGCTATCTCGAAAAACAGTTTTCCTCAGGTCCTCAATGGAATCGATTAATTGTACCAGGCTCTCACTCGGAATAAACATAACGCCTAAATCAATTGTTTTACCTGCTTGAATATATTTTTCTTTTATATCCTTAGCATCATTAATAACGTGTCTTTTTATAGCTGTGCGGGCGTTATTTACTGAATCCTTCTCTCCTCTATTAGAAGCGTCAATATAATTGTCATACAAGGCAGAGGGGAATTTTGCATCAATAGGCAAGAGGCCATCTGGTAACTTGATTGCGAATTCAACTCTTTGACCAGAACCAGTAATAATTTCACAATTTGTTTCAAATTTATCTGGGGGAAAAATATCTGTAATAATTGCTTCTAAAGACCATTCACCAAAACTCCCTGCTAGGGTGCCCCCTGATAAATATCTATTAAGTTTGTTTAGTGGATCTTGAAAAGAAGCAACATCTCTAATTAGACCTTCAAGTGAAGAAGATTGGGAAGACAATGAAGTTTTTATGTCATTCAATCTAGATTCTTCTTGTTTATTCTCCCTTCTACCCAAAGAAAGATATATATTCCAGCCAACTAGAGCTAAAAGTGCCAAGACTAGCAGTATCGTTAAATCAAGATTCATAAATATCGAGGCCCTAAGTTTACATGCTTTTTTTGCATTGAAGTCACCAATGCATGGATTTTTAGCTTGAATTTCTAGTTTTTACACCAATCTTAAGGTTATGGATTTAAATAAATTTACTGAAAATTCAAGAAACATTGTCTTGAATGCATGTTCTATTGCTTCAGCCAATAATCATCAATTAGTTGAACCCTTGCACATATTCAGATCATCGCTGGAAGATGAATTAGTTAAGGAAATTTTTATCTCCCAAGGAACCCAACCAGAAAAGCTTATAGAGTTAACTGATAAAAAAATTGAAGAGTTACCTACAGTTAAAAATCTAGATCCAAACCAACAATCCTTTTCCAATTCTTCGTTGTCTGTTTTGCAGAACGCTGAAAAATCGCTTCAGAACTCAGAGGATTCTTTTGTAGCTACAGATAAACTTTTCGTGGCACTTGTAGCATCAAATGATCCTAAGATTAAAGAAGTATTAGGAGAAATTGGCCTTAATTTATCAACTATCCAAGACCAAGCAGAAACAGTAAGAAAAGGAAAGACCATCAATACGCAAGATGGAGAAAATACCCTAGATAGTTTGAGGAAGTTCACTATTGACATTACTGATTTGGCATTAAATGGCAAGCTTGATCCAGTGATCGGGAGAGAAGAAGAAATACGAAGAATTTTACAAATCCTTTCCAGGAGAACCAAAAATAATCCTGTTTTAATTGGAGATCCGGGGGTCGGTAAAACTGCCATAGTGGAAGGAATAGCTCAAAGAGTAATAAAAGGCGATGTTCCTGAGAGCTTAAAGCATAAGAAGCTACTTGCTTTGGATTTAGCCGCCCTTCTTGCTGGTTCCAAATACCGAGGAGAATTTGAAGAAAGGCTAAAATCCGTTTTAGATGAAATTAAAGCCAACGAAGGAGATATCATACTTTTCCTTGATGAATTACATACTCTAGTGGGTGCTGGAAAAGTGGACGGAGCCATGGATGCATCTAATATGCTTAAGCCGGCGTTAGCTAGAGGTGAACTGCATATGATAGGAGCTACTACCCTTGATGAATACAGGATGCATATAGAAAAAGACGCTGCTCTAGCCAGAAGATACCAATCCGTTTTAATCAATGAGCCATCCACAGAAGATGCTGTCTCCATCCTAAGGGGTCTTAAGGAGAAATATGAGCTACATCACGGCATTAGAATTAGTGACAAAGCAGTAATCGCTGCGGTTCGACTTTCTTCACGTTACATCGGCGAAAGGTTTTTGCCAGATAAGGCGATAGATTTAATGGACGAGGCTTGTTCAAGCATCAGAATGCAGGCAGACAGCAAACCAGAAAGCTTAGATCTCATTGATAGAAAAATCATCCAATTGAAAATTGAAAAAGAAGCGTTGATGAAAGAATCCGATAAAGACTCAAAAGAAAGAATAAAAGAGATTGTCGAAAACCTTAATAAACTAGAAGCCGAATCCTTGGATTTAAGCACCAAATGGCAGGCACAAAAAGAAAGAATATCTTCCCTTCAAAGACTGAAGGAAAACTTGGACCAAGCAAGGTTAGAGTTAGAATCAGCTGAACGTAATTCGGAATGGGAAAAGGCAAGTGAAATTAAATACGGGACCATTCCAGAAATAGAGCAAGGACTTGAAAATGCAAATTGGGCTTCATCTGATCTGCAGATTGAGGAAGAAGTTGCTGAAAAAGACATTGCTAAAGTTGTTCAAAGATGGACTGGCATACCCGTTACTGATCTCCTGAAAGAAGAAAAGGACAAATTGCTGTCAATGGAGCAATGCCTTTCTAAGAGAGTCATAGGACAATACAACCCTATCAAGGCCGTTTCTAATGCAGTAAGGAGAGCCAGAGCAGGTTTGCAGGATAAAAGAAGACCCATTGGAAGCTTTTTGTTTTTGGGGCCTACAGGGGTAGGAAAGACGGAACTGACTAAAGCTCTAGCAGAGTATTTATTTAATGATGCGTCAGCTATGACCAGACTAGATATGTCTGAATATATGGAAAAACATTCTGTTTCTAGAATGCTTGGTGCTCCTCCTGGTTATATCGGTTACGAACAGGGAGGATCTCTCACTGAATCTGTGAGAAGAAAACCCTTCCAAATTATTTTACTCGACGAAATTGAGAAAGCTCATCCGGATGTTTTTAATGTCCTTCTGCAAATCTTAGATGACGGCAGATTAACTGATGGTCAAGGAAAAACCATAGATTTTACTAACGTGGTTTTCATAATGACTTCCAATCTAGGGTCCCAATATTTAATTGATTCAAAAACACCGGTTTTAACCAAAGAACAAAAGTTATTGGTTAATGAAGAGATTAACAGGACTTTTCGTCCAGAATTTATCAACCGAATTGATGAGATTCTCATTTTTGAAAAACTTTCTAAAAAAGATTTAGAGGGAATACTTGACATTCAAATTAGTTCTCTCAACAACTTGATGAACGAAAAACATATCAGTCTTGAGCTGGATTCGAAAGCAAAATCCTGGCTAGTTGAAAAAGGTTTTGACCCTGTTTACGGTGCCAGACCTCTGAGGAGAGTTTTACAAAATCATCTCCAAAACCCTTTGGCTGAAAAAATAATAAACGAAGAAATTAAGGAAGGTTCGGAAGTAAAGGTTTCAGCTAACGATTTTGGGTTATCAATTAAAGCGGCTTAATTTCTTTATTTAATCTTCATCATGTTGGTGGTCTCAATAGGACTTGCACCATAAGTTGTACCAAGGAAAACAAGAATGTAAATATCAATAAAAAATCTAATGCCAACCATTATTTAATTCCAATCTTAGATGCGAACGTGCCCAGCATTTTCGCCATTGCCATCATTCCTTCTAGCACCGATAGCTAGGGTATTGCCGTCATCAGAGATATCTACTTGAATACCACTGTG
>JAKUUM010000001.1 GCA_022447065.1 SAR86 cluster bacterium | reverse complement strand
ATTAAGCTGATTAAGACCATTTCATCACTTGCACCTGCATTTCTAGCCATTGTTGCTGTTTGTAGGCAGTGGTGCAGCTGATCTACTGCAAATCCACCAGTAAAATTCTCAAGCTGCTCCAACATACCTATTACCCGATTGGGCATATCTACTATATGCGGGAGATGTTCAGCACCTATGTGTTCCCAATCCTCTTGAGTACCTTCGTCCATTCTAGTAAACATAAAAACCCCCTATTAAACTCACGTTGGAATAATGTTAATACCATTTTCTGACAAGTACAATGTAGGACTGTTAAAGAAAAAGTAGTGACTGGGAAAAAATGATGATAATTTTAATTAAATAGAATTATGACCAAAGCACTCGAAGGATTAAGGGTAGTAGATATTGGCGGTTCAATAAGCACCGAGTATTGTTCAAAAATTTTTGCTGACTACGGTGCAGAAGTTATTAATCTCGAACCGCAATCAGGCTTCGAAACTCGTAAATCTCCGCCCTTCATTAAAGGAAAAGATGAGAGCGCTATGCATGCTTATTTGAATACTAAAAAGCTAAGCGTTAGAAAAGATAAACTCAGAAAAGAATCACTTGAAGATTTAATTTCCAGTGCTGACCTGGTATTAAATAATGGTGAGAAATCAGAACTCTCTTCTATTTCTAGAGGTGTTTTTTCAGATATTTCTTGGTACGGAAATGGGGGTAATTACGATAACTTTATTGGCACTGATGCTCAGTGTTTTGCATTAAATGGAATGCTTAGGGGCCTAGGTTCGGTAGAAGGTCCCCCTATTATTCCAAGTGGGTATCAAGCTCAGATAGTAGGAGGAATGGCTGCCTTTATAGGAAGTTTAGGCCTAGTTTTAGGGGTTGAATTAGGAAATAATAAGAAGCCTAGTCTAGTAGAAACCAGTATTTATGAAGCATCCCTTTGCTTTACAGAGGTTGGGGCAGTTTCATTTTTTAATACTGGACTTGAAGGCAGAAGACTTGGAGTGAATAGATTCGCCCCTACTTATCCTTTAGGTGTATTTCCCTGTAAAGAAGGATGGATAGGTTTAACAGTCTTAACTCCAAGTCAGTGGCACGCTTTTTGTAAATTGTTAAAAATGGAAGATTTAGCTTTAGTTCCTGAATATCAAACCTCTTTAGGAAGATTACAAGATATAGCAACTATAGAACCAGTCATAAAAGAAAGACTATTAAATTTTTCCGCCAAGGATCTTTTTTACAAAGCCCAAGAAGAGGCTATTCCTTTGGTTCAAGTTCCAACAATGGAGGAGCTTTTAGAAGTGGACCAGTTTCTAGAGCGAGAAGCTTTCACTTTTGCGGTTCTATCAGATAAAGATAGTATAAAAGTTCCAAGTGTCCCTTTTAGACTAATGGAAACACCTCCTTCTTTTGGAGGATATGTAGCTGATTTAGGTGAAAACACCCTGAGTTTTGATAAATGAAGACTAACAACTCACTGAAAGGTATACGTATTATTGACTTAAGCATGGGCTGGGCAGGACCGTTGGCAGCAAGAAACTTAGCAGACTTGGGTGCGGATGTAATTAAAGTAGAGAGTTGTGAGAATTTTGACTGGTGGAGAAGCTGGGAAGCAACCCAAGAATGGATTGATGACGATGGAGCTGAGAAATCACCTGCATTTAATTCAGTGCAAAGAAATAATAGAAATATCACTCTGGATCTATCTCGCCTAGAGGGGAGAGAACTACTTCTTAAATTAGTTGGCACAGCCAATGCTGTGATGGAAAATTTTTCTGGAAGTGTTTTACCAAAGCTAAAGCTTAGTTATGAAATCTTTAAAGAAGTTAAGAAAGATATCATCCTACTTTCAATGCCTGCCTTTGGTTCAACTGGACCCTGGAAAATGTTTCGTGCTTACGGATCAACAGTAGAGCAATCTTCAGGATTACCTCACATTAATGGTCTATCTTCTGACCCACCCATGATGCACCATGTGGCTTACGGAGATGCTGTGGGTGGCTTAAATGGAGTTTCTGCTCTTTTGATTGCTTTAAGACATCAAGCTCAAGCAGGCGAGGGACAATTTATAGATTTATCTCAAGTAGAATCTCTTTTTCCTTTAGCTGCTCACGGAATTTTAGAATTCACCGCAAATGGCAAAGAACCCTTAAGAAATGGAAATAAGTCCGAATTTTTTGCCCCTCATGGAGTGTATCCCTGTGTCGGTGAAGACAAATGGATTGTTATTCAAATCTTGAATGAAGATCAGTGGTTAAGGTTTCAAGAAATAGGTGGAGCAGATATGAAAAGATTTGGGGATTTAAAAGACCGGCTTTCTAAGCTTGATGATCTTGATAAAACCATAGCTAAATGGACTTCTACAAAAGAAGCGCAAAAGCTTATGTATATTCTACAAGGAGCAAAAATCCCAGCAGCTTCAACCCACACTATGTCCTCATTACTAAATGATCCACATCTTAATTCTAGAAACTTTTGGCAGTGGTTGGACAGAGCAGTGGTAGGAAATCAGCCAAATCCATCAGCTCCTTTTAACATCAATGGAAAAAGATTGGCAATAAAAACTCCTGCTCCTACTCTTGGTCAACACAATCATGAAGTACTCACTGGAATCCTTGGCCTTAAACAAGCTGAATTAGATAGACTTGAAGATATAGGAATAATTGGCTCTAAACCCAAAATGCCTTCTTCTTAGAAATTTATTTTGATTTTATAGATTCTCTAGCTTTTTTTACAGCTTCTCGAACAGTGTATTTTTTGTTTAGGTCTTCTGGAGTGGAATTAACTGATAACTCTCTCACTCTTTCGTACTCTCCTCGATCATAAGCAGTTCTAAATTGTTTAATACTTCCCCATTGATCCCCAATTCTTCCAGCTGCACCCAAACCAAACCCTTCTATTGTCGCACCATAAGTTAGAGCTTGGAGACCTATTCTGTGGAGCAGTTTAGGACTAGCATTTTCTAAGATATCAGGAGCAACAGAAATCACCCAATTTTCTTGTGTTCTAGTCCAAGCTTTAACGTTACTCATAGTCGCGACAAACCTCTGTTTCTTGGTTCGATTAACTCCAGTACCATGCATCATTCTTCCATCAAACAGCATTACAGTCCCAGCTTTGGCTTCCAAGTTAACAGCTGGAGGCAACTTGCCTACTTTGCCTCCACTTCCAGCTTTTATAAAAAAATTATGGCTACCAGGAATAACGAGTGTACTTCCATTCTTTTCGTTTACATCCTGAGGTATGTACATGCTATTAAATAAAGCAGGAGCTTCTTCCGTAACCCATGGCAACAAAGGCCCCTGATCAATATGAAGACCCTGAGGATAACCTCCAGGATCAGATCCGTTGGAAAGAAAACTATGACATATCCAGCCTTTACCTAAAGTCTCGTCCATAATCTGTTCTATGACTGGACCTGCTTGAACTGCTTCAGGGTTTTGTTCTATACACTGGGCAAAAACTTCTCCTTTATTAATAAGTGTATTAACGTATTGTCCCGAAGGAGTTGGCTGATCAACGCCAGCAAGTCTCTCCCCTTCTGCTTGTTCCAGTAAACGATCAAGAAAACGAGCACACTGCTTTTTTGACATGGCATCTTCAATTAAGCAAAACCCCCATTCTTTGATGTCTTTTCTCATCTGATTGATGTCTTTAGTTGCTTTAGGCAGATCAAAGTCTTTCCAATAATCATGCTTTCGGGCCACGGTGGTATCCCAGTAACGACCCGTCCCCCACTCAAGGGGTTTTTTAATATCGGGTGGCATTAACCAAGGGTTGTTTTCCATAATTGAACGAAAGGGTTCACCTGACCTTAAAAAATCTCTGTATATCTGTTTATCATGAGGAGAGTTTTCCTCTACATGTTCCTCAGTAAATTCTATTGGTACTTTCATAGGTAAAAATCAACAATAATTATCTTTAATTTAACCAGAATTATTTAATCTATCAACTTTTGTGATCTTGCCATTTCGTCCGAATAAGTTTCTGGAGCAGCGTTTAATTCCGCAGACCAGTCTTGCCACATATTTTCTTGTGGGGGCTTAGCTCTGTTTTCATCTAAGTCCTTTTTAATAAAATCACATAAAACTGCAAGTCTAATTTTGTTGGAATAGTTGTTACCTGCCATGTGAGCTAATCTGTGATGCCACAAAACAACGTCTCCTTCTGAGCCACAACAATCAACTACATGAGTATCCTCCATCACCTTTTTAATTTCTCTTTCGTAAGCTTCTGATTGAATAATGCCTTTATAAGATGGTAAATGTTCGTAATAGGCTATTCTGGGTTGGTCATATTGCATTTGAAATGTTGGATATAGTCTTTTGTGTGAACCCGGCCAGACCTTAAAAGCTCCTCCGTTGGGTGGAACATCATCAATTAAACCTACTAAGCTTAAATTAAAAGGGTGTCCGTCAGTGTGACAAAAATCAGGTTCCCTTTCTTTTTCTCCATATGGAAGTGTTGCGTAGATTCCTCTGGCTCCCTCGTTATCTAAGGCTGGATCAACTGGTCCTCCCGGCCATGCCGCTCCATGTTGACCCATGGTCTTACCGTCAACTTTTGGCTTGACCAAAGTATCATTGCCTAAAAACTCTTCTGCTATCTGTTGCAAAGTCTCTGAAAAAACAAGATCAATCATCAGTTGATCAGTACCAATAGATCTCAGTTGCCATTTATATCCTTGTCTAAGATTAGTTACATCATCTTCCAAATCGTCCTCAGCAAAAGGACCTGCATGAGTTGAAGGTTCATCTCTTTTAATTGTTGTTTCTTGAGGCAAGGATGACCACAGTAAATCACAAGCTTTGGTGCAGAGCTTTGAATTTAAAATTTTGGGAAGAATTAGATACCCGTTGACCTTAAAAAACGAAAGTTGTTCTTGACTGAGGATCACTTTGCTTGCTTAACAGATAATAGAAAAGCTAATACAGTAAGAGGAAAAAGTACATAAGCCTGTATTTGCCCAGGTGGTATTACAGGTAATGGCTTCACTGTCACCAAGATAATTCCCAAGAACTGAGATACCGCAAAGTATAAAAGAAAAATAGGTATTAAGACTCTCCATCTAAAAATAATCATCCAAGCCAATACAGCTTCCACCAAATGGTACTTCCCGTAATTACCGAAAGCAGTGATGATGGTTTGAACAGCTCCTTCAGGATAAGTTTCTAGGGGTATGCCTGCAATAATTCCAGAGCCTCCATCCGGAGCAAAATAGTGAACACAGCCGCGAAAAGTAAACATACAAGCTAAAATCACTAAAAAATAAAGCGAAATCTTGGAGCCTAAATAATTATTATTGGGCTGAGGAAGAATTGTTGACCAATTAAACATGATCTTCTAATGTAACTGAAACTTATATGCCTGGGAAGACTGTAACCTCCCTAATTAGAACAAAAATTGAGCACATCTGAGAATAACCAAGGAGTTGTCCCAAGAAAATCTAGCAGGATTGGCAGAATCTTGTTATTTGTCATAGCTGTCGCTTGTTTTACATATCTCTATTACAGATTAAACGGAGCAGCCCTAAGAGAAGGCCTTTCTTTAGCTGAATATATGTTGAAGGTTTTTGCAGCGGTTAACTGGATTCCGTGGCTTTTGATGATGACAGGTTATTGTCTATTCTACTTTTCCATAGACACCTTAATAATAACCAGAGGTTTGAACTGGTTTATTAAAGACATTCGATACACGGATATCATGCCAATTCGTGCAAGTGCTTACATCATCTCTATTTTTAATGAACAAATTGGAAAAGGTGCTATGGCTTACTACCTAAATAAGCGTGATCAAGTTCCAGGATGGGAAGTAGCCTCTCTAATGCTCTTCATAATGTTTTGCGAAATATTCTATTTGTTGGTTTGGGCTACTATAGGCTTTATTATTGGCGGCCAGGATTTACCCGAGGTATTTGGATTGATTCAATATATCGCTATCGGTGGTGCCGTTTTCTTTATTCTTTGGGTATTTTTCTTCCGAGGACCCCTCTTTTTAAACAATAGGATTAGAAATTTAGAAATTTTTTATGTCTTTCGACTGGCTAAGCTTAAACACTACGGTGCTTTTTTCTTATTGAGATCACCTTTATTAATTGCAGCCATATTTGTCTACTCCAAAGCCCTTGGCTTCTTCGGAGTGGAGATGTCATCAATGGCTCTTCTTCCTCTTCTACCTGTCATATTTTTTGCTGCTACTATACCTACTCCAATGAGAGCAGCTGCCATCACTTCCTGGGTAATTCTCTTTCCAGAAAATGAGGGCGAAATGGCTGCTTTTGGCTTTTTGCAGCATAACTTTTTCATTCTATTTAATGCCGTTATAGGCCTACTGTTCTTACCTCGGGCCAACAGAGAATTGTTTGGTCATAAATCAAAATAAGTGAAACGCTTTCTTAATCTAGCTAACTCTTTAAGCTTATTTAGAATAATCATTGCTCCAGTAGTTGCCTGGAATATTATTTCAGGCAGGTGGATGACAGCTAGTTTTCTGCTTGTTTTATCTATCTTTAGTGATCTGTTAGATGGACCCATTGCTAGGAAGAAAGGTCAAGAATCAGCTGCTGGTGGGCTTTTAGATCACTCATGCGATGCCATTTTGGTGGCTGTTTTGTTATTTGTACTAACGGAAACCCACGGGATACCCTTGTTACTTCCTGTCTTGGTAGTTGTGTCCTTTTTACAGTACGTGCTAGATTCTAAAGCCCTTTCCGGACACAGGTTACGAACAAGTTTTTTAGGTCGCTCCAATGGAATCGCTTACTTTGTATTAGCTTGTCTCTGTATTTTTTCAGAAGTTTTAGAAATAAATCTTCCTGATTATTTCATTGTTACTTGTGCCTGGATTTTAATAGCCTCAACATTACTATCTATGTCTGAGAGGTTGTGGACCTTACTGACCAAATAAGAATATGAAAGATAAAATTCTTACTCAGGGTGCTAACGGACATCTGGGTGAGAAATTCAAACGCACTTCAGATAAGTATGACATCGTTGCTTTAGCCAGACTAGATTCGTGGTAAGAATCTACTATTTCCTTTAAGCAAGAGTTTTCTAGAGAGTTAAAGTATTTTGAATTAATTTTTTCTAGGCTCTAGCTCAAAAATCCATAAGTTTCCAGAATCTACGTCTTTTTTTGAAACAGGAAACCCGCCTGCATATTTTCGACTAAGTTCCGCGAGTACATCATCTAAGATTTCACCTTCGTGTATCCTAACCATGCTCCTCTCATAGAGTTTTCCATCCACCCTTAAAATAGCCCTTCCATCTTGTTCAGCTTCCATTGGCCAATGCTTCCAAATTTTACCCAAGGTGCTATTCATGTAGCCTGAAGGTATAAAAATCCTACCACTTGTTTCCATAATAAAGGTAGTACGAGAACGCGGTGGATCCAAAAGCTGAAATTGCACCGTAGGATAATTTTTAAGAAAACTCCAATCCGGCTCTTCAAGGCCAACCTCTAACTCGCCTGTTTTAAACGGACCAGCAGTTACCATTTGTAGAGGTGGTTTACTGCCAATAGGTCCGTCACTGAATCTTGCCACAACAAAAATAGAAATCACTACTAAGGCAATTAGGGCAATAAAGCCTCCTACTGCCTTTCCTAAGAATACAAAAAATATCTTCATGCACTTAATACTGGCACAAAAAATGAACTAATAAAAGGATGATTGAAGCTGACCTCAGTCTTGTAAGTCCAGACGGAGGAAATACCTTGGAGGGAATCCCGTTAGAATTCTAAAAGTTAAGGGATGTGCATGTTCTACCTTAAGCTTATCATGTTCTTTGCCTTCAACAGGTACAGCCAAATAGGAATTCGTTTCTCCTTTGTAATTCACCTCTACTTTGGGATTAGATAGGGCTTGCCTATACCAAGCTCGGGGCCAATGGTTCGCTGAAACATAAAGTTTACCGTCATTATTTACTGCGGAAAGTACTCTGTCCTTTGCTTCCTGATCATCAAAAGTAGTTATTATTAAACTATTTGGATTTGTAGGTTGAGAATAGCCTAACCAAGATTCGAACAAAACAACTAAGCCAATGTAGACAACTACTAAACCGATTGAAATTATTTTTAGAATCTTCATGTTAATTTTCTTTGCTAACTTTATCTTGGTTTTGTTTCATTTCAAAATAATTTTAACCTCAAGTTTTCTCTGGAGGTTCTTTTGTCTGACTAAAGACGTAACCTGGTCTTAGTCTTAGATTATCCGGAAAGGCAGCTTCTTCTAGAGTCATCTCTCCTTCCCAAGCAACACTTCTAAATGGCATTTTTGGGAATCCTGTAGCTCCATGGGTGGCCGCCTCAAGACCTTCAACAGTTTGAAGCACGCAGGCTTCTCTTATTTTCTCCTCTGAGGGCATTTCAATCATGTCATCTCCATGCCCTTTTCCCAACCTTTTGGGTTCTGGCAAGCCCAACCTAACAAATTGTTCCGATGGGCATTCATTACGAGCCATCTCTTTAATCATTAATCTAATCATTCGTGACTCAATCTCTAAATCATTTAAAGGTTTAGTCTGACCAGGGTCTGCTTGGATATCAAATAGTAAGGTTGCTGTTTTACCTTTGCCTACTGGATTATCTTTGTTATAAAAAAAAGAGGGTGTTCGGGTTGGAATTTGCATCACTTTACAGCCCTTCATGAAAGAAAATCCATCTACTTTCTCCCATTGTTGTAACTCGCGGGGAGAGAATGGCCTACGCATATGAGTAGGCATCAAGGTGTAATCATAAAGAGGCGTGTTGTCATCTGAAGTATGAGCTCGCATATACACGTAAGTTCCATCAGTAACATTCACCTGTCCACCCATAACGCCATACAAAGAAGCATCGCGTATCTCATGATCATTTTGCATAGTGTCAGAAATTGATTTGCCTTGCATATCTTCCGTTGTAGGAATTTCAAAATAATCCAAGACTGTGGGGGCAAGATCTATGGTTTGAATCAAAGCATTACGCTCCTGGTTTATGCAATCCGGATGCCGAGGATCATAGGCCCAAAATGGAATATGAGCTATTTCCTGGAAAAAAGGATTCACGACCTTAGCCCACCAATCGTGTTCTCCCATCAAAAACCCATGGTCGGTATTAACCAACAACATAGTATCTTCCCATAAATTGTACTTATCAAAAATATCCAAAACTCTGCCCAATTGTTGATCACAAAAAGTTAAAAGAGCAGCATACATATAACGAATGTGACCTACTGTTTGGTCATCTTCTCTAACTTCTCTATAAGGTGGCCAATCAAAAGGGGGTCCATCATATTCATGTGGATAAAGTTCCTGGAATTCTGCTTGAGTAAAGAAAGGCTCATGAGGATCAAAGGTCTCAATCTGGAGATACCAGTTGTCGGCATCTTGGTTTCTTTCTATAAATTTCAGTCCTAAATCAAAAGTTTTATATTGTGGTTGGAGCTCTGCCTTACCCATGTGCTCACGATTGATATTATCCTGTTTTTGAAAAGACAGAAGTTGTTGCTCCGGCCATCTTCCTTCACCGTATTTTGGATCTCTAAGTTTCTCTACATCTCCAATCCATTTATCGCCTTCTTGACCTCTTACCAAATCAAAAGTGGTGTATCTTTGATGGTATGTTGCACCACCATCTTCCCAGTAATGGTGATGATCAGTAACTTTGTGAGAGTGAACACCATTCCTATGCAAAATTGATGGCATAGAATCATCAAATGGTTCCAGTGGACCCCAAGAACGATGAAGAAAATTATACCTGCCAGTATGCATCTCCCTTCTTGCGGGCATGCATGGCATAGATCCCACATAGAAGTTGTTAAATTGAACAGATCGTTTTGCTAGTCTTTCAAAATTAGGAGCCTTAACCCATTCATTACCATAAGTAGGAATGAAATGACGACATAATGTGTCGTACATAACAACCACACATCTCTTTCTTGTCTCTTTACTCATCTGTTCTTTCAATAAAGAAATTTACTAGGTCAATTATGGGAACATATGGCCTAATCAACAACCTTTTTCAGGAATTTGATAATGGCATAATTTGCCAAAAGCAATTAGTATCTAGTTTCTTATCTTAGAGAGTAATTATTATTATGGATATCGAACTTAGTACCGAAGATTTAGCATTCAAAGCAGAAGTGAAAGAATTTTTTCATGATAATCAAATGAAGAAAGGGGAAGATTATTTTTCTTGGCGCTCAAGATGGTTTGAAAAAGCCAAAGAAAAAGGCGGTTGGGATGTGCCTAAGTGGCCCCTAGAATTTGGTGGTCCTGGCTGGACACCAACCCAACATTACATATGGGAGCAAGAAACTTCCAGGGCGACTCTGCCTTTTGACCTTCCTTTTGGGACCAGCATGCTTGCTCCAATTCTTATGGGGTATGGAAATAAAGAACAACAGGATAGATTTCTTCCGGACATCAGAGCTAGAAAAGTCAACTGGTGTCAGGGTTACTCTGAAACTGGTGCTGGATCAGATTTAGCAAACTTGAAGACAAAAGCTGAATTATCAGAAGATGGTACTTATTACACTGTGAATGGTTCAAAAATATGGACCACTGCTGCACACATGGCAGACTGGATTTTTTGTTTGACTAGGACTGACGATAGTGGAATCAAACAAAAAGGTATTACATTTCTTCTTTTTCCAATGAAACAAGAAGGTATAGAGGTAACACCAATTATCACCTTAGGGGGATCTCATACCGTAAACACCGTTCACTTTACGGATGTAAAAGTTCCTGTTGAAAACCGTATTGGTGAAGAAGGTAAAGGTTGGACCTATGCTAAAGGCTTACTTCAACACGAAAGAACCGGACTGGCCGGTTTATCTAGATCATTGGTTGCCCTTGAAAGCCTTAAAGAAAATGCCCGGTCAGTAGTTAGGGGAAATGGCACGCTCATGGACGATCCTGGTTACAAAGCAAAAATTGCAGAATTAGAAATTGACCTAATGGCCAGTGAATATACTGAGCTTCGTTGCCTTGCAAGCGCATCCGCGGGTGCTGAATTAGGTCCAGAATCTTCCATATTGAAACTAAAAGGAACTGAAATACAACAAAGAATCCAAAAATTAATAGTAGAGGCCAGTGGTATTTATTCTCCAGCGTGGGGCGATCAATCGGTTGGCTTACCCTTTGCTAAAGGTGGTACGGCAGGATACCTATCAAGCCGAGCCTATACTATTTTTGGTGGTGCCAGTGAAGTTCAACGTGATGTTATCGCTAAAAATGTTCTTGGTCTTACTAAGGGATCAACGAAATGAATTTCGAACTATCAGATGAACAGCGCATGATTCAACAGAATGTTGAACGCTTTGTAGAAGATAATTATGACCTAAATACTCGAGTAGCTCTGAGTTCCAAGAGTCCAGGTTTTAGTACTGAGTACTGGCAATCTATGGCTGAACTTGGTTGGTTGGGCTTACCTTTTGAAGAAGAAGATGGTGGCTTTGGAGGCAATCAAATAGATGTCCTCGTTGTTATGGAACAGTTCGGTCGAGGCTTAGTTCTCGAACCTTATCTAGCTAGTATTGTTATGGGAGGCGGTGCTTTAAAGAGAGGTGGTTCCGATGCTTTAAAAAGTGAAATGTTACCTGGTGTTATTGAAGGTACTTTGCAATTAGCTTTTGCCTACGCAGAGATGCAAAGTAGATTTGACTTAGACGATGTCATGACTTCAGCCAGAAGAGAGGACGAAAACTTTATTTTAAATGGTCAAAAATCTATGGTGCAAAACGCCGAGACTGCTGATCAAATCGTTGTAACCGCACGCACTAGTGGCGGCCAAATTGGCCAACAAGGTATCACTTTATTTTTGATTGCTGCTGATGCGGAAGGCTTGACCCGAGATAACTTTCCCACTGTTGATGGATTAAGAGCTTCTGAAATCACTTTAGAGAATGTAAGCGTAGGTGCAGAAAGAATTCTAGGTAAAGTTGATCAAGGGTTCAACATATTGCAGTCCGTTGCTAACGATGCAATGCTTGCGCTAGGTGCAGAAGCAGTTGGCGCCATGGAAGTCTTGTATAAAGATACCGTTGACTATACCCAACAAAGAGAACAATTTGATCATCCTTTATCTGAATTTCAGGTTCTACAACATCGTATGGTTGATATGTTTATGGAGTACGAACAGTGTAAGTCGCTGTTGTACCGAGCAACCATGGAAACCATTCAAGACCCTGAAGCTGCGCAGAGAACAATTCATGCACTCATGCATTTAATAGGGAAGTCTGGACTTTTTATCGGTGAAAATGCAGTCCAGCTCCATGGGGGAATGGGAATGACAGAAGAACTTAGAATTGGTCATTACTTCAAACGTCTGTTAGCTATTGATGCAACGTTTGGAAATGCAGACTATCACCTACAAAAATTTACAACTTTTTCTTGAGAAATCTTGGTGGGTCTGGGAAGACTTGAACTTCCGACCTCACGCTTATCAGGCGTGCGCTCTCGCCAACTGAGCTACAGACCCACTTGTGTGGAGGGCGCATCTTACAATGAATGGATTACTTGCGTAAGTTTTTTACCACCCAAATGACTGGTCCAGACAAGATATAAAGTATTGCACAAGTTAAAAGAACTAAAGGAGGGTCGAGAGAGATTAAAGCGAAGATAAAAACCACCATTAAGATGGAAAAGAAAGGCACCCTTCTCTTCATCTCAATTACTTTAAAGCTGTAATAAGGCACATTTATAACCATCAAGATTGAAACTAAACCGGTGATAATAGCGGTAATAATCGATAGCATAAATCCAACTGCTTCACCTTCAATTCCAAACGAGCTCAAAGTCCATACATAATAAACTATCATTCCGGCTGCTACTGGACTGGGTAAGCCTTTAAAAAATTTATTCTCAGAACCGATGTTGGCATTAAATCGTGCTAAACGTAGGGCGGCAGCCGCCACGAATAAAAATGAGAAAACCCAACCCGTTTGGCCTAAGGAATTTAGTCCCCATAAGAAAATACAAATAGAAGGGGCTAGGCCAAAAGAAATAACATCACAGAGGCTATCGTATTGTGCCCCAAATTTACTCTCGGCTTTGGCAAGCCTGGCCACTCTTCCATCCAAACCATCAAAAATCTGCGCTACAAACACCGCCATACTTGCAAATATAAAGTTTCCTTCAATAGAGGAAATGATTGAAAAAAAACCAGCAAATAGAGAAGCTGTGGTTAAAAGATTTGGCAATAAAAAGATACCCCTTCTTTTTACTTTTTTTCCTCCCCTAGAAATAACCTCTTCGTGTTCATCAAAAAGATCAAGTTTTTCGGTTTCTTTAGGCACTGAATTTAGTTTTTTGCTTTATCGACTAACTTGTTTTGGGCTATCCAAGGCATCATTGCTCTAAGTTCTCTGCCTACTTCTTCTATGGGATGAGAAGCAGCTTTCTCCCTATAATTTTTCATTTCTGGCCCTCCTCTGCCATCATTACTTTGCCTGCAATCCGCCATGAATTGATCTGCAAATTCTCCTGATTGAATTCTTTTCAGTATTGCTCTCATCTCTTCCTTAGTCTCTTGAGTAATGATTTTTGGTCCACTGGTATAGTCTCCGAACTCGGCTGTATTGGAGATGCTGTAGCGCATATTTTGTAAGCCGTCTTCGTAAATTAGGTCCACGATTAATTTAACCTCATGAAGACACTCAAAATAAGCCATCTCTGGAGGATAACCGGCTTCTACCAAAACTTCATACCCTGCTTGAATTAGAGAAGTAAGGCCGCCACACAAAACCGCTTGCTCTCCAAACAAATCGGTTTCGGTCTCATCTTTGAAATTTGTTTCAATAATTCCTGCTCTTCCAGAACCTATCGCAGAGGCATAAGCTAAAGCTATTTCTTTAGCATTACCTGAAACGTCTTTATGAATAGCGATCAAACAAGGCACCCCTGCTCCTTCTGCATATTGTGACCGAACCGTATGACCAGGTCCCTTTGGAGCTATCATCACCACATCCAAATCTTCTCGAGGAAGAATCATCTCAAAATGAATATTAAAACCATGAGCAAAAGCTAAGACTGCTCCTTGTTTTATGTTTTCATTTATTTCTGATGTATAAGTCGAAGATTGCAATTCATCCGGCATTAACACCATTACCAAATCAGCCTCTTTAACTGCCTCTTTTACTTCTTGAACCATAAACCCAGATTCTTGAGCCTTCTGCCAAGAAGTAGAGTCTTTCCTGAGAGCAACGCTAACATCAATACCTGAGTCTTTAAGATTATTGGCATGAGCATGGCCTTGCGACCCATAACCCACAATAACTACTTTTTTATTTTTTATATTGTTGAGATCTGCATCTTTGTCGTAATAAATTTGCATAGCCTTCTCCAAAAAAAAATTATATTGTTAAAGTTCTCGAGGTTGAGGATATACCTGAAAGCCCAGTTCTTACTACTTCTAAAAGATTTAATTCACTTAAAGTGTCCACTATCTTGTCCAAGTCTTCAGAATTACCAACAAATTCTGCATTCAAAAGGGTTTCGCTTTTAAACAAAACATCGCCCCCTAAATCTTTAATTCTTTCTTCTGCCTCTTTCGTCAATTCTAATTTGATTAGTAAAAGTTCTCTTCCGAGGTAATCCTCATCTGACAAATCAATAACTTTTACAACATCAATTAGTTTATTAAGTTGTTTGGTAATTTGTTCTATCACTCGGGTGTCACCATCTGTGGTCATGGTTAACCTAGATAAAGAAGGATCATTAGTTGGGGCAACGATGAGAGATTCTATGTTGTACCCTCTCTGAGAAAATAAACCAACAACTCGAGACAAAGCACCAGGTTGGTTTTCCATCAATAATGCAACTACCCTTCTCATTCCCAAGTCTTCGTTTCTTTATCAAGCCACATGGATTCCATTGACATTCCGGCCTCTAACATGGGGTAAACATGTTCATCTTGATCAACAACGATATCTAGAAACACCAGTTTATTCTTCAATTTAAAACATTCTTTCATTGAAGGTTCAAGGTCTTTAGGGTTTTCCACCTTAATGCCAACATGTCCATATGATTCAGCCAATTTAGCAAAATCAGGCAAAGAATCTTCATAGGTACTTTGAGATAGTCTTCCATCGTATTGCATATCCTGCCATTGTTTTACCATACCTAAAGCAGAGTTATTAACATTGATAATCTTTATGGGTAAATCGTATTGCAAACAAGTTGAAAGTTCTTGTATACACATCTGAATACTGCCTTCACCAGTTACGCAAGCAACACAGGCCTCTGGAAAAGCTGACTGAACGCCCATGGCTGCTGGTAAACCAAACCCCATGGTTCCCAGGCCGCCAGAGTTAATCCACTTTCTCGGCTTATCAAAATGGTAATACTGAGCAGCAAACATTTGATGTTGTCCTACATCAGAAGTGACATAGGCATTGCCTTCTGTTTCTTTATATAAAGATTGAATGACTTGCTGGGGTAATATTTTCCCGTTAGAAGTTGGTTTATCTAACATGTTATGGTTTAGCCCATGTTGACATCTCCATTCAGCAATTTGATTAAGCCAAGGATTAATTTTCTCTTTATCGATCTTGGATTTCTTTTTCTTTAATTCTCTGATCAATTGTTTTAAACAATTTTTTGCTGATCCTACTATTGGAACGTCTACTTTGATAATCTTTGAAAGTGAGGCCGGATCAATATCAATATGAATCTTTTTTGCTCCAAGAGAAAATTGGGCTGGATCGTTAGTGATGCGATCGTCAAATCTCGCCCCAACTGCAAGTATTAGATCACAGTTGTGCATAGCCATATTGGCTTCATAAGTCCCGTGCATACCTAACATCCCAATAAATCTTTTATCCGTCCCAGGGTAAGCTCCAAGCCCCATTAAAGTGTTAGTAACTGGAAAATTGAGTAGATTAGCCAACTCTATTAATTCTTGCGATGCATTGCTTTGAATAACACCACCACCACTATAAATGACAGGTTTTTCCGCTTTCAACAAAAGTTTGGCGGCTCTTCTGATCTGACCTGAGTGTCCTTCTTCTACAGGTTTATACGACCTAATATCAAGTTCTTCAGGATAAGAGTAATCAAACTCATAGCCTGGATCCGTAACGTCTTTTGGAATATCAATAACCACTGGTCCCGGTCTTCCAGAAACAGCTATGTGAAATGCTTTCTTGATTATGAGTGGAATTTCTTCTGCTTTCTTGACCAAGAAACTATGTTTAACAATAGGACGAGAGATGCCTATCATGTCAGTTTCTTGGAAAGAATCTGTTCCTATTAGATGAGACTTTACTTGACCCGATATGACAATAACAGGAGTTGAGTCCATATGGGCTGTAGCTATTCCTGTGATTGCGTTGGTAGCTCCAGGACCAGACGTTACAAATACAACTCCAGGCTTTCCTGAACTTCTGGCATAACCATCGGCTGCATGAACTGCACCCTGCTCATGTCTAACCAAAACATGCTTCACAGCCTGCTGGTTAAATAGGGCATCATAGATGTGAAGATTTGCTCCGCCTGGATAACCAAAAATAAGATCTACCTCTTCCTCTTGAAGTGATCGCATGAGAGCATCTGCTCCAGATAGTTTTTCCTTACTCATGTCTAGTATTTAATTCACTGGCAAAAAACCGAAGGTGGCGAATTGTGACAGCAGATAAGTCGAAGTCAAGAATTCCACATACCATCAAGCATAAGGTGTTTTAACAAAAGAGAAATTAAAATCTTCATCTCTTTCCAAGACTATATCAGCGAAAGAAGGCATCTCCTCCAATATATAACGTGTTAATCTTTCGTAATGCATGACAAATTTCCACACTTCTTCTTTAGTCATTATTTTCTTTTTTAACTCAGGATCTGAAATGGATTTTGCTAGTGTTTGTTCTTGTAGCCACCTACTCTCAAAAACATGCTCCATACTGGGAACTTTAATCATGAGCAGTAGGTCGAATCTATTAAATAAGATTTGGTAATCTCCTGCCAATTCTTCATTGCTCCATTTTGACCAGACTCCTTCAGGATCCTCTTCTTTTTCTAAGGCATTCATGGGTGGTTTCCAATTTTCTTTAGAAACAGGTTTAGTCCCGCCACACCAAGCATCAAAAAAAATAAAATCTGGTCTACCTTCAAACAATTCCCAAGCATCTTCAGGATGATGTTGGTCTAAAGGTTTTGAAAAAGATGGAATTGGCGTAAAGCTTGAAGATTTTGCATTAGAGAGAGCATCTAGAGTGTCCAATCCTAATTGAATATCATGAGTTCCAGGCACACCCCTTACCTTACATAGAGGATGAATAGAGTCAGCTAGTTCTTCTCGTTCCTCTCTGGTTTTATAAATATCATCAATAGAAAATCCTATTGTCCTCTTATTTAACCCCTTCTGAAGGGCTAACTGCACAAACTCTGAAAGAGTTGTCTTTCCTGAGCCCTGTCCTCCTGAGAAGCAAATAAAGTAAGGATTTTCTCTCTTTTGTAAAGAACCAAAGAAAGCCGTTAATGGAATAACAATTTTAATCAGGTATTTAGTTGCAACAGAGCCTATTTTTAGTTTTTGTGTTAATCCCTTCAGGTCTTCTTTAGTGTCCTCAAAAAGCTTTTTGTTAACAGAGTTATTAGAATCAAGAAAGGATTTCATTTTTTATTTAATCTCTTGAAAAGGCTTGAGGTATCCCATCTGCCTCCTCCTTGGTCTTGTAGGTCAGAATAAAAAGAATCTACCAATTTTGTAATTTCTAATTTTGAACCATTCACCTGAGCTTCTTCTATTGCAAAAGCTAAATCTTTACGCATCCAATCAACAGCAAAACCATGATCATACTTATCCTCAAGCATGGTTTCCCATCTATTAACCATTTGCCAAGATTGAGCAGCGCCTTTTGAAATCACATCTATTACTTCTTTCGTATCTAAACCGGCTTGTTCTGAAAAATGCATTCCTTCTGCTAACCCCTGAACCAGACCTGCAATGCAAATTTGATTCACCATCTTAGTTAATTGCCCAGCTCCAGAATTCCCCATCCTTTTAGAATATTTAGAATAAAGTTGAATTACCTTTTGACTTCTTTCAAACGCTATTTCATTGCCACCGACCATAACGGTTAGAGTCCCCTGTTTCGCACCTGCCTCACCACCAGACACTGGTGCGTCTATAAAGAATATTCCCTTTTCTAAAGACTTTAAGGCAATTTTTTTCGCTAAAACAGCAGAAGTAGTAGTGTGATCGATGATTATTCCACCAGGATTCAAACTTTCCAGTACTCCCTTTTTCCCCAAAATAACCTGTTCAACATCTTCATCATTTCCTACACACAGGAAAACCATATCGCACCCTTCCGCTAATTCAGCAGGGGAACTGGCGATTTCACCCCCATAGAGCTCTCTCCAAGAAGTAGCTTTCCCTAAGCTGCGATTAAAGACTGTAACCTCATAACCTCCTCTTTTAATATGACCAGCTATGGGCGACCCCAAAACTCCTAGTCCAATAAAGCCTTTGTTACTCATTGTTCCTCCAAACTAAGGTCACCATTCTTTCCAAAGATTGGTCTCGTCTAAAAGAATAAAAAAATTCTTTATCTCGGAAAGTACAAAATTTATTCGCTATTACCTTAATATTGAATCTTTCTAGTCTTCTCGTGCATTCATTCGTTAAACTAAAAAGCCACTTATCTTTCCTTTCTGTTGGTTTAAAACTAGAGATACTTTTGTTATCAGAACTGATAAAAGAAGAATAGACATCTTCGCCAACTTGGTAATTTTGTGCCGAAATACAAGGTGCCATCCAAGTCATAATGTCTTTTAAGTCACATTTAAAGAAGGAAAGAGCATTTTCAATTATTCCCTTTTGTAATCCTCTCCATCCCACATGCAAAGCGGATATTTCCTTTCCATCTTTAGAAGATAAAATTAAAGGCAAGCAATCCGCTGTTTTAATGGCTAAAGCTTGAAGTGAACACTGCGTATAAAGACCATCGCAAGCGTTTATCATTACTGAACTATTCTTTTTTATTTCTTGTACCTTAGAACTATGTTCCTGGTTTATCCAAATAATCGGCAAATTTATTTGAAACTCTATGAGATTTTCAATTATCTGCTTGTTCTCAACTTTGGATAGATATTTATCAAAATATTTTTTAGTTAGCATAAGCGTGGAAACTTCAGCTGCAAGGCATTCTTCTGGCTTAATGAAAAGTTGTTCATTCATTTGTTTTAAGTGCTTTCCTTAATGAAGTCATATCCTCTGGTAAATCACTATTGAAATTCATAATTTCATTAGTTAAAGGGTGCTTAAGAGCTAGTGAACTAGCATGAAGGGCTTGTCTTTTAAAATTATCTATTACTGACCTTAGTTCATCGGAAGTACCCTTTGCATATTTCTTTCTGCCTCCATACACTGAATCTCCTATGATTGGAAAGCCTAAGTAAGACAAATGAACCCTTATTTGGTGTGTCCTTCCTGTTTTAAGAGAGACTTCTAAGAGGGAATATCCTTTCATTTTCTCTATTGTTTTATATTTAGTAATAGCTTCTCTTCCTTTTTTGATAACCGCTTGTTTGGTTCTAAATTTTGGATGCCTACCTATGGGTTTATTTATAATTCCGCCTGTAGTTGGTTCTCCTACAACCAAAGCAGAATATTCTCTGACAACTGTTCTTCGTTTCAACTGTTCAATTAGATGCAAATAAGATCTCTCATTTCTTGAAACAACCATTAATCCTGAAGTGTTTTTGTCTAGTCTATGAACAATGCCAGCTCTGGGTAAATAAGCTAACTTTGAATCGTAATTAATAAGGCCATTTACAAGTGTACCGCTTCTGTTCCCTGCTCCAGGATGGACAACCAATCCTGGCTCCTTATTAATAACAATAATGTGCTCGTCTTGAAATAAGATGTCCAAGCTAATATTTTCAGGTTTATGGTCTTTTTGAGAAGTTTCGGTTGCCTTGATTTCAATCAGCTCATTGCCTTCAAGTATTTTCTTCGCTTTGGTTTGTTTACCATTTACTTTTAAGGTTCCTTCTTTAATAAATTTCTGTAAATGGCTTCGAGAAAATTCAGGAAAAGCTTTTGCTACAACCACATCTATTCTCTGCCCTTTTTGATCAGCATCGACCTTTAAACTTAAAGATATCTTTCGATTCACTTTTAATTAATCTTTGTTACTAAGGAACCATAAAATTCTTTTTCTGTCCAATAACAGACCAGAAATGTAGAATCAGCAATCCAAATGCTAGGCTATCAAGATTACCACCTATTAAATAAGATATTTGTCAGATCTTCACTACTTTTATTTCTCACTATCGGTTTAATGCTTTCTTGTTCGAGTACTGAAGAACAGCCCGATGAACGGTTTTTAGAAAAAGAACTCTACGATACTACTCAGATACGGTTAAAGAACGGAAACTTTAGTAACGCTATCGCTAGCTTAGAAAGCCTTGAAAGAAGATTTCCTTTTGGTCGATATGCAGAACAAGCTCAAGCAGAACTTATATATGCTTACTATAAAAATTTTGAATTTGAAGCAGCTAGATCGGCTGCCGAAAGGTTCATCAATTTGCATCCCCGTCACCCTCATGCCGGTTATGCCTATTATCTCAGGGGGCTTTCTAGCTTTACTGAGGATTCAGGTCTCTTTACCCGATATTTTGCATCCAACTTGTCTAAAAGAGACATTGAACCAGCTGAACAATCTTTTGAAGATCTAAGTGAATTTTTAGCCAGATTCCCAGACTCAAACTATGCAGCTAATGCCAAGCAACGCATGATTTACCTTAAAAATATCTTAGCCGAACACGAAATCATTGTGGCTAATTTTTACATGCAAAGAAAAGCTTATATTGCAGCCTTAGGAAGAGCTAGATATGTATTAGAGCATTTGCCTAATACGCCACAGGTTCCAGAAGCTCTTTCCATCTTAATAAAAGCTTATGGCCGGTTGGGCTATGAAGATTTACGTCAGAAGAGCTATGAAATCTTAAAGGTCAGTTATCCAGATTATGATGCTGAAGCTGTCATTAGACCGAAGAGATCATGGGTTAGTCGCTTATCGTTTGGGTTATTGGGAGATGAAGAAATTCCACCTCCACCAAGGGTGGATTAGATTTGTCTCAACTTATCTTAATCTTGGGAATAGCTGGACTAGTCTGGCTTTATTTCCTATACAGAAGAAAAGGGAAAGCTCAAGAAAAAGTTACTGCTGAGATGGTCAAATGCGAAACCTGTAGTGTAAATATCCCCAAATCTGTAGCTTTAGAATCTGGTGGAAAGTGGTTTTGCTCTGAAGAGCATAAAAACTAGAAACGGTATCTTACTTTAACGGTGAAATTATCCTTGCTTGGATCTTGCCAAGGCCTTTTGTATAAAGTGCCCAAATCATCTTCCTCATCCGCTTCATAAATCTTGCCCCCTCGAGTATAAACTGCGTACAAATATGCTAAGGGCATAAATTCGTAACGATAACGAACCTGAAAAGCCAATTGACCCAAACTGAATGGATCTAAATTTATTGAGCTTTGGTTAAGATGTCCGTTTATTGACGCTAAATGAGCTTGAGGTTTTATGGCCGTAAACGCAACCATCTGAGCTTTAACTCTCAACTCATGTTTGATGCCTTTAAAGTACGTTAAAGAAATATTGGTTTCTTTTTGAGTTCTTTCGTAAGTCCCTAAAAGATTCTCTTGAATCCAGTTCAACCAATTTTTTTCCTCTTCATGCGCATAATCCAATTTTAGAGTCAAATTTTCTAGAGGGAAAAGTTTGATGGAAGAAAAATATTTATTTCTCCATCCCAAATCACTTGAATATGAACTGCCCTTGGCTCTTTCTATAATCAAATTCCATTGCCAATATTTGTTTTTTGGTCCGTGATACATCAATTTAATACCGTAGTTTTGAGGTAATTTAACAAATGGTGCTAACTCGTAACCGCGTGTAATCATGTTGTCTTTAGCGCTTGTTCTAAAAAATATGTCAGCCATCACCCGGGAAGTATTTTTAAACTGACTAGTAAAATCTAAACTCGAGTAGCAACCTTCTCTTTCACCACTGGTATTACTTCTACAGCCGTACCCCAACTGATAGGTTCTAATCAAAATTGGAGAAGATTCTTCAAAGGAAGTTTGCTGGAGCATAGTTCTTCCTCCAAACATAATCCAATCATTCCGAAACAAGTACCCCATGTCATCTAAGTTAAGATCTTCATCTAAATAGAAGAATCCAAAGCCAGTAGATAAATCCCTATTGACCTGTTTCCTGAGGCTCATTCTCAAACCATAGCCTTTCTGATCTTCCACAATAGAGTTAAGAAGGAGACCGTAAATCCTTAAATCATTAGCGGATCGATAATCAAAATCTAGGGCATTCACGTTTGCCTCTCTGTCCATAATAGGATTCTTTACAAACGTACCTAAGTATCCTACAGAAAGATTATCTTTCTTAACTCTGTACCTAACTCCAAAAAAGTCTTTTCCTTCACTGAAGTTTTCATCTGATTCTACTGCCCCAAGAAAACCAACATCATAATTTTGTCCAATCTTGGTATACCTAAAAGCTGCATCTATATCATTGCTTCCTAGCTTATTCTCGTTACAAACAGCTTCAAGCTCCAATGAATATTGAGAGCAATTGTAATCTGGAGTACCTCCTATCCTCCTGGTATTTATAACGTACACAAAGCGATACCCATCCACATCAAACATAGACTGATTCTCAGAGAAGAATGGCCTCTTATCCTCGTAGAAAGTTTCCATAGCTGAAAAATTTATTACCACATCATCACTTTCCACTTGTCCAAAATCTGGATTGAAAGCTAGGTTCAATTGACTACTAGAATCTATTTTCCAAAAAACTTCTGCCCCTACTTTAGTGTCTACTTCATTAGATGTTTTTTCTTCGGAGACAGTCAGGTAAGGGAAAAAGTCTATATTTGAAGTATCGTAGTTTTTTATTTGAAAATCGTTAAAAGTTGAAATAAATCTTGACCTCTTGGGATTAGACTTAATGGTAGCAAACGCTTTTGAAATTTCTAAAGAGGATCTCCAGAAACTGATCTTAATGTCTCTTTTGTCCCCTGTTTGAGTTTTCATTGGAGCTACTGTCCAGGGGATAAAAAGTTCAGCGAACCAAGCATTATCAGAAATTGAAGTTTTGGCTATCCAGTCAGCATCCCAATCCTTCTTTCCCTCGTTCTCATTACTATATACCGCATCCCACAAAGATCCTCCTAAAGAGACCGTAAAGGAATATGCCATTAAAGAGTCTCCATCAAAATCCACACTCATTCCTACTTTGTCTGCGTTTGCATTGTCGGCATCTCTTTCATGTAGCTGGGTGCGCATGGTTTCTCTGGGTTGATAATTTATATATCCCACAAACAGACCTCTTTCCGTTTCGTAAACTAAAACTGTAGTTTTCTGTTCAGGTTCGTCCAGAGTAAAAGGAAAGACCTGATAAAACTTGTCTATTTGTTGGGCTGATTTCCATTCCTCTTCATCTAACTTTCCATCCACAATGATGTTAGATAAAAGAAAATTACTAAAAAATAAAAGGAAAAATAAAGAAATACTTTTAAACCTTACCTTCCTAGATCTCATTTATTCCTCTGCTAGAACCGATATCTTAATTTTACAGTAAAAGTATCAGATTGAGGGTCTTCCCAGGGGCGCTTGTAGATTTTTTTCAGACTGTCTTCTTCATCAGTTTCAACTACCCTTCCGCCTTTGGTATAGACAACATATAGGTAGGACAATGGCATTAGTTCAAATCTGTATCTGATTTGAAAAGCCAAGTCACTTAAAGTAATAGGGGGTAAAGCAATTTTAAGTGAGTTATTTAGATTTCCATATTGGTCTGCTAAAAAAGGTATTGGGTCTCTTGCAGTAAAAGCAACCATTTGAGCCTTAACTCTTAATTCATGTTTATCCCCTTTAAACCAATTGAGTCCAGTTACTGTAACTCTCTGTTTCATGTCATAGGTCGCCAACAAGTTATCTTGAATCCAATTCAACCAATCTTTTTCCTTATGCTCCTGGTAAAACAAAGATAGTGAGAAAAAGTCAGTAGGAGATATTTCAAGGAATACATCGTAAACAGTAGTCCAGCCTAAAGAAGGCGTATATTCTTCTCCTTTTCTTCGGTTGTAATGGAACATATATTGATAAAATTCTCGCGAGGGTCCCATATATTCAAATTCATAGCCATACCCTTTCGGCATATTTACAAAAGGAGCTTTCTCATATCGCCTCGTAATCACACTATCCCTCCCACTTGCCCTAAAAAATGTTTTTAATGTGGCTTGGGACGAATTCCTAAATCCATTCTTAAATGTAAGTGAAACAGGAGGAGTTTCCTTGTTCCCATCTTTATCGGTTTCATAAGTAAAATCTAGTTGATAGCTTCTTTCTCTGGTCAAGGAATCTTCAGGAAAATCTGGTTGCTTCCACTCGTATCGTCCTGAAAACATTGCATAATCATTTCTCCACAAATATCCGATATCACTTAAATCTATTTTTTCATCGAAATACCAAATACCCAATCCACCTGAAAAGTTTTTACTGGGGGTATAGCCATATCCAATCCTGAAACCATATCCATCTTCATCGTTAACCTTGGAATTCATTAAAATACCAGTTATTCTGAGGTCTTCTGTCGCCCAATACTCAAAATCCGCAGTATGTACAATTGCCTCTCGATTTAATACAGGTCTTTCTACATAAGTTCCTAAATATCCAAATGAAAGGTTCTTGCTCGTTTTCCTTAATTTAGTGGCATAAAAATCTCTTCCCTGGCTAAATTCTTCATCTTTTTCAGATGCTCCTAAGAAACCAAAATCCAGATTCTCGGTTTGTTGTATGTATCGAACTGCTAAGTCTATATCCGAGGTACCCTTTTTGTTTGTGTTGCACAAAGAAGCCAAACTTGAAGAAAATTTAGAGCAATTGTAGTCTGGTGCAGCGCCTATTCGTCTTGTGTTAATGACATAAAACATTTCGTAACCTTGAACTTCAAACATGGATTGATTCTCCGAAAAGAATGGACGTTTATCTGAGTAATAAGTTTCAGAGGCGGAAAAATTAACAACCAGTTCATCACTTTCTACTTGACCAAAATCTGGATTAAAGGTCGCATTTAATTGCTTACTTGAGTCTATCTTCCAGAAGACTTCAGCTCCAAATTTTGTTTCATCTTTATTCTTAGCTGCATCATCAGAAATAGTTAGGTATGGAAAGAAATCTAATTGAGAAACTTCATATTGCTTAAAATTAAATTCATCGAATACTGATAGAAATTTGTTCTGGTATGGACTTCCTCTGCAGGTTGCAAATACACGGTACTCAGAAAGAAGCATTCTGTAAAAACATAAACCCACGGTTCGTTCTACGCCTTTATGTGATTTCATTGAGGTAATTGACCAAGGAATAAAGATCTCTGCATACCAACCTTCTTCTGAAATACTAGTTGCTGATAACCAATCTCCATCCCAATCAAAGTTCTGTTCATTTTCATTGATAACAGTACCGTCGTTGATTGAACCTCCTGCATTTACTGAAAATCTATAACCAGTCTTGCCATCATTATCAAAATCTATGGTGACACCTACTTGATCGCCAATAGGAGGCCTCGCACCCTGATCTCTTTGGTGTTGATTGGCTCGTATGCTTTCTTTTGCTTGGGGATTAATAAAGCCAAAATAAATACCTTTCTCATCTTGTTGTATAAGAATCTTTGTATTTACATCAGCATCATTCAAAGAAAAAGGAAATACTTCATAAAATTCATTAATCTCTCTAGCTAGTTCCCATTCTTCTTCAGATAATTCACCATCGATTACAATCTCTGAACAGACTTGTAGAGAAGAAAGGGAAAGGGAAAGAAGTAAAAGTCCAAGGTATAAATTAAAGAAACGCTTCCTTGCTTTCATATTATTCAACCTAAAATTAATCTAAGTAGTTGCCGTCTTTGTAAAGCAATGGCTCAGATATGTTCTTGTTAATAACCTTGGTTATTTCACCTATATAAACTGTATGAGATTTGTGCCTTATGGTATCAACACATTGACAGAATAAATTTGACTGAGAATCTGTATTATAAGGAATGTCTTCCAATACAGACCAGTTGCCTTCCAAGAATCTCTGGTCTTCTTTCTCTTTATGGCTGCAAACTTCAGCAACATTCTGTTGACCTATAGTTAAAACATTTATACAAAAACCCAAGCCTTTGTCCATCACTTGATGAATAGAAGCTTCATGATTGATACATACCAACATTGAGGGAGGTTCTAAAGACAAAGAAGCTACAGAGGTTGCCGTCATAGCTTGTTGGCTAGAACCGCTCTTAGCAGAGACAACAGTCACCGTAGAAGTTATGCCACGCATGGCTTGGATGAATTCACTTTTAACAGGATCAGAGTCCATGAAGGCGCAAATTATCACGTCTATAAAGCTAAATCTACTTTAATTTATTTAAGCTGATATTATTTGAATAAAGCGTCAAGACTAATGAGACAAAGAGTTTCCAATGTGAGAGTTGTGGCTGGAAGATTTAAGGGATTAAAACTTCCTTTCAAGGCTTCCGAGCGTATAAGGCCCACTACTAATAAAACCAAAGAAACCATCTTTAATTGGTTGATGTATAACATTAAAGGTTCTCTGTGCTTGGATATGTTTGCAGGAACTGGAGCCCTAGGAATAGAAGCAATTTCTCGAGGAGCATCTTTTGTTTTCTTTGCTGAAAAAAATAACAAGCTGTGTGAAAAGTTGTCTAAAACTATTACAAGTCTAAACATTCAGGATCAAACTGAAATAATTAATGTTGACTCTTTAATGTTTCCATTCGAAAAAAAAATTAAAGACCCCCTTGATATTGTATTTATTGACCCGCCTTTTAGGCTAAATTTGGTAAAAAAAGCTTGTGCTTTATTAAGAGAAAAAGATCTAATATCCAATAAATCTATTATTTGCACAGAAGTGGAAAAAGAAAAAGAACTTAATGAAATACTTTTAGAATGGGATCTTGTTAAGTCAAAGGTTGCTGGTCAAACAAGATACTGTCTTCTCAAGAAAAAAAATGCCTAGAATTTTTTTAATTTTAATAATTCTTGCTGTTATTCTGGCTTTAATTTTTGGAGAAGCTCAATTTTTATTTGAGACCAAAATTGTAAGCCTCTGGGGTAAGGAAATAAACCTTAATAGCCCAATGATAATTAGTGGGCTAGCAGTATTTATTCTCTTAATACTACTTCTCATGGGATTGATAGAAAAAATAATCTCCTTATTTAAAACAAATAGGAAAGCTGAAAAAAAGAAGGAGATGGCTATTAAGGAATAAAAGTTACTTTCTTTTCATGGATTCGAAGAATTCTGCATTAGTCTTGAAATCCTTCAGTTTATCTAGAACCCATTCCATGGCCGCCGTATCTTCCATTTCGCTAAGTAATTTTCTTAGAATATTAATATGACGAAGTTCTGAGTCAGTAGTAAGAAGATCTTCTCTCCTTGTACCTGTTTTTCGAATATTTATAGCTGGAAACACTCTTCTTTCTGCAATCTTCCTATCAAGGTTTATTTCAGAATTACCGGTTCCTTTAAATTCCTCAAAGATAACTTCATCCATTCTTGAACCTGTATCGATAAGGGCAGTTGCAATGATAGTTAAGCTGCCTCCTCCCTCTATATTTCTTGCTGCACCAAAAAATCTTTTTGGTTTCTCAAGCGCATTAGCGTCTACTCCACCGGTGAGTATCTTTCCTGAAGCTGCTTGAGTTGAATTATAAGCTCTTGCCAATCTTGTTATGGAATCAAGAAGAATCACTACATCTTTTTTGTGCTCAACGAGTCTTCTCGCCTTGTTAATAACCATGTTAGCTACTTGAACATGCCTTGTAGCAGGTTCGTCGAATGTACTAGCGATAACCTCACCTTTCACAGAACGAACCATTTCAGTCACTTCTTCTGGTCTTTCATCAACAAGTAAGACCATAACTATGCATTCTGGATGATTTTTTTCAATTGAATGGGCGATGCTTTGGAGTAATAAAGTCTTTCCTGCTTTGGGTGGAGAAACTATTAAGGATCTCTGACCCTTACCAGTTGGAGCGGTCAAATCAATAACCCGTGCAGAAAGATCTTCTGTGCTACCACTACCAGATTCTAAAACCATCCGCTGATCAGGAAACAGTGGAGTGAGGTTTTCAAAAGATACCCTGTTTTTAGCTTGATCTGGTTCATCAAAATTTATTTTTTCAATCTTCAATATCGCAAAATATCTTTCTCCTTCTTTGGGTGGCCTTATCTTCCCTAGAACCGTATCCCCAGTTCTTAATCCAAATCTTCGTATTTGACTTGGAGAAACATAAATATCATCAGGTCCAGATAAGTAAGAAGAATCTGGAGATCTTAGAAAACCAAAACCATCTTGAAGGATTTCTAGAACACCTCCTCCATCAATATCTTCCCCTTGCTTGGCTTTATTCTTTAGGATACCAAAAACAATATCTTCTCTTTTCATTCGGGCAGCATTCTCTACCCCATGCCCTTCCCCAAGACTTATAAGTTCTTGTACGGGTAAAGTTTTTAATTCTGATAACTGCATCTTGCTAAAAAATATCCGCGGATTTCTGTGCACCAGAAAAAGATACACTCCGACAATCTACCATCCTTAATTAAAGACGTCTAGTAATTTAAAGTTTAGATATGAGGTTCTACAAACTCAGCTAGTTGAGTCTTGCTTAGAGCACCAACTTGTTGGGCAACTACTTGACCTTCCTTAAAAATAAGTAGTGTAGGAATACTCATCACATTCTGTTGAGATGCAGAAGCCTGATTATTATCCACATCTAACTTTCCTACTTTTAGTTTTCCAGAGTATTCAGAAGCTATTTCTTCTACTAAAGGACCTACCATTTTGCAAGGCCCACACCAAGTTGCCCAATAATCAACTAATACCGGTTTTTCTGAAGAAGTAACTTCCTCATCAAAATTCTCATCAGTGAGTGTGACAACTGTCATCTTTCTTACAGGGAACAGGTAATAAAAATTTTCAAAGGGGGTATATCAACAGACTTGAAATAATCATTCTCTCTTCATTATGGGGAGTCAAGAAGTTTTTTCAAGTAAATTCTTTAAATTAATTTTAACTGGTAACTGCACCCTTGGAGGCTGAACTAACCATCTTTGCATACTTTCCTAGCACTCCTTCATTTTTATTTTTAGGGCAAATCCAATTTTTCTTGCGTATTTTGAGAGTCTTAGTATCTACATCCAAGTTTATCTCATTTAAATTTGCATCAATAGAGATCTTATCCCCTTCTTCTACTAAAGCAAGAGGGCCCCCTAAATAAGCTTCAGGGGATATGTGACCAACCACAAAGCCATGACTCCCTCCCGAAAATCTCCCGTCAGTTAAAAAAGCAACTTTATCACCTAAACCTTTTCCTGTTATAGCGGAAGTAGGACTGAGCATTTCTCTCATACCAGGTCCGCCCTTAGGCCCTTCGTATCTAATAATTAATACATCTCCTTCTTGAATGGCTCCTCCCATAATTGCCTTCATTGCATCTTCTTCTGAATCAAAAGGTCTTGCAGTTCCTTGAAATGAAGTTCCTTCTTTTCCAGTTATCTTTGCTACGGCTCCTTCAGGAGCAAGATTTCCATAAAGAATTCTTAAATGACTGTCCTTTTTTATCGGATTACTAAATTCCCTTATGATGGCTTGATCTTCATCATATTCATTAACTTCTTCTAGGTTCTCAGCTAATGTTTTTCCTGTAACTGTCCTGACCTCACCATGTAATAAGCCTTCTTTAAGTAGGGTTTTCATCAAAGGAGTGATACCTCCAACCTCAATTAACTCTGACATTAAATAATTTCCACTTGGCTTTACATCAGCCAATACAGGAACCTTATTTCCTATTCTGGTAAAGTCGTCTAAGCTCAGATTTACTTTAGCTTCATGTGCTATAGCTATTAAATGCAGAACAGCATTTGTTGAACCGCCTAAGGCTATAACAACAGTTATTGCATTCTCAAAGGACTCTTTTGTTAAAATCTTTCTTGGAGTTAAATCTTTATTTATGAGATGGATAAGAGTCTTACCTGCTGCAATGCAGTCTTCTCTTTTAGATTTAGAAACAGCCTCTTTAGCTGAACTGTTTGGAAGGCTAAGACCCAAACCTTCAATAGCACAAGCCATTGTATTAGCTGTGTACATTCCCCCACATGCTCCGGGACCAGGAATGGCCTTAGATTCAATTTCAAAAAGCTCTAAATCTGAAATTTTTCCCTCAGAATGTGCCCCTACAGCTTCAAATACTGAGATAATATCTGTACGATCCTTTCCGGGTTGAATACTTCCTCCATAAACAAAAATAGAAGGTCTGTCTAGTCTAGCAATGGCCATAAGACAGCCTGGCATGTTCTTATCGCATCCTCCGATGGCTAGCAATCCATCAAAGCCCTGTGCTGCTACCACTGTTTCTATAGAATCAGCTATAACTTCCCTAGATACCAAAGAATACCTCATCCCCTTTGTTCCCATAGATATTCCATCTGAGACGCTTATGGTATTGAAAATAATTGACTTACATCCAGAGATATCTGCTCCTTCTGCCGCTGCATCGGCTAATTGGTTAATATGCATATTGCATGGAGTAACCATGCTCCAGGTTGAGGCGATACCTATTTGGGGCTTTTGAAAATCTTCTTCTTTGAATCCAACAGCCCTTAACATAGCTCTTGATGGAGCTTGTTCCACCCCATCAACTATCTCTGAAGAGTATTTTCTTCTTTTATTATTCATTTCGTATGTTTGTTAAAACTAATATCTAGCTAAATTGCTGCAGATATTAATTCTTTAGTGTATTCATTATTGGGTTGATTGAAAACCTGATCTGCCATTCCTTTTTCAACAATTTCGCCATCTTTCATAACATAGACTAGATCGGAAAGAGCTCTCACAACTCTTAGATCATGACTTATACATAAATATGACAAGTTATGTTTTTCTTGTAATTCAGTAAGAAGGTTAATAACTTGTATTTGAATTGAAACATCTAAGGCTGAAGTGGGTTCGTCTAATAAAATTAACTTAGGTTTTAAAATAATCGCTCTTGCTATAGCTACTCTTTGCCTTTGACCTCCTGATAATTCATGAGGAAAACGATGAAAAAAAGAAAAATCTAATTCAACTTCTGAAAGTGCATCAGCAATGAGTGACTCTCTTTGAGATTTATCAAGGTGAAATTCATGAACTCTTAACCCTTCCCCTATAATTTCGCCAACAATTTGTCGAGGGGAAAGTGATCCAAAAGGATCTTGGAAAACAATTTGAAAATCTTTTTTCATAGCTCTTCTTGAATATGAATCTAAACTAGCAATTTCTTTTCCTTTGAATTTAATTAAACCTCTAGATTGCTCTAGACCTAATAAAGCTCTTGCTAAGGAAGATTTACCCGAGCCAGATTCTCCAACTAATCCAGTAGTTCTTCCCTCATAAACTTCAATAGATACATTGTTAACTGCTTTTAAATATTTAGTGTTCTTTTTAATAAAACTTCTTTTTGTTAAATACTTCACAGTTAAGTCCTTAGAAAAAAGAATGCGTTCCCCTTCCCTGCTTATGTTACGTTTGGGGACTAATATAGAATTTAAAAGTTTTTTTGTGTATTCATGTTTTGGATTGGAGAAAACCTCTTTAACCTCACCTTTTTCAACTATTTCTCCATCTTTCATAACACACACTTCATCTGCAAACTTCTTAACTATATTAAGATCGTGTGTAATAAAGAGAATGGACATACCCGTTTGTAGCTGTAAGTCTTTAAGAAGTTCTAACAAAGATTTCTCAACGGTCACATCTAAGGCTGTAGTAGGTTCATCAGCAATAAGAAGATCAGGGTCATTTGAAAGTGCCATTGCAATCATAATTCTCTGCCTTTGTCCCCCAGAAAGTTGATGAGGATAAGAGTTTGCTTTTAACTCTGGTTCTGGAATCTTTACCTTTTCCAATAAAGTTAAAACTCTTTGTTTAGCTTGCTTCTTGTTCATGCCTTTGTGAATAAGAAGCATCTCTTCTATTTGAGTACCAACTGTTTGATATGGGTTTAGAGAAGTCATTGGTTCCTGAAATATCATCGAAACTAAATCTCCTCTAACGCTTCTAATCTCACTAGGATTCATTTCCATTATTTCTCTACCATTTACTTTGATGGAAGAACCTTGAGAGTGCGAGGCAATCTGATAAGGGAGTAATTTGAGTATAGAAAGAGCGGTAACAGTTTTACCAGATCCCGATTCACCTACCAATGCAAGGGTTTTTCCTTCGTCTATAGAAAATGAAATAGAATTGACCGCAGAAACCAAAAAGTCCTTGGTTCTGAACTCTACAGTCAAGCCTTTTACATCTAATACAGTTTTCACTTCATTACTCATTTGAATGAATCACCTAATAGGAAAAGAAATTGGATAACTTACCCCATTGTCAGTTTCCAGATCACATTTTATTTCTTTTAGCAGATCGTTAGACGAACCTGGACCCATAATCATTATGTGTTTGCCTCCTGGTTTAAATTCTAATTTAGACTTTGGATTAAGGGTTAAACTTTCTAACTTACTCATTACCGTCATCCCAGACAAGTCATCTATCTTCGTTTCATGAAAAAAAGCATTTAAAAACCCGTCACAAGAAATCTTATTAATTACTAATGCCTCATTAGTTAAATTTTTAAGAACCACATACGCAACTATCGTGCTCCCTTCAAGTAAAAGTGTATCAGCATGTGCATCAATTATTAAAAGATCTGAATTATTCTTAGAACTTGAGCAAGAGTAAATAAAAAAAGATGAGATAATAAAAAATAAAAAATGATTTTTTCTAATTCTAAGTTTCATATTCATTATCTATTCTTAATTTTGCTTGGTCTGTGGTTTACATCGACTATATCAGCTAAAGAGAGCTCAAATAAAGAACTAGAAAAATTATTGTTTCTAGAGAATAAAATTCTCCCAGCGGATCAGGTATTTAAATTAAAGGTTGATCTAAGAGGGGGGGAAATTTTTTTTAGATGGGATATTGAAAAAAAATGTTATCTTTACTTGGATAAATTTTCATTCGAAGTAAATAATTCAAACGACTATTTATACCCTCCTTTTCCAAGAGGTAAGCTTATAGAAGATGAGTATTTCGGTAAAGTTGAGGTCTTCTTTGATAAAGTAGAAACTTTCTTCAGGATTGATACTTTATCTTCAAAAGAAATTATTATCACCTATCAGGGTTGTAACCAAGAAGGGTATTGTTATACACCAATAAAAAAATATATATTAGTAAATGATGACCAAACTATATTGATCAATTAGTTAATAATTTTCACTCTAAGAATATTATTTACATTATTTTCTCTTAATTTCGGCTAAATTCTTATAAAATCATCTTTTAATAACATGGCCACTTTTTTACTTTTAAACGGACCTAATTTAAATCTTCTTGGTTCAAGAGAACCAGACGTTTATGGAGAGACGACTTTAGATGAAGTTGTTGAAAAATTATCAAAACTTTCTAGTGATGCTGGGCATGACTTATTATCTTTCCAGAGTAACGCAGAACACGAACTTGTAGATGAAATTCATAAATCAATTGAAGAGGGCGTTAAATGTATTGTTTTTAATCCAGGTGCTTTTACTCATAGCAGTATCGCCCTTAGAGATGCTTTGACTGGTACAGATATCCCATTTATAGAAATACACATTTCAAACATATATAGCAGAGAAGATTTCAGGCGAAAATCTTTCCTTTCAGAAATAGCAATTGGGGTTATTTCAGGATTAGGTGTTGAAGGTTATGAGCTGGCATTAAGAGTGGCAATGGATAGATTTGGAAACTAAAGAGGGAAAAAATGGATATCAGGAAAGTAAAGAAACTCATTCAGATGCTTGAAGAGTCTGATTTGGAAGAAATTGAAATTCAAGAAGGAAAAGATTCTGTTAAATTAGTGAAGAAGCAATCACAGACAGTCATTTCTGGAATCGCTGAATCTTCTGAAAGCTCAAAGCTACAAGAAACTGTAATTCAGTCTTCAAAACCACCTACTTCAAAGACAGATATTGCTCAAGGTGAAGCAATCACCTCACCTATGGTAGGAACTTTTTATGCCGCTCCTTCTCCCGGTACTAAGCCATTTATTTCAGTTGGAGATGTCATACAGGAAGGTGACATAGTTTGCATAGTAGAAGCCATGAAGATGATGAATGAAATAAAGTCAGACTTTTCGGGTACGGTAACTTCTGTTCTAGTGGAAAATTCTGAACCCGTAGAATTTGGACAAACTCTATTTCTTATAGCTTAATTAATGTTGACAAAATTACTCATTGCCAATAGAGGCGAAATTGCACTTCGCATTCACAGGGCTTGCAAAGAGCTAAATTTACCTACTGTAGCAGTTTACTCTGAAGCTGATAGAGATCTAATGCATGTAAAGATGGCAGAAGAATCCATTTGTATTGGACCAGCTGATTCGGCAGGTAGTTATTTAAATATACCCGCCATAATAAGCGCTATGGAATTAAGTGGAGCCGACGGAGTTCACCCTGGTTATGGGTTTCTTGCTGAAAATGCTGACTTTGCTGAGAAAGTAGAAAAAAGTGGATTTCAGTTTGCTGGACCACCTTCAGAAATTATCAGAACCATGGGAAATAAAATATCTGCTAAAAAGTTAGCAGTAAAGATTGGCCTTCCTGTAGTCCCGGGGCCTGAAACTCCAATAGGGTCAAACTATAAAGATGAAGCAAAAAGGCTTGGATATCCAATTATCATAAAAGCTGCTGCGGGTGGTGGGGGCAGAGGAATGAGGGTCGTTGAATCAGAATCTAAGTTAAAGGAAAACATAGATATTACTAAAGCTGAATCCAAATTTGCATTTGGCGACTCAACGATCTATATGGAGAAATTCTTAGCTTCACCCAGGCATATTGAAGTCCAAGTATTAGCTGATAGGTTTGGAAATGTAATTCATTTTGGAGAAAGGGATTGTTCTCTACAACGTAGACATCAGAAAGTCATTGAAGAAGCTCCTGCACAAGGAATTCCAACAGAAATAAAAGAAGATATTTTCAATAAATGTATAAAAGCTTGCAAAGAAATGAATTATGTAAGTGCAGGTACATTTGAGTTTCTATATGAAAATAATCAGTTTTACTTTATTGAAATGAACACAAGAATACAGGTAGAACATCCTGTTACTGAAAGTATAACGGGGTTTGATCTAGTTAAACTGCAACTAAGAATAGCTAGAGGCGAAGAGCTTAGAATTCGACAGGAAGATATAAAATTAACCGGGCATGCCATTGAATGCAGAATAAACGCAGAACACCCGCAAACTTTTATCCCCTCTCCAGGAAAAATATTAGATTATCATGCCCCAGGGGGTATTGGGGTAAGAATAGATTCTCATCTTTACACCGGATATGTCGTCCCCCCTAATTATGATTCTCTTATAGCTAAACTAATTGTTAGCGCCAATGATAGAGAAGACGCTAGGGTAAGACTAATTAGAGCCCTTGAGGAAATGATCATTTCTGGAATAGACACCAATCTTGAGATGCATATAGATCTTCTGTCGGATGAAAATTTTATAAAGGGAAATGTTGATATTAATTATCTAGAAACTAAATTTAAAACTAGTGATTAGAATGCCAAAGGCAAAAATAGATTACTCTCCAGAATCAGTAGAAAAAGAGGCTCAAGAATTTTGGGAGAGAAATAACACTTTCTCTGTTTCAGAAGAACCTTCAAAAGAAAAGTTCTACTGTCTAAGTATGTTTCCATATCCAAGCGGATCCCTTCATATGGGTCATGTAAGGAACTACACAATCGGAGATGTGATTAGTAGATTTCAAAGATTGCTCGGAAAGAACGTCTTGCAGCCTATGGGATGGGATGCTTTTGGTTTGCCAGCGGAAAATGCAGCAATAGAAAATAAAGTTCAGCCTTCGAGTTGGACTAGAGAAAATATAGAAAATATGCGATCTCAACTTAAGAGAATGGGATTTGCTTATGATTGGAAAAGAGAATTTTCAACCAGCGATCCTGAATACTATAAATGGGAACAATGGTTTTTCTTAGAAATACTCGATAAAGGATTGGCTTATCAAGATGAAGCTGAGGTTAATTGGGACCCGATAGAAGAGACTGTGTTGGCCAATGAGCAAGTCGTAGATGGAAAGGGCTGGCGCTCAGGAGCTTCAATAGAAAGAAAAAAATTAAAACAGTGGTTTTTAAAAATAACTAATTTTGCTGAAGAGCTATTAGAAGATACGGATAGTTTAATTGGCTGGCCAGAGCAGGTTAAAACCATGCAAAAAAACTGGATAGGAAAATCGGAAGGAATGCAATTTACTTTTAACCTTGAAAATGAAATTGAGCCTATCTCTGTTTTTACTACCCGACCTGATACAGTTATGGGAGTCACTTTTCTAGCAATAGCAACTGACCACCCTTTAGTTTCAAAATTGGAAAAAGAAAATAAGGAAATTAAGAAGTTCACGAGTAATTTAAATCAATCAAAATTATCAGAAGCAGATTTAGCTAAGCAAGAAAAGTTAGGCATTGATACTGGACTTTCAGCTACACACCCTTTTTCGAAAGATAAAATTCCTATTTGGATAGCTAATTTTGTACTCTCAGGCTATGGCTCAGGAGCTCTAATGGGCGTTCCGGCTCATGATCAGAGAGATTATGAATTTGCAAAAAAATATAACCTAGAAATTAAGCAAGTAATTAAAGGATCAACAAACGATCAAGTGAAAAAAGAGGCTATTGTTGAAAAGAATATATTAATCAATTCAGGAGAATTTGATGGTTTAGATTTTGAAACTGCTTTTAAGGAAATTGAAAAAAAGTCAAATAAGTTAAAATGTGGTGAACGACAAATAAATTATAGATTACGAGACTGGGTAGTTTCTAGGCAGAGATATTGGGGGGCTCCCATCCCAATAGTTAAAAACTCAAAGGGCGAGATAGAAGGAGCAAGAGATCTTCCCGTATTGCTTCCTACCGAAGTTAAGTTTTCTGGAGTTAAATCCCCTCTCTCAGAAATGAAAGAATTTACTAATGTCTCTTACGGTGAAGAGGACTACATTAGAGAGACTGATACTTTCGACACTTTTTTTGAATCATCTTGGTACTACGCTAGATTTGCTTGTTTTGACAATAAGCAGGGAATGTTGGATGAAAGAGCTAAATATTGGCTTCCAGTCGATCAGTATGTTGGTGGTATAGAACATGCGGTTCTGCATCTACTATATTCCAGATTCTTTTACAGGTGCCTCAGAGATTTGGGACTAGTTGAGGGCTCTGAACCCTTCCTAAATCTACTTTGCCTGGGCATGGTTCTTAGGGATGGAAAAACAATGTCAAAATCAAGAGGGAATGCAGTTGGCCCTGATGAGCTGATTCAAAAGTATGGTGCAGACACTGTGAGATTGTTTGTAATGTTTGCAGCTCCCCCAGATCAATCTATTGAATGGTCAGATCAAGGAGTCCAAGGAGCCTCGAGATACCTAAACAGATTATGGAATTTAGTACAGGACCATATTCAGTCTGGGGTAATTAATAACCAGGATTTCAAGGATTCTTCAGAAAAAGTTTCAAAGTTAAGAAATAAAACTCATCAAACACTTAGAAAAGTAAAGGATGACTTCAAGAGAAGACATGCTTTTAACTCTGCCGTAGCTTCAATCATGGAATTAACCAACGCTATCCCTAGGAAATTCTTATCCTCACAAGCTTCAGATATGGAAAGATCTTCTGTAAACGAAGCAATAAACGTTATTTTAATTGCACTCTCACCCATAGCTCCACATATAACTCATTCTCTTTGGAATCAGCTAGGAGATAAACAAGCCATTATTGATGCTACTTGGCCCGAAGCCGATGAAGAGCTATTGGCAAGACAAAAAATTGAAATGGTCGTAGAGGTAAATGGAAAACGAAGAGCAACTATTAATATTGATCCTCATTTAACTCAAGAAGAAATAGAGGAACTTGCTTTTCAGCAAGAAAATATAAAGAGATATACCAAAAGTAAAAAAATTAATAAGATAATTTATGTAGAAAAAAAGCTTCTCAACCTGGTGATTCTAGAAAAATGAAATTAGTAAATAAGACCAATTTATTTTCTTATTTTCTTATTATTCTTTTATTGTCAGGATGCAATTACAAGTTAAGGGATGGCTACAAAGGTTTGAACAATCAAATAGTGTCCATTTCATATGAAAATAATTCTCTCAATTTAAGTTTTATAAACACTCTTCAAAAACAAGCAAGGGTAAAGAAGCTTTATCTAAATAAGATTGGAGAAGATTCTGATCTTACAATTAAAATCTTAGATCATACCGTAACAAGATATTCAGCGGCTTTAGGAACAGGAGCTAGGACCAAAGAAGCAAGAATAGAGTATTTATTGAAAATTGGTTTTACTTTAAAAGGTCAAAAAGAAGAAATAGTTTTAGAAATAAAAGACAGCAGTAATTATTCTTTTGATGAGTCAAGAATTCTAGCTATTGAAGAAGTTGAAAAGAGACTGAAACAAAACTTCTTTACAAATGCAGTCAATAGAATTAATTTTTCCTTGATAAATCTACCGAATGAAAATATCTGAAATAAATTTTCAAGATTCCCTTTACAGAGAACTGCAAAATGTTTATGTCATTCTGTCTAGCGAGTGTGTTTTGATAGAGGAAAGCTTAGATAAAATCTATTCTAAGGCTAAATCTGAGAATTTCACTGAAAAAAAATCATATATTATTGGGACTGGAACAAACTGGGATTTCCTGTCCTCAAATTCAGAAAATTTAGATCTATTTGGAACAAGAAAAATTATTGAAGTTAAACTATTGGAACAAGGTCCTGGGATTAAAGGCGCCAAAGCTCTTAAAGAGTACGCAAAAGATCCAGACCCAAACGTACTTCTAATAGTAATAGGAGAAAATCTTGATAAAAAAAGTCATTCTTCAGCTTGGGCTAAAGCACTTGAAAAAACTGGAATTTTATTATCCTTAGAGCCTCTTTCTCCCAGTGGATTATTGTCTTGGATAGAGAAAAAAGGAAAAGAGTTAGATATAAGTATTTTAAAAGAAGCTGCCCAATTACTGGTTGAGAAGACAGAAGGTAATTTAATGGCAACTATGCAAGAAATAAAAAAATTATCTTTAATTTACCCTTCCCAAAAAATAGACCTAAAGAGAATGAAAGAAAATATTACGAATTCTTCCAAGTACAGTATTTTTGATTTCTCTAATGCCTTTGTCACAGGAAACTCAAAAAAAGCTGTTAAAGTACTAGAATTACTTAAAGCTGAGGGAACGCCTGAAACATTGATCATTTGGGCCCTAGCAAGAGAATTAAGCAACCTTTTCAAAGTTGTTAAAACGGGATCGACAAAAGGAATCTGGGGTCCAAGGAAATATCTAAATTCACTTGAAAAATGCTCTAAAGAAATTAGTGAAACTAGAATACTTAAGGCGTTTAAAAAAATTGCTGAAATAGACTCTTCAATTAAAGGTTTTATAAAGCAAAATCCCTGGTTAGGAATAAGAGAACTAACCTTAACCTTCTAGGCTAAATTAGGTAAGAAGATAAAAGATCAAACCATAAAGAATCTTTTGGGGATTTACTGGGAAGTTCCTTATCATCAATTTTTTTAACAGGTTGTATTTCTTTTGTTGAACTCGTCATCCACACTTCATCTGCTTCATAAAGATTTTGAATTGACAAATCCTTTTCTAAAGTTTCTATACCCTTAGACCCTAACAAAGACAGGACGTGTTTACGTGTTATACCTGAAAGAATCTGATTGGATTCAGGAGTAGTTAAAACAGAATTATCGAAAACTGCAAATACATTACTGGTGGCTCCTTCTGTTACTTTTCCTTTAATACAAAATATAACATCATCTTTACCCTCAATGCTTGCTTCCCTTAAAGCGATAATATTAGAAAGGAGTGTTATGGCTTTAACATCACACCTCTCCCACCTTGGATCTTCTATAATTTTTACATCCAAGCCTGGTTTATCTGGGTTTAACCTATAGGGATTAATGGACAATTCCGATGAACTAAGAAATAAAGTGGGAGCAATTGAAGGATCTGGAATGTGGCTTCGCTCAACATCTTCCCCTCTAGTTACTTGCAAATAAACCACTTGATTAAGAAAAAGGTTTTTCTTTATTAACTTATCTATGATTTGAGGAATATCATTCCAAGCCTTAGGTTTGTTGATGCCTGTCTGAAGAAGAGAACGTTCTAATCTAGATATATGATCTTTTAGAAGAAAAGCTTTAGATTCATAAACTGGAATGACTTCATAAACACCATCGCCAAAGAGAAACCCTCTGTCGAAAGGAGAAATTCTTACTTCTTCTTTGGGAATAAAAATATCATTTAAATAAGTCCAACTCATAATGAAAGCCTAATCCTCTTCCATCAAGAACCTGTAAACCAGAAGTTTAATATTTGACCAAGCCTTTCTAAATATTCCCTGAACTTTAATTTCCTCTAAGGTAATCAGATCAATGGATCCAACATCTTCTTCTCCTAACTTAAATAACATTTTTCCAACTACTTGACCCTCAGATAATGGAGCTTGTAGATAATCATTTAACATTATCAGTGGCTCGAGCTTCTTAAAGTCCCTTAAAGGAAGAGTTAAATAGAAGTCTTTAGAGGGAGCAATAAGGACCGACTCTTTTTCACCTCCCCAGACCTGTTCTTCTTTTACCTTCTGACCTTTGGATACCAATTTTTTTGTTCTGAAGTATCTAAAACCATAATCTAAAAGCCTTCTGGTGTCAGTAAGCCGACTCTTTTCTGAATTACTTTTTAGAGTGACCGAAATTAACCTAGTATCATCTCTTTTTCCTGAAGAAACTAGGCAATACCCAGCTGTTTCAGTATGACCAGTTTTGAGTCCATCTATTGAATCATCTTGCCAAAGAAGTGCATTTCGATTTCTTTGTTTAATGTCATTGTAGGTAAACCATTTCTCTTTATAAATAGAGTAGTGGTCTGGAAAGTCTCTTATTAAAGCAGCAGAAATCTGAGCAATATCTCTTGCCGAAGAATAATGATTTTCATCTGGCCATCCGGTTGGGTTAACAAAGTTTGTGTTGCTTAAACCCATTTTTTCTGCGTATCTCATCATGAGATCAACAAAATTTTCTTCAGAGCCTGCTACATGTTCTGCTATAGCACAACTTGCATCATTTCCAGACTGGATCACCATACCCTTGATCAAATCCAATAAGATCACTGCAGACCCTTCTTCAATAAACATCCTTGAGCCACCTTTCCTCCAACAATTTTCACTTACGAATACTTCATCATTTAAATCAATGAATCCCTGATGTACTTGATCTGAAACGACATAACCAGTCATTATTTTAGTAATACTTGCAGGTTCGATTCTTTCATCAGCATTCTTCTGAGCCAGAATCCTACTTGTAGTAGAGTCAATCAAAATATAATTTGAGGTGCTAAGTGAGGGAGGGTCTGGTATGAAGCTCTCACTCCCTGTCAGAAAAGAAGATAGGAAGAGGGCTAAATAAAAATAAAATATTTTTCTAATCATTTTTATCTTTACTAAAAAAATTCAGCTAAGGATTCACTAAATTCATACACGGCCATAACGTAGAGCTTGCTTCTATTATATCTTGATAAGGATTGATAATTTCTTAATCCCAACCAATATTCATACCCTTCTTGATTTTCCAATTCTATAGGGACCACTTTAATGCGACCTTGCACTTTAAGAACTGGCTTCAGGCCTAAAGACTCTAGGTTGGAAACCATAACATACGGTGTGAAAGCAGATTTAAGATTGGGCCTTTCTCCAATGAGTTCTGCTTTTATAACGATCTTAGTATTCGGTTCCCATTTCCCTTTTTGGTTTAAGAAATTCGCTACACTACCTATTGCATCAACTGGATTGTCTAAAATATCTCTTTTACCATCAAAGTCAAAATCAACCGCGTAATTTCTATAACTATCTGGCATAAACTGACCATAGCCCATAGCTCCAGCTATAGATCCTTTTACCTTTGAGGCGTCTAGATCTTCTTCTTCAGCAAGTAACAAAAATTCTTCAAGTTGGATTTTAAAAAATTTTGCTCTGCGAGGATAATCGAATGACAAGGTGCTGAGTGAATCTAGAACTCTAATATTACCTGTAACTTTCCCGTACTTTGTTTCAATACCTATAATCGAGGCAATTATTTCAGCAGGGACTCCATATATATCTTCAGCACGTTTTAGATCTACCTTGAAATTATTAATAAAGGCTTTTCCAGAATTAATTCTATCTTGCGTAACCATCATGGCTTTGTACTTAGACCAACTCATAGTTGCCTCTGGTTGTCTATTCATTATCCTGATTACCTTTTCTTGAAAATTTACTTCTGAGAATAAATTACTAAGAACACCTTTATCCAATCCATGTTTTCTGTGCATCATATCAATGAATTCAATGACCTCAGGCCTGTTCTGATAGCCGACTAAATCATTAGCTTTTAGGTTAAATAAAAGTAAAAAAGATAAAATGATTAAAGTAATTTTGATTAACTTCATTTCTTTACCAAGTTTGTCTCTTTTTCATTGATAAAACAAACCCAAAAGCCACTAAATGAATAACGATTGCAGTACCACCCTGGCTGATTAAAGGAAGAGGTACTCCAACAACAGGAAGCGTTCCCACTGTCATTGAAACATTAATTAGAATGTATAAAAGAAAAATAAACCCAATTGAGGTAGCTGCCAATCTAGAAAATTCAGTGCTTGAATTAAATGCAATGCTAAAAACTCGAAACAATAATAGGCTATATATTAAAAAAAGAAGAAAGATTCCTAAGAATCCAAACTCTTCGCCTATGACAGAAAAGATAAAATCGGAATGGCCTTCAGGTACAAAGTCTAATTGACTTTGAGTTCCATTTAAATACCCTTTTCCTGAGATGCCACCAGAGCCAATTGCAGTCTTCGATTGAGAAATATTCCATCCAGCTCCAAGGAGATCTGATTCTGGATTAAATAAAGTAATCACTCGTTGCTGCATATAGGGAGATAAATTGGCCCAAATGAATGGAGAAGTCGCTCCAATTAGGATCAAAAACACTAATAAAATTATTAAGGGGAATCCAGCTAAAAGAACAGGTATACAACCGGAAGCCAATACAATTAAGGCAGTTCCTAAATCTGGTTGTTTGTATATAAGGAAGCTACACAAGAAAATAGCAGATAGGGTAATAAGCCAATCTTTAAGGGCCAGTTTTCTGTGGCCGCGTGTTAAATAGGAAGCTGCTGCTAAAGGTAAAAGAAGCCTTAAAACTTCAGAAGGTTGAAAATTTATAAACCCTAAATCAATCCATCGATCCGCTTTGTATCCTTCTGCTGGAAAGATAAGAACCCATAACAAAAGAATTAGACCTATCCAGAATAAATGCATTAAAAAACTCTTGTAGACAGTTTGATCAAGCCTGGAAATAAAGAACATCATTACTAAACCAAAAACTACATAAAGTGCTTGTTTTTGCAACATACTCGTTGATTGACCGCTGGCGCTATAAAGAACAAAAAGACCAAAAACAAGTAAGGCTAAAATTGACAAAACTAATATAGGATCTATAAATAATTTTATTAAAGTTAATTTACTCTTACCCAGTGTGGTGTTGAGTTGGTAACCTAGAGGAGCTTTTTCAGACATTTAATCTTCTCTATCCGCATAAAAGTCAATTAGTCTCTGAGCTATAGGTGCTGCAACTGTACTCCCAGATTCTCCGTTTTCTACTATAACTACAACTGTTAATTCAGGATCAGGAAGAGGTCCATAGCCTACAAAAAGTGCGTGGTCCCTATTTCGTTCTTCTAACCTTATATCTTCATACTCTTCTTTAACAGTAAGTTCTGCATCTGTAAGGCTTTTGATTTGAGCCGTGCCTGTCTTTCCTGCTATCGTTTCTTGCCCAAATTCTGTTAAGTTGTGCGCTGTCCCTTTCCAGTGGGAGATAACTGAAACCATTGAATTTTCTAGTTTTTCCCAGTGGCTCTTTTCTATTTGATTCAAGTGATAGATGACTTGTTTTTCTGTGAATTGATCCTCTATTTTCGCTACAACTCTGGGCCGATATACTTTGCCTTTAGTAGCAATAGAAGAAACGGCCACGGCAAGTTGTAAAGGACTGCAGCTTATGTATCCCTGACCAATACTAATGTTAATTGTATCTCCGACAAACCAAGATTCTCCAATAGCTCCTAATTTCCATTTTCTGTCAGGTAGTAGGCCTTCAGTTTCTGAAGACAAATCTACTCCTGTCTTACGACCAAATCCAAACTGTTTAAGAAAATTTGAAATACTATCTACTGTTAGTTGCGTGGCTAAGTGGTAAAAAAAGACATCAGAGGATTCAATGATAGATTTGCTTAAGTTAACTGTTCCATGACCATCCTCTTTCCAGCCTCTGTATTTTCTACCCTTACCATCAATCTGAAAAAAACCTTGATCTTCAATGGTTGTAGTCCAATTAATTTTTTTTTCTTTTACTCCTAAGAGACCTATAAAAGGTTTAAGAGTTGAAGCGGGAGGATAATTGCCTGATATAGCTCTATTAAAAAGTGGACTTTGTGAATCAATTAAAATGTTTTCAACTTTTCCAGTTTCAGTTTTATTTAATATGTTTGGGCTGAAATCAGGAGAACTGACAAGAGCTTTAATCAAACCAGTATTTGGATCCAGAGCCACCACTGCTCCTTTTCTACCCGCCAACTCATTTCTGGCTAAAACTTGTAACTCTTTATCTAAACTCAGATAAATATCTTTTCCTTGCTCAGGAATGAATCTAGCTAATTCTCTAACCTCTTTGCCATAAGCATCTATTTCTATAGTTCTAAAACCTTCTCCCCCCCTAAGTGTTCCCTCATAAAATTTCTCCACTCCAGTTTTTCCAATTTGGGAAGTAAACGGATAGGAAAAATCTTCACTTTCATCAATTTCTTCTGGACTGACAAGACCAACATAACCGGTTACATGAGAAAAGATAGGGCCTAAGAGATTAAACCTCATTAGTTGAGCTTTTATAGACACCGAAGGCCATTTCTCTTTTTCTACAGAAAATCTAGCAATTTGTTCTTTGGTTAGATTTTCAACAATTACGATACTGTCATATTTATACTTTGTTTTACTTAGTTTTCTCTTAAAAGTTAATAATTCTTCATCTTTTAAGCCTAAATTTTGTTTTAACTCCTCTAAAGTCAGTTCAAGATCTGAAGTCTTATTTGGTACAATAGTTAATGCTTGTGTGACGATATTTTCCACAACGATTTCACCATTGGAAAGCTTTATTAGTCCTCTGGAAGGATAAATTGGGATACGTATTATTCTGTTTTCATCGGACTTTGTTGTATAAAGATTTGAGTCTAAGATTGTTAATTTAATAATTTGAAAAAAAGTTATTGACCCAAATAAAGCTATCAAAAGAAATAAAAATGCAGATCTTTTTCTTAGTTGTTTAAAGGCTAAATTTTCTCTACCAAAGTTTAATATCTCAGACATGTTCTACCAGTGGTAAGGGTGACTCTTGCCAATTAACCAAACTCTATAAAGTTGCTCAATAATAAACACAGGGACTATGGTGTGAGGAAAAGTTAAAGAATAAGGTGACCATACTTCTTGATAAAGCTTAAAACATTCTGAGTTTAAGCCTTCAGGGCCCTCGATAAGAAAGTTAAACATTAGTCGAAGAAGATATCCACTGATCAAACTTTTCTTCAAACTTAAAGGTGTTCCAATTTGATCCATGCTTATCCAGAGAAACAATAATCTCACCATCTTTAACTGAATTAATAAGTTTTAAGCTTTCCTTGTTAATAATAGTTTTTTTAATTAATGATTTATAATTCTTTTCAGGTTGAATACCTGACCACTCAACCTGGACACTCCGATCAAATCTATGGTGATAATGTCCAAAAGCTTTTCTCGACCAGACAGGTCTTTTACTATCGACTGCTAAGATATGGAATCTCATTGCTATAAATCTGGATCCCAAAGACTTTCTAGATCATAAAATGTTCTGGCATTTGTAGACATTAGATGAAGAACAACATCTCCAAGATCTATCAGTAGCCACTCTTCACTTCCTTGGCCTTCCACGCCTAAAGGTTTAATTTTCTTACTTTTAAGATCTTCCAGAACCTTTTCTCCAATGGATTGAATATGCCTACTAGAAGTACCACTCGCAATCATCATGTAGTCTGTAAAATTACTTATTTTTTTTACATTAATAGTGACAGGATTAACTGCCTTAAGTTCATCCAAGCTAGATAAAACAAGGTCTCTTACCCTGCTAGGGTAAATTTTTTGAATCATATAAATTGTGTTTCTTTAAATACTCACCTACCTTTTTACTAACTAGGTGTTCTACTCCTCTTCCTTCTAAAACATGTTGTCTAACGAGTGATGAAGAAACCGTTACTGGAGTCACTTTCAGTTCAACAATGTTCTTTATCTTTCTTTTTTTGACCAGATCTTTGATGTTAATAGTTTTATTTATTAAATCGAAGGCTTTCTTGCTTCTTGTTAAAGGATGATTTGGTCTCTTCATAACTATAAAGTCTACCAAGCTTAGAAGTCCTTCCCATTTATGCCACGAATCTATTTCAGAAAAAGAATCAGAACCAACAATAAAGATTACTTTAGCATCAGTTTCTTCTTCTAGAACTTCCTTAACTGTATCAATTGCGTAAGAAGGCCCATTCCTTAATTTCTCCCTATCATCTACAAATGTTTTATCAATACATTGAAATGCCATAGAAACCATTTTGAATCTGTGTTGAAAAGACTCCTGAGAATTTTCTTTATGAACAGGTAGCGCATTTGGAATAATTAAAATCTTCTCAAAAGGAATTATGTCCAAAAGGTAAGCAATAGTCCTCGTATGACCAATATGGACAGGGTCAAATGTTCCTCCGAAAATGCCTACTAATCTGGGCATTGATTATCTATCAACTCCCACGTAATTCAGCATCACCTTCAACTAGGTATTTCTGAGAAGTTAACCCTTCTAGTCCAACAGGACCTCTAGCATGGAATTTGTCCGTAGAGATTCCCACTTCGGCTCCTAAACCATATTCAAAACCATCAGCCCAACAAGTTGGTACATTGTGCATTACCGAACTTGAATCTACATTTCTCAAGAAAAAAGAAGCTTTTTCCTTATTTTCTGTAACGATACAATCTGTATGAGCTGAACCAAAATTATTTATATGATCTATGGCTGAACCCAAGCCATCTACTATCTTTATTGATAATATTGGAGCTAAATATTCAGTAACCCAATCCTCCTCAGTGGCCATTACGATATTTAATAGCCTTAAAGTAAGTTCACAACCTCTTAGTTCAACCCCTTTCTCTTTAAAAGCTTCCGCAAGTAGTGGTAAAACGTCTTCAGCAATCTTTTCATGTACTAAGAGAGTTTCCATTGCTCCACAAATTCCATACCTATAAGTTTTGGCATTTAGGGCTATTGAATAAGCTTTTTTCTGATCACATTCTTTATCTAAATAAACATGACAAATCCCATCAAGATGCTTAATAACTGGAACTTTAGCTTCATTTGAAATAAGTTTAACTAGGCCTTTACCGCCTCTAGGGATAATTACATCTACCCATTTATCCATACCTAAAAGAATCTTTACTGCTTCTCGATCAGTTGTATTTATTAGTTGTACAGAGGCCTCTGGTAAACCTTCACTCAAAAGACCTTCGCTTAAACAGCTCGCAATAACCGTGTTGGATTTGAAGGCTTCGGTACCGCCTTTTAAAATACAAGCATTACCAGATTTTAAACACAGAGCTGCTGCATCTGCAGTCACATTAGGCCTAGATTCATAAATGATTCCCACAACTCCTAGAGGTACCCTCATTTGACTAACCTTGATACCTGAAGGTGTAGGTTTTAGTTTTGTGATCGAACCGATGGGGTCAGGTAATTCTGCTACTGATTTAAGTCCAGAAATCATGGCATCAATCCGAGAACCAGTTAGTTTAAGACGGTCTATTAAAGCTTCTTTTATTTCTTTAGATTTGGCTTCTGATACATCTTCTTCATTGGCAACCAGAATTTCGGCTTTCCTTTTCTCAAGACATTCTGTGATGCTCATTAAGGTACTATTTTTCTTTTCAGTGCTTAACATGGCCAGATCACGAGAAGCTGTTTTTGCTTCTGATCCTATTGCCTCCATGTAAGACTTAATGTCTTTACTATCTCTCATAATCAAATATTCTATAGGAAAGCTAAATTAAAAAACGGATTATAAAGTGTTTGATATAGGTGTTGTAACCCTGTGGCTACAACAAAATCCTGAATGGATAGCATTGGGGCTTTGCTCAGCAGCTTTCATAGAATCTTTTGCAATCATTGGGATCATTATTCCTGGAGTTGTTCTACTAGCTGCCATATCAGGGCTAGCAGCATCGACAGACTTATCAATAATTGAAGTGGTCCTTCTAGTCTACGTGTCCAGTTGTTTTGCGGATATAGCCAGCTTTCTATTAGGTAAGTTATTTAGCAATAGAGTGGACGAGATTTGGCCTTTTAATAAACGCCCTAACTGGCTGGAAGAAGGTCGAAATTTCATTAAATCTTATGGTATCCCCGGCGTCTTTCTCGGCAGATTTGTCGGTCCTGTAAGGCCTTTAATACCTATAGCCGCGGGATCTCTAGGTATGGATATAAAGATTTTTATTTTGGTGGATCTTGTTTCCGGCCTTTTTTGGGCTCCTCTTTATAGCCTACCAGGTTACTTTGCTGGCAAAACAGCTTTTGAAGGTTCAGGTACAGCTGCACTAGCAGCTGGTTTAATAGTCTTGTCAATTGTCTTTGTAGTCTTAGTAAGATATTTATCCAAGAAAAAATAAACTCCTCTTGTTAAACTAAAATTAATAAAATTTTGAAGAAAGAAGAATGACAGAAACTTATCCTGATCACCCAAATTTACAAGGGAACTATGCTCCACTAAGAATGGAGTGTGATCTTAATGATTTAATCGTCGAGGGAGAAATTCCAAAAGAACTTTACGGAAGTTATTATCGTAATGGACCAGATCCACAATTTCCTCCTATGGGAGGCGCTTATCATTGGTTCGCAGGTGATGGAATGATACATGCTTTCCATTTTGAGAATGGGAAAGTTTCTTATAGAAACAGATGGGTAAGAACATCCAGATGGAAGCAAGAAAGGAAAGCCGGGAAATCTCTAGTCAATATTTTTAATCCAATGGAACCAGATCCTTTATGGAATCCAGAGGGAGAAAATGGAACAGCTAACACCAATATACTTTTTCATGCTGGTAAATTATTAGCTTTGGAAGAAGGCCATCCTCCTTTTGAGATTGATCCTTTCTCTTTGGAATCAATTGGATCCTGGAACTATGATGGAAATCTTAAATCCCCAATGACAGCCCATCCTAAAATTGATCCTTTAACTGGAGAGATGATTGGTTTTGGATACTCTGCAGGGGGTTTTGGAAGTAAAAAAATGTCCTATTTCGTAATTGATACCAACGGTAACATGAAAACTTACGAAGAATTTGATGCACCTTTCTCTAGCATGGTCCATGACTTTATGGTGACTTCAAAGCATGTTATTTTTCCCATATTTCCCTTAACTATCGACATCGAAAGAGCAATGAAAGGCGAACCTCCCATAACCTGGGAACCGGACAAAGGCAGTCATATAGGTGTCATGCCAAGAGAAGGTACAGTTGAAGACATTAAATGGATAACTGATGCAGCCTGCTTTTTTTTCCACCCCATGAATGCTTATTCTGAAGGAAATAAAATTATTGCTGACGTGATGCAGTTTGAAGAAGCACCTGGGTTTCCACATGCAGATGGCTCTACTCCTGATCCAAAAAAGGCAGAAGCTAGGCTTAATAGGTGGGAGATTAATCTTTCGTCAAATTCAGGAAATATTAATAAGAATTACCTTGACGATGACATAGGGGAATTTCCTAGAATGGATGAAAGATTTAGTATGCTTAACTATAGGCATGGATACTACGCTTGCAGTATAGGCAATCATCCTCCAGGTATAAGTTTTAATGCTATTGCTCACCGTGATCATCAAACTGGAACTAAAGAATTTTTTGTTTTAAATAAGCAAGACGCAGTTGAAGAACCTCTCTTTGTTCCAAGTTCAAAGGAAGCCGAAGAAGGTAAAGGGTTTTTGATAAGCCTGGCTTTTAGAGGAACTGAAAATAGATCTGATCTACTGATCTTTGACGCTGATAATGTAGCCAGCGGACCCATAGCAACTGCAAAATTGCCTCACCGAGTTCCTCACGGATTTCACGGGAATTGGCGTCAAGGAGAATAAACACAGTTATGAATAAAAAAAACTTAAGAAATAGAAGATGGGTTTTAGAAAATCGACCTCGAGGTATGGTCAGTAAAGATAATTTTAAATTTGAAGAATCCGATATTGAAGATATTAAAGATGATGAAATGCTTGTAAAGAATCTTTATTTTGGTTTTGACCCAACTCAAAGAGGTTGGTTGAACGACATGAAAAGTTACATGCCACCAGTTCAAATAGGAGAAGTAATGCGTTCGAGTACCATTTCTCAAGTTGTGGAATCTAATATTCCTGATTTCAAACAGGGAGATATAGTCCAAGGTAGTTTTGGCTGGCAGGAATTTGCTATTACTAATGGGAAAGGTTTCATGAATGCAAACAAAATTCCTGAAGATATTCCAGTTACTTCTTCTTTAAGTGTTTATGGAGTAACAGGTTTAACTGCGTATTTTGGATTACTTGATGTAGGGAAACCTAAAGAAGGTGACACAGTTGTTATTTCAGGAGCTGCCGGAGCTACTGGTTCTGTAGCTGGCCAAATAGCAAAATTAAAAGGGTGTAGAGTTATAGGAATAGCCGGAGGAGTGAAAAAGTGTAGATGGCTAACGGAGACAGCGAACTTTGATGCAGCAATAGATTATAAAACGGCTGATTTGAATGAATCCTTAAGGGAACTCTGCCCAAATGGAATTGATGTTGTGTTTGATAATGTTGGTGGGGAATTTTTAAATACTGCTCTCACTCTAATAAACATGAATGCTAGAGTAGTCTTATGTGGTGCTATATCTACTTACAATGATGAGACACCCACTCCCGGTCCTTCAACCTATATGTCTTTGGTAATAATGAGAGCAAGGATGGAAGGTTTTATCGTTCTAGATTATTTAGATAAGTTTCCTGAAGCAATTAGAGAATTAAGAAATTGGGTTAAAGAAGGCAAGATAAGTTATCTTGAAGACATACAAGAGGGTATAGAAAATGCGCCGGAAACTCTGGTTAGATTGTTTACTGGACAGAACTTCGGGAAACAACTCCTTAAGATAGCAGAACCGGATTAGACTTATCTCAGCCCCCTAGTTGTTTAACAATCTTATTCAGATGATCAAATCTATCAACATTTGATCGAAATTCTAGTATGTTTTGTCTGTCAAGAGGAGTAAGAGGCAAAAGACTAGCCAAGTTATAAGCAACGCTGGAAGAATTATCGAAGTCTATCTCTAGCTCTAATTTTTTTATCTCAGGATGTTTGGATATGTCTTTTAATATTCTCCAAATATTTTCATATTGAGGTTCTAAGGATATAGATTCTTCTACTTCAGTTTGTTCTATTATGTCAGCAATGATTAATCCGTCTTCCTGTTTTCTTCTATCTAATATCTGAATCCTACATTGACCTTGAACAGTTATGCCTAAAAGACCGTTTTCCAATTGATTAAAATCCACTATTTCAACGTATGTTCCTATAGGAGAATGATCTGGTAATTTAGAGGAACTGATCTGGTTCATAGATCCTCTTAAAAGCACGACACAAAATCCTGTTTCTCGAGTCATACATTTCTTAACCATATCTAAATATCTTGGTTCAAATATTTGTAAAGGAAGGTAGCCTCCAGGTAAGACATTTACAGTCAAAGGGAAAATAGCAAGTTCTCTAGATAATTTAGTGTTGAATGGCATATTCTTCAACTTCTCTCCAAACTTTCATTAAATTTCCTCCAAGAATCTTCTCAATGTCTTTTTGACTATAGCCTCTCTCTAATAACCCCTGGATTAAGTTAGGATAACTGGATACGTCTTTTAACCCAACCGGAAGAGTATCTCCTACTCCGTCATAATCAGAACCTATCCCAACATGATTAATTCCTACAAGACTAACGACCCTATCAAAATGATCTAGAACTTCGTCTAGCGTAGCAAAAGGATATTCATTCTCATAAACAAACTCTCTTCTTGCTTCATTTATTATTTCTTCAGATAAATTTGATCTGTCTTCACCAAATTTTTCCTGAAGAAACTCTTCCATTGCGGTAGAGTAATTTCTAGATCTTTGAGATATGAAACTGCTACCAAAATTAATTTGTAAAACTCCACCTTTTTCTGCCAGCTTACTTAACATCGCATCGTCCACGTTTCTTTCAAATCCTGGAGTAAAATGCCTCAAAGAAGAATGGCTGACTATCACGGGCGCTTCGCTTATTTCTATAGCTTGATAGAAGGCTTCATCATTGACATGAGAAATATCAATCATGATACCAACCCTGTTCATTTCTCCAATCAGATTCTTTCCAAATTCGCTGAGTCCGTGCCACTGAATGTTTTCATCATAAGAAGAATCACTAATATGATTTGTTTTTGAATGAGTGAGAGTTATATAACGTATTCCTCTATCAAAGTAATACTGAACTCTTGAAAGGTCCCCTTCTATGGGAGCACCATTTTCCATGCCAAGAGCAATGCCGACAACACTCTTTTTCTGCAAAGTTTTTATATCTTGAGTTGATTTAATTAAAAAGAACTTATCAGGATGTAAGGTAACTATATCTTCCACTAAGTCTATAAGCTCATTTGCCATCTTATGAGATGTCCCATCACTTTGAGTACTTGCAGGCAAGTAGATTGAAAAGAAAGGGACATTCAATCCTCCTTTTTTAGCCCTAATAAAATCAAAATCTCCTTTAGTTGAACCTGAAATATCATCTATCTCAAGACCTTCTAGATGCTGGTTCCACAATCTGTAAGGGACATCTATATGTGAATCCAAGATTAAAACATTTTGAGCAATTTCTTTTGCACTAACTGAGGTTTGATTTTCAGAACAAGAGAAAAAAAGAAAGAAAGAAAGGACTAGGAATAAAAATTTCATATTTTTATAATTTAGATTTTAGAAGGCCAGCTAAACCACCAAAATTGCCGTTTGACATCATGATTATTACATCATCAGTTTTGACCGACTTTCTTAATTCTTCAGAAAAATAACCTATTGAATCTATAACATAATGAGATGAGGGTGATTGTTTTATTAATTTATTGATTTGGTCCCTATTACTCCCCTTCCAGAATACTAGATCTGCTTCTTCTGTTGCCTTTATAAGATTTTTATCATGCAGTCCTGATTTCATAGTATTTGACCTTATTTCGATCAGAGCAATAATTCTATTCTCCTTATAACGCGACCTGAGACCCTTTAAAGTTTGTCTAATTGCCGTTGGGTGATGAGCGAAATCGTCAATGAGTTTTAGATCTTTTCTGTCGATGAGCACATCTAGTCTCCCTGAAACACCAGAAAAGGTTTCTAAAGCTTTGGCAGAAGAGGATAGAGGAAAATTTAAATGATTAAGAACTAGTAAGGCTGCCATTGCATTACTAACGTTATATTCGCCTGTGAGATTCCAGCTTATTTCTTCGAATTCATTGTCTAAATGAAACCTAATAGAGGAGTAGTCATCTGTTATTGCTTCATAATAATTTAAGCTTTTTTTATCAGCTCCGAATTTGTTTACTTCGCTCCAAACTCCTAACTCTAAGACTTGTTCTATATTCTTGTTATCATCAGGACATATCAAGCAACCTTTAGAAGGCATGGTTCTTATCAGATTATGGAATTGTTTTTGTATTTCTTCTAAATTTGAGTAGATATCCGCATGATCAAATTCTAGATTATTAATCACTAGAACTTCGGGACGGTAATGAACAAATTTAGCTCTTTTATCAAAAAAGGCCGTGTCATATTCATCTGCTTCTATAACGAAAAACTCGTCTTTTCCTAATCTGGCTGAAATAGAAAAATCTTTCGGCTTCCCTGCAATTAAAAACCCTGGTTTTAGACCCGCACTTTCTAGCATCCAAGTAATCATGGCAGTAGTTGAAGTCTTGCCGTGGGTACCAGAAACGGCGACAACTCTTCTGTTCTTTAAAATATTTTCCAACATCCATTCGGGACCTGAAGCATAAGGTAGTTTAGTATCAAGAATGTATTCGACAGCTTCATTCCCTCTAGAGATAACGTTGCCTATTAAATAAAGGTCTGCCCTAGGTAAGTCTTTCTTTTTATACCCCTGACTAACTTCTATATTTTGTTCTTTAAGAAGATTTGACATTGGAGGGTAAACGTTCTCATCACTACCCGTAACCTTAAACCCTGTCTCTCTAGCAAGAAGAGCTAACCCACCCATAAAAGTTCCACAAATACCTAATATGTGTAAACTTTTTGCATCCATTCTTTAATTATACCCATGTCCTTATAATTCCCTCTTAGTCAAGTTTTGAGTAACATCGCATCTATGAAGAGTCGTAATGTTCTATATGCACAATCTGGGGGAGTAACTGCAGTAATTAATGCTACTGCAGCCGGTGTAATTGAGGCGGGAAGAAAATCAAGCAAAATAGATAAAATTCTAGCAGCCAAAAACGGTATTCTTGGAGCCCTAAAAGAAGAACTTATAGATACTAATTCAGAAAGCAAAAAAGAAATATCGAACCTTAAATACACACCTGGAGGTGTATTTGGATCCTGTAGATATAAACTCCAAGATCCAAAAAAAGACCAAAGCGAATACCAAAGACTCATGGATGTCTTTATCGCACACAATATAGGCTATTTCTTATATAACGGAGGTGGTGATTCCCAAGATACAGCAGATAAAATTGCTACCTACGCAAATAAAAAGGGAATTCCAGTTCAATGCATAGGAATACCTAAAACTATTGATAATGACATTCCTTTTACTGATAACTGTCCGGGGTTTGGTTCAGTTGCAAAATACATTGCTATCTCCACCAAAGAGGCTGGTTTAGATGTTGCGAGCATGGCTGAGACTTCTACAAAGGTATTTATTTTAGAAGTAATGGGTAGGCATGCTGGTTGGATAGCTGCTGCAGGGGGGCTGGCTTCAGTGGAAAAAGGTGATCCACCACATTTAATTCTTTTCCCAGAAATTCCTTTTAATGAAAAAAGAATGATTGTTAAAGTAAGGAAGACGGTAAAAAGTCTAGGCTATTGCGTAATTGTAGTCTCTGAAGGAATCCAGGACAGACAAGGTAACTTTCTGGCAGACACGGACACAAAAGACGCTTTCGGGCACAAACAACTAGGTGGTGTAGCCCCGCAGATAGCTTCAATTATTAATTCTTCTTTGGGCTATAAATGCCATTGGGCCGTCTCTGACTACCTCCAAAGGTCAGCTAGACATATAGCTTCACAAACAGATCTTAAGCAAGCTTATGCCGTTGGAGAGTCAGCGATTAAACTAGCTCTTGCAGGAGAAAACGCAGTTATGCTTACCATTAAGAGACAAAAAACAAAAAGTTATTCTTGGATGATAGACAAAGTGGCGTTAAGCAGAGTTGCAAACCAGGAAAAGAAAATGCCCAGAAGCTATATAACCAAAGATGGTTTTGGTATCACGGGATTGTGTAGAAATTATCTAAGCCCACTCATCCAAGGAGAAGCCTATCCTCCATATAAAAATGGACTACCAGTGACTGCTAGCTTGAAGAATAAACCTGTAGAAAAGAAGTTAAAAAAATTTAAATTTCCTAAAAAATAATAGCTTAAGAAAATTCCTCTAGGGGCCCCTCAAAGAAGATTCCACTTTTAGATAATCTGTCTATTAAGGGTTGACCAAGACCCGAAGCTGGAGTCAAAAGGCCTCCGTAATCTTTTCCTCCTGGCAAATTTTCTTCATCGCGTATAAGAGTCATAGCACTCTCACATACAAATTTAGAGGTTACTCTATATCCAGGGTCTCCTTTTCCGTGCATTCTAAAAACACTCAATGATCCATCTTCAGCTTCAACCGTATACAAACAGTCAAAAAATCCTTTTTCCATCGTTTCTTCGCTAGGCCCTTCTCCAGGCTTAGGCAAGAAGCTTCGCACAAGCTTTCGGATCGGTGTTCCGATAATAATCATAGAAAAGAGAGTCGCTAAAGAAACAAGAACAGCATTTAGGTATTTTTGGTAAAAAGCGTACTCTTGATAAGTAAAATCTACACCGTAAGCCTCCTGTCTGGACTCTAAAAGAGCAGCGCTTCTTCTAACTACTCTTGTATTCATAGTTGCCATAATGAATCGACCAGTCCAAGCATTAATAATTTTGTTTTTTCTTATCTTCACCCTATCGGAGCTTAGACTCCTCTGCTCAGAAGTTACTGAGTCCATTGGGTTTAACAAAAAAGGATCCTGCATCTCTTTGCCTAATTTTAGATCTCCCATAGAGAATCCTGTCTCTATAGTTCCTCCAGATGCACTACCTCGACCAGTGTGATATGACTCCACCCTTTTAATGGGTTTTCCTAATTGCTTAGCAGAAAAGAAGACTCCTAAATCAGATGGTAGAGAGTCGTAACCACAAGAAGGTATGATTCTTATCCCCTTCGATACAGCTTCAGCATGATGTTTATCAATCATTTCTTTTATCCAGAAAGTTTCTCCGGTTATATCCACGTAATGGGTTGAGTTTTTTACGCATGAAGCTACTAACTTTGAACCATATCTATGGAAAGGACCGGCAGTGGAAATTACAACTTTAGTCCTACTCGTTATAGCATCCAAGGCCTTTTCGTCATCTCCATCAGCTTCTAAAGTTTCAGTTGTGGGCGAAAATCTAATTGCCACCTGGGAAAGTTTAATTAAGTCTCTACCTGCAATAGCCCACTTAAGGTCCTTAGCATTTTCAAAAAGGTACTTTACACAAAGCCTTCCTGTAAACCCTGTTGCCCCATAAACAACGATGTCTAAATCTTTAGCCATTAATCTTAAAGTATCTTTACTGCGCCTCCGAAATTTAAAATAACCTCATTCCGTACCTTGATATCGCCCTCAGAAAATCCTAAAGATTTTCCTTTTTTTGTTAACCTAGCTCTGATTTCTAACAAAGAACCTAGTGGGGCTGGTTGAATAAATTCTGAATGAAAACTGACTGTAGTTACCGGACTGTCTGAACTTCGCATAGCCGAAGTGCACAAAGCAAAATCTGCTAAGGCCATTAACATTCCTCCATGGGCAGAGTCGTAACCATTACAGTTCTCTTTTTTTACATAAAACCCTAGCACCAACTGGTTGCCTTCTTCTTTCTTATAGAAACCTGGACCTAAGCTTTTTACGTGAGGTTGAGAAATATTGAACACTTTATAACCCTTGGGAGGTATTTCTGTTTTACGCATAGAAGTTCATTATAATCTTCAAAAAAGACCTTTGATCATGAATCTTAGAATAAAAATTTTATTTCTCTTTGTTTTATTTACTTCATTAGCTTCTAGTTCTGAAAAAGAAACAAATGAAAACTTTTTCAAGGTGACCATACTTTGGCAAGAAGTTGAAAGAGAGTATATGATTTTTTTACCTAGTAGCTACCCAGAAAATAAAGAACTCCCAATGGTAGTAGGTCTTCATGGATACACTGGAACTGCAACAGGCTTTGAAAAAGAAACTACTAAGGGGATGAATTTGCATGCTGAATATCGAAACTACATAGCGGTATATCCTCAAGGAGCAAATTTTTGGGCTAAGCAAAATGGCTCGTCTTTCTTTGTCAGCTCTTGGAATGATCTCGAGAGCAACGCTCCTTTAAGAAAAAGCGAACGACCTATTTGTCTCAAGGACAGAGATGAATATCCTAGACCTAAAGAGTGCAAGGAATATAGTCATTGTGCCTGGACTGGATGTTATGACGATATTGGATTTATTAGACAAGTCATTGAAGAAGTAACAGAAAATTACGCAGTTGATAAATCCAGAAGATACATTTCAGGAATGAGCAACGGAGGGGCGATGGCACATAGATTTGCCTGTCATCATTCCGAATTATTGGCTGCCACAGCATCCATAAGTGGATCTATTCCAAGAGACAGGAGTTGCGTACCAGAAATTCCAATATCTTACCTTCAAGTCTTTGGAGATGAAGATACAACAACTCCAATTGATGGTAAGGTTTCAAGGGATGGATGGTTTTATGAGAAACCTGAAGTTTCTCTAAATAAATGGGCAGAAAGTATGGGATGTTCAGAAGAAGTTGTTTTGTCCAATCTTATAACAGCTCAAAAGAATAATCTTTCCTGTACATCGAGAAGATCTTGCAGCACAGGTAAATCTCATGAAGTTGTAAATTGTCTTGTCCCAGGAGGAGGACATGCTTGGCCCGGACAAAAACCTGGAGTTGGATTTTGTAGATCTGAAGAACAAAGTTTAAGTAGTCCTCAGCAAAATGAATGCAAAGACAACTATGGGTCTGAGATTAATTGGGGCAATGAAGTGATTTGGGAGTTTTTTAATAACCACAGGAGGGAGAATGTCTAAACCTAAGGGCGTACTGAGTGGATATAGAGTCTTAGATTTTGGAAGATATATTGCTGGTCCATTCTGTGGAGCTTTACTTGCGGACTATGGAGCTGAAGTTATTAGAGTAGAAAGAGTTAAGGGAAGTGAAGACAGATTTACTACTCCAATTTCTCCTGATGGAGTGGGGTCAATGTTCCTTCAAATGAACAGAAACAAACTGGGGTTTACTTTAAATCCCATGAAGCCTGAAGGAAAAGAGATAACAAGCAAACTTGCTGAAACTGCTGACGTTGTTATAGCTAATCTGCCTGAAAACACACTGAAAGCTATGAGTTTAGATTTTGATACCCTTTCAAAGATTAATCCGAAAATAATTCTTACTTCAAATACTGCTTTTGGCACTTCTGGGCCTTATTCTGACAGAGTAGGGTTTGATGGCGTGGCCCAAGCGATGTCAGGTTCGATGGATATGACGGGTAGCCCCGATCAGCCTTCAAAAAATTATGCTCCTTATGTAGATTTTTGCAGCGCCTCGCTTGCAGCATTTGGAACCCTTATGGCTCTAATGGAGAGAGAAAAAACTGGAAAAGGTCAGAGGGTTCAAACTTCACTTCTAACCACTGCATTAACCATGACAAACGGTCTAGTAATTGAACAGGAATTGTTGAACATCAACCGTATAGCTACTCACAACAGGGCACAAACTTCTGCGCCTGCAGACACTTTTAGAACCAAAGATGGTTGGATACTAGTACAAACAGTTGGACAACCTTTATTTGAGAGGTGGGTTAAATTAATTGGTGAACCACAATGGTTAGAGGATGAAAAGTTTAAGGACGATATAAGTCGAGGCAACAATGCTGAGGTCATAAGCCTAAGAATGGCTGAATGGTGTCTAGAAAGAACCAGTAAGGAAGCCATTGAGGAGTTGAATAAAGAAAGAATCCCTGTTGGAGAAGTTTTGAAAGCAAAAGAAATTGTTAACGAACCTCATATTCTCGCAAGCAATCTTTTCAAAGAAGTTGCTTATCCTAACCTAGATAAAGCAGCACCTATAGTTACCTCGCCAGTGGAGTTGTCTGAAAATCCTGGAGAAATAAGAACTAGAGCTCCTCTCTTAGGAGAACATACAGATCAAATACTCACTGAGTTGGGTTATTCGGAAAAAGAAATTTCTGAATTTAAGGAAAAAAGAATAGTTTAAAAATAAAGGAGAAACCATGGATTTTTCATTATCAACAGAACAAAAAGAACTTCAGTCTGTAGCTAGAGAATTTGCTCAGAAAGAAATGTCTTCAGTTGCAAAAACTCTTGAAGAAAAAAAGGAACCTCTTTCTGAAGAGTGGTTTTTACGTTATTCGGAAATGGGATTCTTAGGAATAAATATAAAGAAAGAATATGGTGGTTTGGGTTTAACAAATTTAGATGCCCTTTTAGTCTTAGAAGAATTTGCTAAAGTGTCCTCAGCTGTAGCTTGGCCTATATTTGAAAGTACCGTTGGACCCATCAAAGCAATAGAACATTTTGCTAATGAGAAGCTAAAACAAAGAGTTATTCCTGAAGTCTGTAAAGGAAATTTATTTGTCGCTGTTTCTATGTCTGAACCTAATGCAGGGTCTGCACTTACTGACTTAACTACCAAAGCAGAAGAAAAAGAAGACTTTATAGTTATAAACGGCATGAAGCGATGGTGTTCAGGAGCTGGGCATGCGGCAGGTTATGTTGTTTATTGTCGAATGTCTGATGAACCTGGAGCCAAAGGAATAGGAGCAGTCTATGTAGAAAAAGATACCGAGGGTTTGAGCTTTGGAAAACAAGAGGAACTCATGGGTTTTAACGGTGTTGCATCGGCTGATATATTTTTTGATAACGTTAAGGTTCCTAAAGAAAATATTGTTGTTAATGCTGATGGGGGTTTTAAAAAATTAATGGCAGCTTTTGATCTGGAAAGGTGTGGCAATGCAACAATGAGTCTAGGTCAAGCTTCGGGAGCTTTGGATCAAGTCCTGGAGTACGTCCAAGAAAGAAAACAATTTGGAAAACCTATTATAGATTTCCAAGCTGTTCAGCTGAAATTAGCTGAAATGGCAATGAAGGTTGAAGCCAGTCGTTTATTGATACATCGGGCGGCTCAAAATGCCGCTGAAGGCTTACCCAGTATTTTTGAATCAAGTGTAGGAAAGTGTTTTTCGAATGAAATGGCAAGAGAAGTCACTGGTACTGCCATCCAATTAATGGGAGGCTATGGATACAATAAAGAGTACCAAATGGAGAGAAGATTCAGAGACGCATGGGGATGGGGAATTGCTGGTGGAACAATAGATATCCAAAAAATAAATATAGCTTCTGCATTAGTAGGAAGAAGATTTAATCAAAGAAATTAGTAAGCTTTAAGAGAGTCAATTATAGTTCTTAAATTTTCAACTAAAGTGAACTTTTCATTTTCTGTCAGAAAATCTCCAACAGGAACTCTCTCGCCTTTAGAAGTTATAAGAATGTGAGCCGGATACCATGGGTGCTTGGGTTTCTCTACCACCACATAAGCCCAAATCCTAAAGTATTCCCATTTATGTTTAGGACTATTTATGCCTTTTTCTATTGTCAGTTTTTCAGGGGTCATAGTTATTATTTCCTGTTTGTAGGTTCTTTTGACCACAAAAAAAACGCATGCTCCCACTAAAAGGATCTCCAATCCAGCAAAAGGTAAAATTAATGAAGCCCCTAACAAATAAAACCCTATCCCTATAACCCCACAAGTAACAGCGATCACAAGGATGAAGAGTAAACTAAATTTCCAGGATAAAGATTTGTTGGGTGTCAGAATGATCTGAAACGCATGGTCTTTTTCGTTGAATTCTATTTGGATCATCAGCAATTAGACCTAAGGAAGCTAAAAAAATTTTAAGCCTATTCAAGCTCCAAGATATTAATGTCTCCCGATCCAACCGGTAAAACTACCATGGTTCCATCTCTTGAAAGAGTCCATTCTTCTCTAACTTCGTCTACACCTCTTAAGAATATAATTTCAGTTATGCGGTTTCTAGGAGCAGGCGTCAAATGGTAAAAGATAAGATGTTTTACATTTGCTAAGTTTGCAATTTCTGCCGCTTCAACAAGGGTTGTATGGTAAGTGGTTATATCTTCCATAAGCTTTGCATTTAAATTAGCTCCCATTTGTAAATTAAAATCTCTCAGTAAATTGATCATATGATTAGCTTGCGCTTCATGAATGAGCACATCTGCGTCTCTGGAGTTCTCAATTAAATTTTCGCTATAAGAAGTATCGCCGCTAATGACCAAACTCCTGCCTTTATAGTCAAAACGATAACCGAGAGCTGGCTTAACAGGGTCATGCACTACTTCAAATGCAGTTACTATTAGACCATCCTCATCGATAATCTTGGGCTGATTTAAATCTACGGTATGAGGATTAAGTCCTGCTACATCCAAAGGAGCAATTTGATCCCCATGGTGAGTATTCCTAAAAAAATAATCTGGTTCGTAAGCTGCTTCAAAACCTTTTGTTACAAGTCCGACGCCTTGAGGTCCATAGACATCTAGTTTTGCTGTCCTTCTCTGCATAATCCAAGAGGCTTGGTGCAAATCAGCTAGATCAGAAATGTGATCTGAATGAAGGTGCGTTAAAAGGACAGATTTAATTTTATTGAAAGGTATTCCCCAATTCCTTAGATTAGATGAACTACCATCTCCAATATCAACAATATAAATATTTTCGCCCGCTCTAACCATGACACAGGTCTGTGCCCTTCCTGGACTGGGTATTGGAGACCTGGATCCACAAATAACTGCACTCAAGGAATCTTCTTCAGGTAAATTTGATGAGGGAATAAGGCCCTCAAGAACAGAAATCATAACTTTGTCTTGAATGGAAGGGTTCCTCAATCCAACCATTGCAGCGATGGCAATAATGACTAATGAAGCTATTAGGTAAATTAAAAATTTTTTCATATTTAAGGGTTCCTCTGAATTAATCCTGTTTGAGTTTTTTTTATTATAATGAAACCATGGAATATAGAACATTAGGCAAATCTGGATTGAAAGTTTCTGAGCTTTCTTTCGGATCCTGGGTAACCTTTAATACTCAGGTAAATACAAAATTAGCGGAAGACATGTTCAAGGTTTGCTTCGACTCAGGAATTAATTTTTTTGATAATGCAGAAGGGTATGACCGAGGAAAATCTGAAGAAGTTATGGGCCAGGCTCTTAAAAGTATTAATGAACCAAGAGATAGTTATTGTGTTTCGTCTAAGGTTTTTTTCAGTTCAACATCTAACCCCAAACCTACCCAATTAGGATTAAGTAAAAAACATGTAACTGAAGCCTGTCATCAAGCCATGAAAAGATTACAAGTTGACTATTTGGACCTGTATTTTTGTCATAGAGCAGATCCAGATACCCCTATCGGAGAAACTGTTTGGGCAATGCATAATCTAATTACGCAAGGGAAGGTATTGTACTGGGGAACTTCAGAATGGACAGCTGAGGAGATAACTGAAGCTTATAAATTTGCGGAAAAAAATCACTTAACTCCTCCAACCATGGAGCAACCCCAATACAACCTTCTTGATAGGAGAAGATTTGAAGTTGAATATGATCCTATTTTTAGAAAATTTCAAATGGGATCCACTATTTGGTCACCTTTGGCCTCAGGAGCTCTGACTGGCAAATATCTAGATGGTATCCCAGAAGGTTCCCGAGCGACTCTTAAAGGCTATGAGTGGTTAAAGAACCATATGATTGATTCTGAAAGAGGGCAAGCCAGAATGGAAAAAGTGAGAGGTTTAGTACCAATTGCTGAAGAGTTAGGAGTCAGTCTTTCAAAAATGGCCATAGCTTGGTGTTTGTTAAATCCGAATGTGTCAACGGTAATTCTTGGAGCTTCTAAGACCGAACAACTAAAAGAAAACCTTGAGGCCTTAGAAGTCGTTCCTCTTCTTAATGAAGAAATTCAAAGAAAACTTTCTAGTATTTAATCGACTGTTATCTAATCTGTAATCTCAGATCAAAACCTATATCACCAGTCTGATTGTGTTCTCTGCACATACTCTGTAAGTTTTCTTGCATACTGGCAGGCATCTTCGATGATTTTCTAATGGACATGTCGATATGAACTAACATTTGCTCGTTGGTTGCCGAGATCGTTTCATCTTCTTTCAACAAGATTCCACCATAATGAATAAGCTTTGGGCTAACGTTAATGATTCTGTAGTATGGAAAAGCTACCTCTCCTTCAATTAATTCCGTCAAATACTGGATATTCATTTCGAGAGTAAAGCTGGAAAATCCTTCTTTGAAATATTTATCTGTGAACCCCATATCTTGATAGAGTTCAGTTGAACCATCATCAAATATGCGGGCATAGTCAGCTACGTTCATGTGACCGTTCATATCACACATTTCTGTTGTGACTGTGATTGGATTTCCTGGGTAGGGAAATTTTTCTTTCATACTTAAAAACTAATCTTCTTCTTTATTGATTTCAGCTGTGGGTTTTGTAACCACTTCAACAGAATCAACATTCCTAAACCCTTTGGGTAAAAAAGTACCACGTAGACCTCTAGAGCCTTCAAAATTCTCAAGGTCTTTGGCTTTGATTGTAAAGTGGCGTTTCCCGCTGAATAATTTTAACTCCCTTCCCTCCCCTAGCACTGCGATCGCAGTCAACTTTTCTTCACCAGCTTGATATCTTTTTTTAGGGATATTAATAATCTTATTTCCCTTGCCTCTGGCTAATTCAGGCAATTCTTTAACAGGGAAAACTAACATCCTACCTTCACTGCTAATGGCGGCAATTTGGTCTTCATGGGTAAGTACTGGTTGAGGAAAAAGCGCTTGCGCACTCTCTGGCACTTTTAAAGCAGCTTTTCCAGACTTGTTCTTAGTTTGTAGGTCTCCTATTGTGGAAACAAAACCGTATCCTGCATCAGAAGCCAACACCACATTACTATCATCCTTACCTGAGACAACTCCAGAGAATGTTTCTCCTGACTCTGCATTGAGCCTTCCGGTTAAAGGCTCTCCTTGGCCTCGGGCAGATGGTAAACTATGGCAAGGCAGAGTAAAGGCTTTCCCATGAGAAGCTATGAAAATTGCATTCAAATTATTTCTTCCTTTTGCAGAGGAAAGAAACCCATCCCCTTCTCTGTAGTTCATGCTTTCAGGATCAACATCATGCCCTTTGGCTACTCTAACCCAGCCTCTCTGAGAAAGAATAACAGTCACAGGATCAGAAGAAATCAGCTCTGTTTCGTCAAATGCGGAGGCTTCCCCTCTTTCTACCAAAGGACTCTTTCTTGAATCACCATATTTTTCAGCATCTTCTCTCAGTTCTTTTATTATCAGAGTTTTAAGGCGAACCTTGGATTTAATTATCTTTTCTAATTCTGTTTTCTCTGAATCTAGGTCAATTTGTTCTACCCTTATTTTTTCTTCTTCCAGTTTAGCCAATTGTCTTAATCTTATCTCCAAGATCCAATCTACTTGAACAGAGCTCAATCTAAATTTCTTTTGCAGAATTTTTTTAGGTTCGTCTTTAGTTCTTATGATTTTTATGACTTCTTCAATATTGAGGTAAACAATCATTAAACCTTCTAAGATATGAAGACGATCCATCACCCAATCAAGTCTATGTTGGAGTCTCCTGGTAACGGTTCTGGTTCTAAACTTCAACCATTCTTTTAATATAGATTTAATGTCCAGTACTTGTGGTTTTCCATTCAACCCAATCATGTTCATATTTACTCTAAAGTTTTTCTGCAAATCAGTAGTTGCAAAAAGATGGTTCATAACTGCCTCTCTATCCACACGATTTGATTTAGGCACGAGAATTAATCTAGTTGGATTCTTTTCATCGCTTTCATCCCTTAGATCTACAATCATAGGAAGTTTCTTGGCTTCCATCTGGGCAGCTACTTGCTCAAGAACTTTTGTACTTGGAGTTTGATAAGGCAAAGCATTGATTACGATTTCTCCTTCTTGTATCTCGTAAGTAGCTCTCATTCTGATGGAGCCTTTTCCTGTTTTATATATCTCCAATAATTCTTCTTTGGGTGTGGTTATCTCAGCTTCAGTAGGGTAATCAGGACCAGGTAAAATTTTAAATAAGTTTTCAATTGTGGTTTTTGGTTCTTTAAGTAACTTTTGACATGCCTCAACAGTCTCACGAAGATTATGTGGTGGTATATCCGTAGCCATTCCAACTGCTATTCCGGTTGCTCCATTCAGAAGAACATTTGGTAGTCTTGCAGGCAAAATTGAAGGCTCTAATAGAGTTCCATCAAAATTTCCTCGCCAATCTACAGTTCCTTGACCCAGCTCTTGAAGAAGAGACTGTGCATATGGATCTAATCGACATTCTGTATACCTCTGGGCACCAAAGGATTTAGGATCATCGACTGTTCCCCAATTTCCCTGACCATCTATAAGTGGATAACGTAAACTAAAAGACTGGGAAAGCAATACCATAGCTTCATAGACCGCTGCATCACCGTGGGGATGAAATTTTCCTACAACATCGCCTGAGGTTCTTACACTTTTCTTGTATTTTGCTGAGGCATTTAAGCCTAATTCAGACATCGCATAAACAATTCTCCTCTGAACTGGCTTCAAACCATCTCCTATATTAGGTAAAGCTCTGTCTAGAATTACATACATGGAGTAATCCAGATAAGCTTGTTCTGTAAATTTACTTAAAGCTAGTTTCTCTGTCTCTTTAACCACTTGCTAGATCTCCTTTTTCTTCTAGCCATTCTTTTCTTTCTTGGGCAGCTTTCTTAGATAACAGCATATCCATCGTTTTTAAAGATTTATCTCCTTTCCTAACAGTTAACTGCACCAAGCGCCTTGCCCCTGGGATCATAGTAGTTTCCCTTAATTGTGAGGCGTTCATTTCAGCTAACCCCTTAAAACGTTGTATGCCAATTTTTGTTTTTTTGTTTGAACTGTTTAATTTTTTTATTAACTTGTCTTTCTCTTTCTCATCCAATGCGTAATAAACTTCTTTGCCCTGATCTATGCGATAAAGAGGTGGCATAGCCACATAAACTCTTCCACTCTCAACTAGAGGTCTAAAGTGTTTGAGAAATAAGGCGCACAGTAAAGCGGCTATGTGATACCCATCTGGGTCAGCATCTGCCAAAATACAGACCTTTCCATACCTTAGTTTCTCTAAATTACTTGTTCCAGGTTCTACACCTAAGGCTACAGAAATGTTATGTACTTCTTGAGAATTAAGGATTTCTCCAGTCTCTAGTTCCCAGGTATTAAGAATCTTACCTCCTAGAGGCATTACAGCTTGAAAAGTTCTATCTCTGGCTTGCTTAGCAGAACCCCCAGCAGAATCTCCTTCCACTAAGAACAATTCTCCTTCTTCAAAATCATCAGTGGTACAGTCAGTTAGCTTTCCTGGCAAAACAGGACCGGAAGTTATCTTTTTTCTCTTAACCTTTTTGCTAGCTTGCTGTCTTTTTTGAGCATTTCCAATTGATACAAGAGCTATTTCTTCTCCTTCGCTTGTATGATGATTGAGCCAAAGACTAAAGGCATCTTTTATGATGGCAGAAATAAATACTGTTACTTGTTTCGAAGAAAGCCTCTCTTTGGTTTGACCTGTAAACTGTGGATCTTTCAATTTAGCGGAAAGAATAGAACTACAATTCATCCACACGTCATCAGAGGTTAGTTTTATCCCCCGGGGAATAAGGTTACGAAAATCGCAGAATTCCTTTAGTGCATCGGTTAAACCTGAGCGTAATCCATTTACATGAGTACCGCCTTGTGAGGTTGGGATTAAGTTAACATAACTCTCGGATATAGGATTTTCAATTCCCTGGACCCATTGAAGAGCCCAGGTCATTCCGCCCTCTTCTGTCATGTGTTCACCTTCAAATGGCTCCTTCGGGATTAGATCAGCCCCTTCATTACTGCTAGTAAGATAAGCTGCTAATCCATCTAAGAAACACCAAGTTTCCTTTGTTCCAGAAACTTCATCAAAGAAACTAATAGTTAAACCCGGACATAAAACTGCTTTCGCTTTTAAAGCAGACATAAGCTGAGTAATAGAAATTTTTACTGAATCAAAAAAATGTGGGTTAGGTAAAAATGTGACTTTAGTGCCTGTATTTTTTTTACCCACCTTGTCTATTTCTTTTAGATCTTTTGACTTTTCACTGTCCTTAAATTCTATTAAGTATTTTTTCCCACCACGTTTGATTTCAGCTGAAAGCTTACTTGAAAGTGCATTTACTACTGAAACACCCACTCCATGAAGACCTCCTGAAAATTTGTAGTCAGTGTGGGAAAACTTGGCCCCAGCATGTAACCTGGAAAAAATTAACTCTACCCCAGGAATTCCCTCTTCAGGATGTATGTCCACAGGCATTCCTCTGCCGTTGTCTTCAACACTCAAAGCACCATCTTTGTGAAGTACAACTTCTATCTTTGAGGAGTATCCAGCCAGAGCTTCGTCTACGCTGTTATCTATAACTTCTAGCGCTAGATGGTTGGGTCTAGCAGTTTCTGTGTACATGCCCGGTCTTTTTCGAACTGGATCTAAGCCCGAAAGGACTTCAATAGATTCTGCGTTATATTCTCTAACCATCAAGGTTTTCGCGTATTATACAGGTAGTCGAGTTGGTAAATCTTATAGAAATATATTGAAAAAAATATTTTTAACTTTTTGTTTATTGATACTAATATCTGGGTGCGGCAAAGAAGGACAAGAATTGAAAGTAAAGGCAGTTAAATGGGATAATGGACTGATTATCCCACCCGGTATCACGCAAGAAGTTGGTGATAATGTTCAAGGTCCTTCGTTAATTAGAGCCCCTGAATGGTTAGACGAGCCTTTGGGGAAATACTATCTTTATTTTGCAGACCATAAAGGTAATCACATTAGATTGGCCTATTCAGAAAATCTGGAAGGACCCTGGAAAATACATAACGGTGGATCTTTACAACTCTCGGAATCTAAGTTCCTAACAGAGATACCAGAAATACCTTCGGATGTTGATCCTAGTAAATTTCTTCTCAAAGGGTATAAACCTCATCCAGATCAAAAGCATGCGATTCCCACTCGTATCGATGACATGACCATACCTCATATTGCTTCACCGGACGTTCATGTAGATGAAGAAAAGCAACGAATAGTAATGTATTACCATGGACTCCAAAAATTTGGACTTCAACAAACGAGAGTAGCTACTTCAAAGGATGGAATTCACTTTAAAGCCGAAGACAAAATTGTAGGTTGGCCCTATTTCAGAGTCTTCACTTATAGAGAAAAGGACTTTGCCCTGTCAATGCCAGGAATTTTCTATGAAAAAAAAGGAGGCATAGAAAATTTTGAAATAGTTCATAGATTATTTGATGACAATATGAGGCATGCAGCCCTTTTGGTTCATCTAGATACTCTTCTCGTTTTTTTCACAAAAGTAGGTGACACTCCAGAAAGAATTCTATTATCGACAATTGATCTGAAAGGAGAGCCTAAAAACTGGGAGGCTTCTGAGCCTAGAGAAATACTACGACCAGAAATAAATTGGGAAGGAGGGGATTTACCACTTCAACCTTCTTCAAGGAGCGCTATTAATATTCCTGTAAATCAAGTTAGAGATCCAGCTATTTTCAAAGAAAATGGAAAAGTTTTTCTGCTTTATTCTGTTCGAGGAGAAAATGGGATAGCGATTGCTGATTTGTTAATAAATTAAAAGTTTCTTACTTTTTTAATAAGCAGACAACGAAAAGTCCTTATAATAATAGGTTTTTACATAATATTCATTTTATCTATGTATATATATAGATTTTAGTGATACAATAAATTTATTCTCTTTTATTAATAATTAAACCAAACAAACATAAATATGAAAAAGCTTTCTTTACAAGAAAAATGGAAATCTCGAATAGGCCCTAAGGATTTTAAAAGAAATACTAAGGCAAAAAGAGATGGTAATAGAGCAATTGGATTTACCTTTATTTCTATGTTGGTCTCTGTTGTATTTATGATTTCTCATCTATAAGCCAGAAGACTTTTTAACCCCAGAAAGTTACCTTCTTTTCTCAAATCTTTACTTAGATGAGAATAAAGATAGCAGAAAGTCATAATCATGAACGAGCTAACACGACTCTAAAGGCATTCATTTGGTTCTCAATAAACGGAATATTAATGGTTCTATTTATTTATTCTGTTTGGACATTAGGTGAAGATATTGTCTCTGAGTTTAAGAGCTATGAACCAGAAGTATCTACTGAATATGAGGACTAAAAAGGGGTTATTCAAAATCTCTTAAGGAACTTTACAAAGCTCTATAGAAGAATAATCTTATATTTGTTGATTGTTGATGACTAAAACTACAGGTTAAGTACTTTTCAAAATTTAAATAATTTAACTCTTTAGAAGCTTAAGTAAATGGCTCATTTTGCTATGGCTGTGCATTATTCTTAATATTTCCCAACATTCTCTTAATGCTTCGGAATTACCCTCTTCTTCAAAATAAGTCTGAGATTTCACTAAGATTCCCCTAAGGTTTTGATTCAGATCATCGAGAATAGAAACATCATAATTAGTCCTTTTATGGTTTATAAGAACTTCTATATCTCTACTGAGAGCTTGATCTTGAATTTTTTCTAAGTATTTTTTGAGGAAGGCCTTAATTAATTTATTTTGTTCAACTAGGTGCTCAGCTGCCCTATCTAAGTCCATTGAAGCTAGTAAAAGTAAGGTGCCCCAAGAATTTAACCTAGATTGCTCATACTCATCTTCTATCATAGGAGAAAATCTTTGAATCAATTCCTGAGCTAAAACTATTAAGGATTTATTTATTTCAGGTTTCATAGCTTTACAGACTAGCTTCTAGCTTATTTAAGATAATTTCTGAATGTATATCCCCTGGTAACCATGCAGAAAATAAATTGACTGGATCGGTATTGCTACCACTTGAGAATTCGTGTCCGGCCGATATCCAAATTGCTAGCCCTTTCACACAGGCAAAGAGTTCCCACCAAAACAATGACTTTTCATCTATTTCTATTTTGCTTTCTTGAGTCCATATTTCTAAAGCCTCTTTTCTGGGCACTAAATAAGCAGGTGTTTCTTTTTGTTCCCAACACCAAATTTCGGATAAAGCCCACCCCAAATCTTCTATAGGATCACCAATATGAGCCATCTCCCAATCTAGTATTCCAGTTATATCTTTTCCTGCAAATAAGAAATTTCCATTTCTGTAATCGCCATGCACAATGCTGAGTCTTGAAGCAGGTAAGGGCTTTGATCGAAATAACTCTCTTATTGCCGCTTCCAATATTGGTTCTATCCCAAGAGAGTCTTTACGAATAACGGATACCCAGTACTCTAATTCTTGCCTCCAACAATCTTTTAGATTTTTTTTAGCAGAGTTTTCGTTTAGTTTTGATTTGGTTAAATCATGAGAAGCTATCTTTCCCAGAATCTTCCAGAATTTTTTGCCTAAATCGGCTTGATTAGGAGTATAAGCTTCTTTATCAAAGGGACTAGCAACTGTTCCAGGCAATTCTTCCATCACGAGAAAAGGTGCTCCCAAAGGTTTTGCAGACTCCTCTAGGACAAATAGTTTGGGAACCGGCACTTCTGTCTCTTGAAAGTCAGAGTAAGCAAGGTATTCAGTTTTTTGATCCGTTTCTATTAAGGAGCTGTTTTGAGATCTACGATAGATAAAATTTTCAGATTTTTTCTCTTCATCTTGAAGTTTTACGCGGTAGGTCTCTCTAGATGCTCCACCAAATATCCGTTGAATACTTAACAATTTAAACTTTTTATTCAGTTTTTTTGATAAGAAAGCCGAAAACTCTTCGCCTAAGGTATTATTAGCAGTCTCCATCATGGATCATTCTGCTCTATCTAGAATGTCTTGAAAATTACTGGGTTTATGCTTTCCAATAATCAATTGTTCCAATACGCCTACTCCTTCAACTTCAACACCACCTTCGATAAACATTATTTTGCTGATCGCCTGGATATGTAAGAAGGGAGGGTCATGTGGGTCTTCAGCAAGGTCATAATAATCATAATGACTTTCATCTTTGCCTTTATATTGTCCATGTCCCCATTCAGGATGCATGTATCCTAGGCCGCACATAAACATGTTGTATTTGGGTTTAATAACCATCTCAACATTATTTCCATTTTCTTTTTCAGCACTAAATTTAGCGTAAGAAACCCTTCTGGTTCCAGGTTCATACTGTATTTCCTTAGAAAGTTTACGAAGAACCTGTGAACTTTTCCGTTGAATAACAGAGTGACTGTTTACTGAATTTCCTTCTGCGTCGTCTACAAAGTAGGCATGACATGAGAATTTATCAAAATTAGCAGGACACCAAAGCCAGTAAAACTGTGGGTTTTTAATGGGAACAATGGGTTGGCTGTCTGAAGAACCTACCGGTCTAATTCCCCAGGACCTATCTCTTGTACCTAAATAAACTTCAGGTGCAATTATTATTTCTTTACCTTTGAAGTTTATGTTTCCTTCCCACCTTCCTTGTTGAGTCATTCTAGTGCTATCCATAATAATTCTTGGACCTGAGCTTGTTGTGAGTCTCGGTTCCTGCATCACTTCAAATCTAGAGTTAAAAGTTATGTCTGCCTTGAAGTTTCTCTCTTTATCTTCTACCAGGACCCTCAATTTCTCTAGCGGCTCTATTACCTGAACTTCTAAAGCTCCCACCTTAGTATTTAATCTTTCTAAATCTAGTTCTCTTGAATACCTATAGTTATGTTGAATGCCTTCGTAAACTAAAACAAAAGAGCCATCCATAACATTAAGGTTAGGATACAAACAAAGTGCGACTGCAAAAAAGACATCGCCTTCTTGGTTATATCCATTGAAAAAATACCTATCGTAAAAGTTTCTTTCACTGCCTACTTCTGAAACGGGTACGGGAAGTTGATGGATCGGGTAATCGTCTGCTTTGGTTAACATTAACCCTTTATTAAATTCTTACTTTTAGATGAGAAATTCCATTAAGAAAGTTTGAAGGAACTCTTGTCGGTTTTGAAATGGCTTCAATATTAGGGAAACGGTCTAAAAGCTCTTCATAGAGAATTCTTATTTGTAGCTGTCCAAGTCTATTTCCTAAACAAAGATGCTCACCAGCTCCAAAAGCTATGTGTTTTTTTGCGTCTTCTCTATCGACTTTAAAAAGGTGAGAATCTACAAAAACTTCTTCGTCTCTGTTTGCAGATCCATACCACATAACAACTTTCTCTCCTTTCCTTATTGGCTGACCTCTTATTTCAGTGTCGTGGGTAGCAGTTCTTCTCATGTAAACTACTGAACTTACCCAACGAAGCATTTCATCCGTTGCGTTTGGAATGAGATCAGGATCTTGAATTAGTTTTAATTTTTCTGCTGGATTTTCAGTTAAAGCTATTAATCCACCTGTTATGGTATTTCTGGTTGTTTCATTCCCAGCTATAACCATTAAAAGAAAAAAACCGTCTAATAATTCAGGAGGCAATCCGTCGCCTTCAACCTTTGAATTAGCAACTACACTCATTAAGTCATCTGTTGGATTTTTTCGTCTTTCTTCAATCATATCTCGTCCCATTTTGAAGAGTTCCATATAGCTTACCCATACTTGCAAAGCATTTTCAGAATATTGGCTATCTGCTTCGGAGGCAGCTGTTTGGGCGCTGTTAAGGTTGCTCATCTGTGAAGAAGCGTCAGTCAAATTATTTACGATATCTCTAACCTTTTGCCTTTGAGACTCTTCAATTCCCATCATCTCGCATAATACCCACAAAGGTATTTTTTCTGCTATCTCCGTTACAAAATCGAACTCCTTTTTATCAGCAACTCCATCAAGAATTTCCCTAACTCTATTTCTAAGACCTTCTTCAAAGTCTCTGATTGATTTAGGGCTAAATCTTGGTGAAACCATTTTTCTGTACACTTGATGTTGAGGTGGATCCATGGCAATCATATTGCCTACTAATGCCGCTGTGGCTACTGGATCTCCCTTCTCGGGATCTCCGTACGACATAAGAATTCCTGGTGCAGCTGAGGAGAAAGTCTTTGGATCTTTTGAAACTCTTACTATGTCTTCGTGTTTAGTTAAAGCCCAAAACCCATTCTCAAAGGGCATATATTCTTCGTGCCAGTAGACGGGCGCTTCCTTCCTTAATCTAGTAAAAATATCATGGGGTTGACCATTCTGGAAAGCCTCCCATCGATCTAATTCACAGATTTGACCGATATCGTAGATAGGCTTAGGCATAAATCTTTATAAAGCTGCAAGAATTGCTTCGGCTGAACTGACATCTACAGAAGGGCCACTCTCTACGTTTAAAGTAGATACTACTCCGTCGTCAATAATCATTGCGTAACGTTGTGATCTTTTGCCTAATCCGAAACCAGAACCATCCATTTCTAAACCTACTGCTGAGGTAAATTCAGCGTTCCCATCTGCTAGCATCAAGACTTCTTCGCCTGCACTTCTATCTTTTCCCCAAGCACCCATAACGAAGGGATCGTTCACCGAGATGCAAGCCACTACATCCACCCCTTTCTCTTTTAAATTTCCAGCATTGGTCACAAATCCAGGTAAATGTTGAACACTACAGGTTGGTGTAAAAGCTCCGGGAACGGCAAAGAGCACCACCTTCTTTCCTGCACATAGTTCTTCCATGGAAACCGGCTTCGGTCCTTCTTCGGTCATTGTGCTTACTGTTATTTGAGGTAATTTATCTCCTACTTGTATAGTCATATCTTCTCCTAAAAAAAATTAAACTTCTTTATAAATCTTTGAGCCCTGTTCTTTAAACTCTTTAGATTTTTCTTTAAAACCTGTTTCTATTTCTTCTATAGTCATTGCATCTATATTCTCGCTATCATGTTTAGCATATTCTCTTACCTCTTGGGAACTTTTAAATCTGATCTAGAACCAGTTACATATATCTTTCTAGAGGAAGCAAATTGTTTAGAGATTTCAGGATTGTTGAAAGAAGGAATTCCTTGCTGTGATTTAGAAGATTTCTCTGTCATAGAAACTGTTTTTATATCTCTTATTATATCCACGAAGAGAGCAAATGCGTTATGTTTTCCAAATTGTCTTTAAAAAATTTGGGTGAATAAAGTGATAGGTGTTATACTTGACTAATACACCTCTGGTAATGGAGATAAAAATGATAAATGTGAAGTTTAATAAAATTATTGTGGTTTTAGGTTTCGTTGCCTTATCAGGAAATCAGATTGGAGCTGAAGATCTTAAGGACATATATCAACTTGCTTTAATAAATGACCCAACATTTAAAGCAGCTGAAGCATCTTTTAGAGCTGGTAAAGAATACAAAGTACAAGGAAGAGCAGGATTAATGCCTTCACTTACTATCTCGGGTTCTACATCTTGGAATGAGTACAGACTAGAAGAGACCTTATTAGACGAATATAACTCGAACAACTACACAGGAACATTACAACAACCGGTTTTTCGCTTGGACAGATGGTTCCAGTTTAGACAGGGCAAGGCTTTATCAGAAAGTGCAGCTGCAGAATTTGCTTTTCAACAACAAGAAACAATGATCAGAGTAGCGACAAGTTATTTCAACGTGTTAAATGCAAAGGACAGTTTAAGCGCTGTCAAGGCTGAAGTCGAAGCTATCGGTCGACAAAGAGACCAAGCAAAAAAGAGATTTGATGTTGGTTTAGCTTCTATTACAGAAGTGCATGATACTCAAGCTGCTTATGACTTAAGTGTAGTAGGAAGGATATCCAGAGAAGCCCAACTTGATTCTGTTAAAGAAGCCTTGTCTGCCATCATAGGTGGTACATTGCCTCTTTTATCTCCACTCATTGAAGATTATCCAACCCCTCCTCCTGACCCAATTGATAGAACTTCTTGGGTAAAATTAGGCTTAGCCAATAATTTCCAGCTAAAAGCAGCTTATTTAAACACTACGGCTGCTAAGAATAGTGCAAGGGCGAGTGGTTCCGCTCATTTACCCAAAGTAGATATTGTTGGAAGAGTAACCAAAAGTACTAGCAGGCAAGGTAAATTTGGGGGTTTTATCCAGAATCCTTTATACGACCTGGAGTCAGAAAATCGCCAATACGCCATTCAAATAAGTATGCCTCTTTTCGCAGGTGGTTCAATCAGTTCTGCTCGAAGACAAGCTTACGCACAATATGATGCAAGTAAGGAACAATCTTTATTTACAGAAAGATCCGTCATTAGAGAAGTCCGATCCAGTCATTTTAACGTTCAAACTCAATCAGCAAATGTCGTAGCGAGAAGACAAGCATTAACTTCTTCAAAATCAGCTCTTGAAGCTACCCAAGTTGGATTTGAAGTGGGAAACAGAAATGTCGTCGATCTTTTGCAAGCTGAAAGGGGCCTCTATGCAGCTGAAAGAGATTATGCACAATCCCGATATGATTACATAATCTCAGTTTTAAGGCTTAAATTATCTGTCGGCTCATTGAATCCTGAAGATCTTTTTAGTGTAAGTTCACAAATGAAATAAAAGTGCCAGAGCTTCCTGAAGTAGAGACGACTTTAAGAGGAATAGAGCCACACATATTAAATCTACCCATAAATAATTTTTGGGTCAGGGAAAAAAAATTAAGATGGCCCATTCCAGTAAGGGAAATCAAGCAAGGTTTAACGGGAAATTTTTTTTCATCCATAAAACGTAGAGCAAAATATTTAATCTTAAAAAGTAAACGGGGCTCTCTACTAATCCATTTGGGAATGTCGGGTAGTTTAAGAATATTTCCTTATTTTGTTGAACCGGAAAAGCATGATCATGTTGACGTCGAATTTAAGAACGGCACTTACCTAAGATTTACTGACCCTAGAAAATTTGGCTCCATCCTTTGGACTCAAGACCCAGATAAACACCCTCTCATTAAAAACCTTGGTCCAGAACCCTTAGGAAATTCTTTCTCTGGTGATTACTTATTTCAATTATCAAGAAAAAGAAAAACGCCAGTTAAAAACTTTATCATGAACGCAAATATCATCGCCGGTGTGGGTAATATTTATGCTTCAGAAGCTCTCTTTCTTTCAGGTATAAGACCTCAGAAAAGAACCAGAAACATTAGTCGAAGACAATTTGAACTTCTTGCATCAAGTATTAAAGAGATTCTTCAAAGTTCCATTGATCAAGGGGGGACTACTTTGAGAGATTTTGTAGGGAGTAATAACAAACCTGGATATTTCAAGAATCAGCTAAAGGTTTACGGCAGAGCAGGCCAAGGTTGTAAATCTTGTTCAACGGAACTGAAACAAATACGCCTATCCCAACGAAGCAGTGTTTACTGCCCGCAATGTCAATCTTAAAGACTAATCTTGAAAACGTTTTCTTAGTGCCTCTTCAACGATGGGGTCTACAAAAGACGATAATTTTCCACCCATTGAAGCTATTTCTCTGACGAGGGTAGAAGACAGAAAGGAGAACTTAGCTTTGGGTGTTAAAAAAACACTTTCAAGATCAGGGGACATTGCCCGATTCATGTTGGCAAGCTGAAACTCATACTCAAAATCGGATACTGCCCGTAAGCCCCTGAGAAGAATATTTACTCCTTCTTTTTTTGCTAGGTCCACGACCAAGCCCGTAAAACCAATTGTCCTAATATTCTTATTGCCTTGAAAAATTAATTCAATTTGCCTAATTCTTTCTTCAAGAGGAAACAGCGGGGTCTTAGTTTCGCTGGTAGCAATAGCTATGGTCACCTCGTCAAACAAGTGTACAGCGCGACTTATGATATCTATATGACCCAAGGTTATTGGATCGAAAGTGCCAGGATACAAAGCTTTTTTCATTTATTAGCTCCTTACAAGGGCATTTTCCCATATTTTTTGAAAAAAAGAATCTGATTGAGAATCACTCTCATACTCATACTCAATTTCATCAGAGTTTTAAGGGTTGTTTATATAGTAAAGTATCTTCCATGATCGAAGCAGCACTTTATATCACCTCACTTGTAACCATGGTTGGGTACATAGTATTGTCAGCAAAATACCTCTAAGTTTCTGCTGCATCTATTCTTTAATTTTCTTTTTTAAGAGCAGCGCTACTGCTCATCCTATATCCTTATTAAAAAAAGCTTACACATTATGAATAAATTAAAAAAGAGTGATTTATCAAGCCTTGAAGAATACAACTCAAACAGAGAGCAGTTCAGAGATCAGGTTTTGACTTTGAAAAAGGATAGAAAGGTTCAGATTGGAAGTAATGTAACCTTGCTCTTCGAAAATTCAGATACCATAAAATATCAAGTTCAAGAGATGTTAAGAATAGAAAAAATATTTGAACAAAATGGAATCGAAAAAGAGTTAGCTACCTACAATCCTCTTATCCCAGATGGAAGTAACTTGAAAGCCACCATGTTGATTGAATTTCCTGATGAAGTGATAAGAAAAGAAAAATTGGGTCAACTTACCGGCATAGAACACAAGGTTTGGCTACAGGTAGGGGAAAATGTTCGCATCTTCGCCATTGCCGATGAGGATTTAGAAAAAGGAACTGGGGTAAAAACTTCAGCGGTTCATTTCCTGCGTTTTGAGCTCAGCAATCTTATGATTAAGGATTTTCAGTCTGGCGCGACCTTATTTGCAGGCATAGACCATACAAATTACAACGTCAGAACACAAGAAATTCAGAAGGCAACATCTGATTCACTTAACCAAGATTTAGTTTAAATCCTAATAAATGAGAGTAAAAAAACTAACCAAACTAGCAGATGACAAACAGCTAAAGCAGGAAGAAGGTATTGGTGATACAGACACGTGGAATGGCTATCATGGCAGACAGAAGCAAGTTAGACTGAGAAGGAAGTTATATTTTAAAATCCATGAGGAGATTTTTGATTAGAGGATTGAACGCACATTACAAATGAGAGATAGATGTTCAGAATGTCATAAACCTATTGCTGAAGAGTATGCTAAATATCGTACCGTAGACAAGAATAACGTATTCTGTAATGGTTTCTGTAAATATGCGTGGGATACAAGAAAGGCAGTAAGAAAGAGGCTGGAAGAAGAAGAAAAATCTTAAATGTCAGTGTCGCTTGATTTGAATTATGAATAAAGAGGCAATAAAAAAGGGACATTGTCTTCCAATAGTTGTTAACTAATTCTCTACTGTGCCTCCTTAGCTCAGTTGGTAGAGCAGAAGACTCTTAATCTTTTGGTCGTAGGTTCGAGCCCTACAGGGGGCACCAGTCTTTTAAAGGTTCTCAAGCCTTCCAGGTTCGGAAGCCTTTCTCTACAGCAGCAGCAGGAGGATGGACAGGATTAGGATATTATAAGTCTATATCTTAAAATTAGAGTTAGAGACTGTAAGCCAAAATAGGATAGTTAAATGAAAGAAAAAACTGATGTTGAAGAAAAAAATGTAATTCCTGATCCTTGGAGTTTACCTTTAGAGACATTAGACGTCTCTAAAGCTGAAATTTTTCAGAGCAACCAGCACGGAGAATATTTTCGACGACTAAGGCAGGAATCTCCTGTTCACTTTTGTCAAGAAAGCCAGTTTGGACCTTTTTGGTCGATTACAAAGTTTAATGATATTGTAGCCATAGACAGTGATCACAAACGCTTTTCTTCTGATACAAATATAGTTATTGGAGATGCTCTGCCTGAATTAGTTACACCCATGTTCATAGCAATGGATGAACCAAAACATGGTGTGCAACGCAAAACAGTTCAACCAGCAGTAGCACCTACACAACTATCTGAACTCGAAGTACTTATAAGACAAAGAGTTGGTTACATTCTTGACAGTCTTCCTGTCAATGAAGAATTTAACTGGGTAGAACTGGTTTCTAAGGAAATTACTACGCAAATGCTAGCTACGTTATTCGACATTCCTTTCGAGGATCGGCACCTCTTACCTTACTGGTCTGATGTTGCCACAACTTCTGAAACTGTCGGAATAGAAGTAGACATGAATGAAAGGCAACGAGTTTTAGAAGAATGCCTTGCCTATTTTAGTAAGCTTTGGCACGAACGTGCTGCCGAACCTAGGAAGTTTGACTTCATATCATTATTCGCACATGGAGAAGAAACTAAAAATATGATTAATGATCCAATGGAATTCTTGGGTAATCTAATTCTTCTAATTGTTGGAGGAAATGATACTACTAGAAATTCAATTTCTGCAGGTGTAGTAGAACTTAATCGCAATCCAAAGGAATATGACAAACTAAAATCCGACCCTTCTTTAATTCCTAACATGGTCTCTGAAATCATTCGTTACCAAACCCCACTCGGGCATATGCGACGCACAGCTCTAGAAGACGTCGAGTTTAAGGGACATACAATACACAAGGGAGATAAAGTAGTTATGTGGTATGTTTCTGGCAACCGAGATGAGGAAGTAATTGAGAATCCAGATGCATTTATTATTGATCGCAACAAGGCAAGACATCACCTCTCTTTTGGTTTTGGAATCCACAGGTGTATGGGCAACCGGGTTGGAGAAATGCAATTGCGCATTCTTTGGGAAGAAATTCTTAAACGGTTTGATCGCATTGAGTTGACTGGGGAACCAGAACGCGTTCTGTCTAATTTTGTTATGGGATACAGCAAGGTACCTGTCGTAGTGCACAAAAAATAAGAACTCTAAAATAACTCTATGGTCAAAGTCGTATTTATTGAGCATGATGGCAACAGCCATGAAGTAAACGCTTACGCAGGTGAAAGTCTCATGGAAGCAGCTGTATCAAATAATGTTCCCGGTATAGATGCCGATTGCGGTGGTAATTGTGCTTGTGCTACTTGCCATGTGTTTATTAATCCTGAATGGATATCTAAAGTAGGTGAAAGAAGAGAGATGGAAAGTTCTATGCTTGAGTTTTCTGAAAACTTGAAACCTACTTCAAGGCTTGCCTGTCAAATTGAAGTCTCGGAAGAGCTTGATGGCCTGATAGTAGAACTTCCAGAAGCCCAATATTAAGTTGAAATTGAAATTCTTATATTAATCTTAATCTTTTGGTCGTAGGTTCGAACCCTACAGGGGGTACCAAGTTTTTAAAGGTTTTCAAGCCTTCGAGGTTTGGTAGCCTTTCTCTTTGGCGAGCATATGGCGAGCATTTAGTTAAAAATACTTTCCCATAGAGTTCTCACTCTCCTTTTCTTGCTTTAGGGCATGCAGGACCACCTACCACCTCTACCCATATGTATGAAGCACCTCTACTTTCTTAAAGGTTAAAATAGAAGTCCGTTCATATTCAATCAGCTAGGAAAGTTCTCATTTATAGCTGTTGAAAAAATGGATAAAAATAAACCTGCATCTGCCCCATTTACTACCCTGTGGTCATAAGATAAAGACACTGGTAAAAATCTTTTCCAACTTAGAGCTTTTTTTCCTTTAATTGGCCTATCTAAAATCCTAGAAACTCCCAAAATAGCTACTTGTGGTTGGTCAATAATTGGAGTAAATCCTGTTCCTCCCAAAAGCCCTAAACTTGAAATTGTAAAAGTAGCTCCATCCAAATTTGAAAAAGGTAGTCTGCCCCCTCTTGCGCTCTCCACTAACCTATTTAATTCCTCAGACAACTGCTCTATAGACTTTTTGTCTACATCTTTAACTACAGGAACAACAAGACCTTTGGGAGTATCTACAGCAATACCAATATTGTAATATTGACGATGGATTAAATTTTTGCCATCAGAAGACAGGCTCGAATTAAATTTGGGCAGTTCTTTAAGACATGCAACACTAGCTTGAATTAGATACGGCAAGATTGAGAGTTTTGTCTTATCCGACAATCTTTTTCTCTCTTTCTTCCAAATAATTTCAAGGTCAGTAATATCAATTTCTTCAAAATTTGTAACGTGGGGAATCTGCTGCCAGTTTTTTGTAAGACGAAAAGCAGCTTTTACCCTGCCCTTTTCTAAAGAGGTAGTTTCTGTGTTTCCAAATTTTTTTAAATCATACTCAATCGGTTTTGGTGCCCTCTCTACCTTTCCTAAGAAAAAAGCTCTAACATATTCTTTAAGGTCGTCTACTAAGATCCTTCCCTTTTTACCTGATCCATTGATATCTTCAAGGTTTAGACCAAATTCTCGAGCCATTTTCCTGACTGAGGGTCCGGCATGAGTATTGCTATAATCTTGAGAACTCGTCATAGACTTTTCTTTCTTTGGAGTAATAAGTGAGGTTTGAGGAAGTGACTTTTCTTTTAGCTTTTCAACTTGATTGATTGTCTCAGATGAATCAAGTTCTTTCTGTTCCAAAGAAGTAGACTTTTCGTCTACCTCCATTTCAACTATTGCATCTCCCTCAGCAATTAGATCGCCCAACTTAACTAAAACGGACGTAATTCTGCCGGAGTATTCTGCTGGTAAATCAACGACAACCTTTTCTGTTTCTATAACTATCAAAGTTTGCTCAGGTACTACTGAGTCTCCAGGAGTTACACAAATCTCTATTACTTCTGCTTCTTCTATTTTTCCAAGATCCGGTAAAGTTTGAATAACTTTTTTCATGAATGATACTTACCGTGTAGATGGATTTTTTGATTGTTGGTCAATATCAAATTTATTTAGAGCTTTTATAACTTGTTTTTTTTCTATCCTTGAATCTTTATAAAGTGCATAAAGTGCTGCGTAAGCAATATGATATTTATCTACCTCAAAAAAAGAACGCAGATTTTCTCTGGTATCACTACGCCCAAAACCATCTGTTCCCAAGCACGTATAAGGCTGATCTATGAAAGGTCTTATTTGTTCAGGGTAAGATTTAACGTAGTCTGTGGCTGCTATAACCGGATTAGAAGATTTAGACAGTAAGGATGATACATACGGAACTTTTTCTTTTCTTTCGGGATTTAACCTATTCCATCTTTCCACTTCCGAGCCTTCTCTTTTCAGCTCATTAAAACTTGTTACACTCCAAACGGTTGCTTTTACTCCATATTCCTCTGATAAAATCAATGCAGCTTCTTCTACTTCTCTTAAAATTGCACCACTACCTAGTAAATCTACTTCTAGACCTTTTTGGCTCTTGGAAGGTCTTTGTTGTTTAATTTGATACATGCCTTTAATGATTCCTTTTTTTACACCTGATGGCATTTTTGGGTGAGGGTAATTCTCATTCATCGTTGTTATATAAAAAAAACATTTTTCTTTTTTTTGGAACATAACCTTCATGCCATGCTCGATTATTATGGCTAGTTCATAGGCATAAGTAGGGTCGTAAGATTTGCAATTTGGTATTGTTGCAGCTAAAAGGTGGCTGTGACCATCTTGATGTTGGAGTCCTTCTCCGTTTAAAGTAGTTTTTCCTGAAGTTGCACCTATTAGAAAACCTCTTGCTTGAGAATCACCTGCTGCCCAAATTAAATCCATAATTCTTTGAAAACCAAACATGGAATAAAAAAGATAAAAAGGTATCATCAACTTTCCGTAATTGCTGTAAGCAGTAGCAAGAGCTAACCAGGCTGAAAAAGCCCCTGCTTCAGTGACACCTTCTTCTAATATCACACCTTCTTTCGATTCTCGGTAATACATAACTTGGTCCGCATCTTCAGGTTCGTATAGCTGACCTTGTGAAGAATAAATACCCAGCTGTCTGAATAAACCTTCCATACCAAAAGTTCTGGCCTCATCTGGTACTATAGGAACCACCTTTTTTCCTAGCAAAGAATCTTTAGTAAGTTTTGTAATTATTCTTACAACAGCCATGGTTGTTGATACTTGACGAGTTCCTGTCCCCTCAAAAGCATCTTTAAAATTTTCTATAGAAATTTTTTTGATAGCTCTAAAATCTTGGTTACGTTGTGGTAAGAAACCTCCGAGCTTTGCTCTTTGTTTTTTTAAGTACTCTAACTCAGGACTTCCTTCAGGGAAGGACACATAAGGGGTATTGGGTAAATCCTTATCAGAAACCGGTAAATTAAATCTATCTCTAAATTGCTTCAGATTGTCTAGGCTTAAATTTTTAACTTGGTGTGTTGTATTGTCAGCCTCCATGGATCCTGTACCATAACCCTTGACAGTAAGAGCTAAAATTACTGTTGGTTGCTCTTTAGTCTTGATTGCCTTATCGTAAGCTGCGTGAACTTTATAAGGGTCATGGCCTCCTCGATTTAATTTATAAATTTCATCATCGCTTAACTCTTCTACTAATTTAAGTACCTCGGGATCTTTAGCAAAGAAGTGTTTTCTAGTATATGCACCTCCTTTAGCTTTAAAATTTTGCATCTCTCCATCTACCACTTCATTCATTAATTTTTGTAACTTTCCACTCTTATCTTTAGCCAAAATAGGGTCCCAGTGTCTACCCCAAATAACCTTTACTACATTCCAACCAGCTCCCCTAAACACCCCTTCCAGCTCTTGGATGATTTTACTGTTACCTCTAACCGGACCATCTAGACGCTGAAGGTTGCAATTGATAACCATTATTAAATTATCTAGTTTTTCTCTGCCTGCCATTGATATTGCTCCCAATGACTCGGGTTCATCCATTTCCCCATCTCCGGCAAATACCCATATTTTTTGGTTACTTTTTTTAATAACCTTTCTTGATTGAAGATATTTTTGAATGTATGCCTGATAAATGCCAGTAATTGGTCCTAATCCCATAGACACTGTCGGGAATTGCCAATAATCTGGCATAAGCCATGGGTGCGGATAAGAGGAAAGACCAGTCCCATCACTTTCCATTCTAAATTTATCCAATTGATCAGCTGAAAGGCGACCTTCTAAAAATGAGCGTGCATAAATGCCTGGTGAAGAGTGACCTTGAAAGTAAACAAGATCTCCAGGATGATCTTTTGATGGAGCATGAAAAAAATGATTAAAGCCAACATCGTAAAGCATTGCACTAGACATAAAAGTTGATATATGACCTCCTAGTTCACCCTCCTTTAGGTTTGCTCTCATTACCATAGCTAAGGCATTCCATCTTGTATAAGAGCGAATATTTCTCTCTATAAAAAGATCTCCAGGCAGTTTAGGTTCTTCTAAATAATCAATAGTATTTTTAAAGGGGGTGGTTAGGTTAAAGGAAGGATTACCTCCCTTAATAGAAAATTGTTGAGCTAATCTGGATAATAGATAACCCGCTCTTTCCTTTCCAGAAGTTTCAATAGTAGACTCTAAAGCCTCAAGCCACTCTTTGGTTTCTAGGGGATCTTGATCAGAATTGTTAATCACATTATTAGTTTTTTTGTAAATTTATCTCTTTCTGTTACTGATTTGAATTGCTTTCCCCCTAATAAATAAAGCTGCTTCGTGGAAAGCTTCTGAAAAAGTTGGGTGACTAAACATGGTCAATGATAAATCTTCTGCGGTACTTTCAAGGTTCATTGCTATCACCCCTTGTTGAACAATATCTGCCGCAGCTGGTCCGATAACATGAATTCCTTGAATAGAATCATCCTTTGCATCAGCAATAACTTTTACAAATCCTATTCCTTCGCTTGATGTTAATGCCCTTCCGTTTGCGGAGAAAGGAAAAAAACCAGTCTTTATTTCTAGACCATTATCATTAGCTTGCTCTTCGGTCAAACCTACCCAAGCAATTTCTGGGTGTGTGTAAATGACGGCAGGAATTCTTTCATAATCTATCTCAATAGACTCTCCAGCAATATTTTCCGCTACCATCATCCCTTCTTCTGTCGCCTTGTGAGCCAACATAGGTCCATAAACCGTATCTCCAATTGCGTAAATATTTACCTTGCTCGTTTCACAAGATGAATTAACTTTAATAAAACCTTTATCATCTATTTCAACACCAGAGTTTTGTCCTAGCACATTTTGGATAGCCGGTGTTCTGCCCACTGCTACAATTAATTTATCAACGATTAATTCTTGCTCTCCCGATTCATCAACATACTTAACGGTTACCTCATCATTTGTTATTTCAGCACTTTGGACATTTACAGCCAATTTGATGGTAATTCCTTGTTTAGTTAATATTTTTAAAGCCTCTGAAGATATTTGCTTATCTGCAGAAGGTAAAAAATCTTTTAAAGTTTCTAGAATTTCAACCTCTGAACCTAATCGAGACCAAATACTTCCTATTTCTAAACCGATTGCTCCTGCTCCTATTACTGCTAACCTTTCTGGAACCTTTTGAAGGTTTAATGCTTCTGTTGAAGTGAGAACTGATTTTTGATCAAATGAAATACTTGGTAACTCTATTGGTCGAGAACCAGTGGCGATAATTATATAGTCTGCTGTTAAATCAACCTTAGAATTATCAGGTTTCATCACTGAAACTTTACCAACTCCTTCAACCAAAGCTTCTCCTTGTATTGAATCGACATGGTTTAATTTAAATAGACCCTGCACCCCTTTGGTCAGACCTAATACAATTTTCTCCTTTCTTTTCTGCATCTCTATTACGTCAACAGAAAGTTTTTCCATAAGTATCCCGTGAAACTTAAGTTCTTTCTCAGCTTGAAAGAATTTATAACTACTATCTAAAAGTGCTTTAGACGGTATACATCCAACGTTAAGACAAGTGCCTCCAAGTATTGGCTTATCACTATCTCCACATCTCTCAATACATAATGTTTTTAAGCCTAATTGAGAACAACGTATAGCAGAAACATAACCCCCGGGTCCTGAACCAATAACAATTACATCATAGTGTTCTAAACATCCAGTCATGTCTTCTCTAAATTAAAAATCGAAAGTTCTTTAATAATAGGATTAAATTGCTTTGAATTAGATTCTGTAGAAAGAAGCCAAAGTATTCTGCCCACACCACCAATTAAAATTATTGGTGATGTTTTTTGTATATACGCCTTTTCTTCTATCTTAATGATGTCAATTAGTTCCTCGATGATTTTATTTTTCTCTAAATAGGAACTTTATTTTATACCTCCTTCTTTTTTCTTTCATCTTCAAATTGCGATGGCTAAAGGAAAGAAAAGATTGACCCTTGATCGATAATGAATCCTGGAGCTTCTGGTTAAAAATTGGAACCAGCTCCGCCATTTTTAGATCTTCTTAAGTCTCGAGATCAAAAAAGGTCAAGATTCATTACCTTATTCCATGCAGCAACAAAGTCTTTCGAGAACTTCTCTTTTGAATCTTCACATCCGTAGACTTCAGAGATAGCTCGAAGCTGGGAGTTAGAACCAAAAACAAGATCAACTCGTGTAGCAGTTCTTACCGTTTCACCTGAAGAACGATCAGTTGCTTCATAGGAATTGCTACCGGTTGGCTTCCATTCTACTTTCATGTCAAGGAGATTGGTAAAGAAGTCGTTGGTTAACTTGCCTGGTGTATCAGTGAATACACCGTGACCATCGGCACTGATACCTAAGGTTCGCATACCACCTACAAGCACTGTCATTTCTGATGCTGTAAGTCCAAGTAGTTGAGCCTTGTCAAGCATCATTTCTTCTGGGCTAACTATAGACTCTGTCTTTTGATAGTTGCGGAAACCATCAGTAATAGGTTCAAGAACGGCAAATGATTCTATATCAGTTTGTTCTTGTGTAGCATCTCCACGACCTGGAGTAAATGGAACACTTGTACCGGAGGCTTGCTCAAGGCCAACATTACCAGCAAGCACAATAACATCTGCTACTGACGCACTAGCGTCTGCAGCAATACCTTCAAGCACACCTAATACACGAGCAAGTTGCTCTGGTTTGTTTGCTTCCCAATCTTTCTGTGGAGCCAGACGAATGCGAGCACCATTTGCACCGCCACGCATATCAGAACCACGGAATGTTGATGCACTTGCCCAAGCAGTTTCTACCATCTCTTGAACAGTCAATCCACTCTCTGCGATACGTGCCTTAACAGCATCTACATCATAGTCAGTGTTGCCTGCTGGAACAGGATCTTGCCAAATAAGTTCTTCTTCAGGAACTTCCGGACCCATATAACGCGTGAGAGGACCCATATCACGATGCAGTAGTTTAAACCACGCACGAGCAAATGCATCTGCAAACTCGTCTGGGTTCTCATGGAAACGTTTTGAGATCTCTTTGTAGATTGGATCTTCACGCATCGCCATATCTGCTGTTGTCATCATAGTTGGTACCCGGATTGAAGCATCTTCTGCATCTGGTGCAAGATCTTCTTCTTTAGGATTTACAGCATGCCATTGGTGTGCGCCTGCAGGGCTCTTAACTAGTTCCCATTCGTATCCTAACAGGAGATCAAAATAGCCGTTGTCCCATTGAGTAGGATTAGCAGTCCAGGCACCTTCGATGCCACTTGTAATACTGTCACGTCCTTTACCTGAACCGTGCGCATTTTTCCAACCCAGTCCCATTTGTTCAACTGGAGCTTCTTCTGGTTCAGCGCCAACAAGAGCATCATCGCCTGCACCGTGTGCCTTACCAAAGGTGTGTCCGCCTGCAGTAAGAGCAACAGTTTCTTCGTCATTCATTGCCATACGACGAAATGTTTCGCGAATGTCTTTTGCACTTGCAAGTGGATCTGGATTACCGTCTGGACCCTCTGGATTAACATAAATTAAACCCATCTGCACTGCGCCAAGTGGATTTTCAAGATCACGTTCACCCGTATAGCGTTTGTTGCCGAGCCATTCGTCTTCTATACCCCAGTAGATATCTTCTTCTGGTGCCCAAATATCTGGACGTCCGCCACCGAAACCAAAGGTCTTACCACCCATTGATTCAATAGCTACATTACCTGCTAGAATCAACAAGTCTGCCCAGCTAATCTTCTTACCATGCTTTTGTTTAATAGGCCAAAGGAGTCGACGTGCTTTATCCAAGTTGCCATTATCTGGCCAACTGTTAAGAGGACCAAAACGCTGTGCACCAGTACCGCCACCGCCACGACCATCGCCAATTCTATACGTGCCTGCGGCGTGCCAAGTCATACGAATAAAGAAAGGACCATAATGTCCATAGTCAGCAGGCCACCAATCCTGTGAGTCTGTCATAAGATCGTTTAGATCTTTCTTTAGAGCATCATAGTCAAGTTTTTTAAACTCTTCTCGATAATCAAAATCTTCGCCCATGGGATTAGACTTTTTATCGTGTTGGTGAAGAATATTTAAGTTCAATTGGTTTGGCCACCAGTGCTGGTTTGATCTTGAACCTAAGGTGTGTAGAGATCTTCCTAAAACAGGGCATTTGCTTTCGCTATCTTTAGCCATATGCAATTTACTCCTACATTAAATTAAATTTAAAACACATTTTAAACTTATTAATCAGAATTAAAAAAATATTCTAATAATTTATAAAAACTTATTGATTATTAAGTAATGGTGGAGTTTTGATCAAGCCCAAAAGTTACTCTCATAAGCACTGGATGGATGATTAAATAATTTAATTTAGATATTGAACTGAAAAGACAGAACCTTTTAAGTAGTTTTCTCGTTAACTTTTTAAGAAGGTATAACTTAAGTAGTCGGATACAAGATTAAAAAAAACTCTTAGGTTCGAGTCCTATAGGGGGCATCAATCTTTAATCCTTTTATCCTATATTTAGTTGATCTTGGTAGGCAAAAAGACCTGCAGTTCCTCCAGTATGAATGAAGAGAATGTTTTCATCGTTATTAAAATAATTATCAGATATCAAACTGATCATGCCTGCTAACGCTTTGCCAGTATAGACTGGATCGAATAACATTCCTTCAAGACGAGCAAGCATAATAAGGGCATCATTCATCTCTTTAGTAGGCATTCCGTATCCCTTGCCAACATAATCACTGTTGGCAACAATATGTTCGCGTTTAATAATACCGGATAACCCCAAGTATTCAGAAGTATTGCAAGCCAAGTTAAACACTTTTTCTTCTTGATCTGACTTCAGTGCACTAACGCTGATACCAAGCAATGGAATCTCACTCTTCATAGCCTTTAAACCACAAATAAGTCCTGATTGTGTTCCACCACTACCAGTGGCATGAATAATATGGTGAATAACTAAATCACGTTCGTTCGTTTGTTTAATAATTTCGAGTGCACAATCCACGTAGCCCAGCTCGCCCACAGGATTGGACCCCCCTACAGGGATGATGTAAGGCACCTCTCCCTTGTTTCTGAGTTCTTCTGCAACCTTTTGCATCTCAGCTTCCATATCTGAACCTTTATCAACTACTCGAATTTTTGCGCCGAATAGATAATCTAAAAATACATTGCCGGAATTAAGATAAAGTTCAGTTGGATTATCGGTTCTTTTTTCAAAAACCAATTCGCACTTCATTCCAATTTTACAAGCAGCGGCGGCAGTCTGACGAGCATGGTTAGATTGAATTGCTCCTGGGGTAATAATTGAAGTGGCTTTCTTTTCTATCGCATCTGCTATCAAAAATTCAAGCTTACGCGTCTTATTACCTCCTGTACCTAAACCAGTACAATCATCCCTTTTCACATAAATATTTGGCCCGCCTAGATGTTTACTTAGTCGAGGTAGGAATTCCAAGGGTGTAGGAAGGTGAGCTAAATGTATTCTTGGAAATTGTGATAACAACATTTCTAAAACCTCTTTTGATTTTATGTTAATTCATGGATTAATCTTCTTTATAGATGACCGGAAGTATGTCTGCAAGGTAACTCATTTCTTCGATACAGTGTTTTTGTAAAGCAAGCCCCTCAGCCTCAGACACTGTGAACCGTCGAGTAATTGGGTTATTAGCAACAAAGGAAAGTAAATAATTCTGCCAATCAGCAGCCTCTCGATCCGAAACCACACCCAGCCAAAAGCGAGAACGAAGTTCTGAACCCCAAGGCATATTCCGGGCAACATGGCACATCTCAGCAATGTTCAAGCTAGAGTCAAGTTCGCCAACTTGAGCACAGAGTACTACAGTATTTTCGTCACTAGGATCAAAGCCAAGGATCTCCTGAGGCCATGCGAACTGGATCCGAAGTTTACTCATTTGACCTCCAATGTACTCATGTACAAGGTGATGGGAGCCAACAATTTCACCCGTTTTTTTGTGTTCCCAATCCATCCACACATGATCTTCAGGATGCCACATTTTATAATGTTCAGTAGTTTGCAGATAATCTGAAAACCACCATCGGAACATATTTGATGTGACATCTGGCATGTTTACTAGACTGGAGACTTCAACAGTACCATCACGTAATCGGCGAACACCAGACTTAAATTCTACATAGTTAGGATCATCGAAATCCTGGTTTGTGCTTTGTCTACTGGGTAGTGTGAATTGAGTAGCTGAAACAACAATCAGTATTAGTAAAAGTGTATAGAAAAGGAATCTTTTCATAATAAGTTAATCAAGAATTAACATTATAATAATGATATCTAGAAGGAGGTTAATATGACAGCAAGTGTTTTGTTAGAGGGCGTCTTAAAAGAAGGTTAAGTAGGTAATTTTATTTGAGCTTCTTTAAAGAGTTTCTATTTAGTTGATAAATTTCTGTCTTGAACGCCACAAAGCGATCATTGGCATAGAAAAAATTAAAGCGGAAATAAATGCAGACATCAAACTGCCCATGTCATTCAAAATATTCCAAACGAACATTGCGATAACAATTTGAGCCACGTAAACACTGGCCCATGGCCACATCCAAGTCTTCATTCGCCAAAAACCATAAGCTCCCAATCCATAAATTAGCCAATGCAAAGGTTCGGTAGCTTTTGCCCACCATCCAGTTAAAGTGAAGCCAAACCAGATTTCTTCATCTCCATCTACTGGTTTCAAAAATAAATCAAAAGGTAAGTAAATAAAAGTCATGTATAAGCAAAAGTAAAATGTCAGGTTCATCCACCAAGGTCTAGAATGCCAATCCTTACTTATAAGCCTCAAGACTGAGTAGAGATTTTTCATATCTAATCTAACCCACTAACAATAATAATATTGGCAGTGCTGGCGGAAAACCGATGTTTAGCTAAAGTCTGATATTCTTCAGATTTATACCAATCTAACGCATCTTCTTGAGAAGGAAATTCGATCAGTACTGTCCTTGTAAATGGCCACTGACCTTCTAATAAATGCTCATTTTCTTCCACACTTAATATCTTACCTTTGTAAGTTAAAAAGATATCCATAAAGCCAGCTTCATATTTTGCATACTCGGCTCGATCAATTATTTCTATTTGGGCAATGACGTAGTGCGCCATAAATGTCTTTGACTAGACTCTAGCTTCGGGAAAAATCCTTAAAAAATTCTCTGTGTAAAAAAGATTTTTAATATCTTCTGCTCGATCTCCTAAAGAGCTTTCAAATCTTCCAATGGGATCCCGGCCTCCCTCCACATGGGGGTAATCACTTGAAAAGAGGTACAGATTAGGATTTGAATTATCAATCAAATTTCCTATATTCTCAAAAACATACGGTGTAAAAGCCATTTGTTGAGTTAATTGCTCAGAAGGTTTTCTTGAAATGTCATCTAAGTTTTTATCAACTTTTTTCCAACTTTTGACTACCCAATCCAATCGTTCCAACATTTCAGGTACCCATCCTGCTCCTAACTCAACACTTGCTCCTCTTAAGTTTGGATATCTTTCAAACACTCCATCTAATACCATCATAGAAATAAATGTTTCAGGTCCTTGGTGCATAACTACCATATCTTTTGCCCGTACATTTTCTCCACCACCCATCCAATCTTTGCTTGGTGGCTTCCCATTGTTATTCCAACTTCTATCCAATTGAAGGGGTGAGCCGCCTACATGCAAAAGAAAAGGAATATTGTTACTTTCTAACCTTTCCCAAAAAGGATTTAATTCAATATGGCCAGGTGATCGATCTCCACTAGCATAATGCGGGATCCATATTGCTTCCAGACCTGATTTGATAGCTAAATCAAGCTCTTCCATAGCAAGATCTGGTTCATGGAGCGGGACTACGCCCACACCCATTAACCTTGAATCTTGTGAACAAAAATCTGACATAGCTCGATTGTGTGCTCTAGTTGCTCCATATCTCAACTCAGGACTTATTTTAGGAACTAACTTTTCAACATATTTGGCCTTACCCCTCACATCTCTAAAAGGTGTAACCACGCTATGAGTTGAAAATACTAATTGCTTCTTAAACCCTAGCATGTCCAAAGCCTTGCTTCGATCTGTCCTATCAAAAGCACCAAGTGCTTGGATTTCTTTAGACTCTGCAATTAAATTATCTCCTAAAGCAATTTGAGTTTCTATGTGCTCTTTAGTGTGTTTACCTCCATTTGCAAGAATCTCTTCTACTTCTTCATCTGTGACAAGGCTTGCTTGATAGCTAACAGGGGGTATCAGGTCTTTAAATTTTTCGTCAGCATAGTCTATGATGAAATTGGGTAATTCCATCACATGGCTATCAGCATCATAGAAAGCACGATTATCAGGTGCATAGGTCATATCTATCTCCAAAAAAATGAAAATACCATAATACCACCAATCTTTTTTATTTTGGTTGATTGAGGAGATAGGATTCCTAAAAGGAATATGATTTTGTTATATTTAGGGTCGAGGAGTAAATATGTCTACAGGAATTTTAAATTACACAACTAACTTACGTGATTATCTTTGGGAAAAAGGGATTTCAGAACATCCAGCTCTTAAAGAATTGAGACTTGAAACTGCCAAATTACCACAATCCATGATGCAGATATGTCCAGAACAAGGGGCATTAATGGGAAACTTAATTAGATTAATGTCAGCAAAGAGAACAATTGAGATAGGCACCTTTACCGGCTACAGTGCATTGGCTGTTGCATTAGCTCTGCCCGAAGATGGAGAAGTTATTGCTTGCGATATTTCTAAAGAGTGGACATCTATGGGCAAGGAAAAGTGGGAACAAGCTGGAGTTGCACATAAGATTAGTTTAAAGCTCGGCCCAGCACTTGAAAGCTTGGATGCTTTACTCGCTGAAGGTCAAGAAGGTTCTTTTGATTTTGCATTTATAGATGCCGATAAAGCAAATTATCCAGCCTACTATGAACAATGTATAAGACTGGTCCGAAAAGGAGGATTAATAGCGATAGATAATGTTTTGTGGGGTGGATCAGTAATTGATTCCGAAAGAAATGATGAAGACACCAAGGCTATTAGAAAACTAAATGAATTTATCGCCAATGATAAAAGAGTATCTGTATCTATGGTCCCGATTGGAGATGGATTAACTCTAGCAGTTATAAATTAAACTCTCAGTTGAACATTGACTAGGTGGAGTAAGCAACAAGCAAAAGCTTGGTATGTTGACCAACCTTGGTTAGTAGGCTGTAACTTTTTGCCCAGCAGTGCCATCAACCAGTTAGAAATGTTTCAACAAGAAACCTATGATAAAGAGACTATAGAAAGAGAGGTCGGATGGGCCAGAAGTTTAGGTTTTAACAGCTTGAGGGTTTATCTTCACGACCTACTGTGGAGCCATGACCCAAAAAGATTCTGCGTTCGTTTGGATAACTTTCTAAATATCTGCAACAAATACTCCATCAGACCTATCTTGGTTTTATTTGATGACTGTCACAGACCTTATCCAAAGACAGGTAAACAGCCCCTGCCCGTGATTGGAGTTCACAACTCCGGATGGAAGCAAAGCCCTGGAGTTGAACTGGTGCATGCGGTGCATTCAGAAAAAGCTGGAGAAGAACTAATTCGTCTAAAAGATTTTGTACAGGGTGTCTTAACTAAGTTTTCAGAGGATCAAAGAATACTGATGTGGGATATTTACAATGAGCCAGGCCAGTTCGGTGTTGGAACACAATCCCTGACTCTGTTGAAGTTAGCGTGGGAGTGGTCCCATGAGGTCCGACCCTCTCAACCTCTGACAGCTTGTCTGGATGGATCTGGAAGTGATGGGATTATTGAACTCAATAGAGTTAACTCGGATGTTATAACTTTTCATTGTTATGAAGGGACAAAATTAGAACAAGTCATCAAGAAGCACCTAAAACTAAACCGACCTATGATTTGCACCGAATATATGGCCAGAGAGTTCGGCACAACTTTTGAATTTAGCTTACCTATATTTAAAAAATATGAAGTGGGCTGTTACAACTGGGGCCTGGTGGCAGGTAAAAGTCAAACCCATTTTGGGTGGTCAACGATTGCAGATCTACAAAAATTGAAGCAAGAAAAAAAATTCCTAACTCTTGAAGACCCTATCCCAGAACCCGAAATTTGGTTTCATGACATATTCAGAACTGATGGTTCAGCCTTTGATGATTCTGAAGTCCTTTTCATTCAGTCAATGATTAAAAACTCTTAAGCGATGCGGAATCGTTCTATTTGGATGTCGTCTTCGCCAAGATCAGCATAGTTATCTTCAACTCGTGCACGAATATAGTCCTTCCAAGCAAAAGGTCTGTACTTGGGTTCTCCTTCTGAAAGTCCACTGATAGGTTCGAGGATTGCCTCGCGTAAAGGATTGTAAAAGTAAGGAGTACTGTAACGATCTGTGGTTGTACGAGGAACAACTCGATGCATGGCTGCTACGTATTGATCGTTGGTCCATACCTGCATTGTATCGCCTAGATTCACTACGATGGTATCTTCTTCGGGCGGCACATCAATCCAGCCTTCTTCACTTGATTTTGTTTGCAGACCCCCGGTCATGTCCTGTAAAAGAAGCGTGAGTATGTTCGGGTCAGTATGGTGATGCAGTGCCATATCTCCAAGTTTATTAACTTCATCTTGTTCCTTTGTGGAGAGAGGATCACCCACCGGATAATAGTTCAATCTTACCGTACTGGTATGAGCATCACCAATTGGGGCATTAATAGAATTCAAATCCGTAACCAAGGCTTTAAACACTAGCTCAAGAGTCTTTTCAGCTATTTTTGAAGCTGCCTGAAAAAAACTCTCCATGGCTTCTTTGAAACCCTTGTCTTCAGGCCACTGATTGATGTCTTCCTTGCCAGGCCTAGGCTCTATGAAATCAAAAACTTCTTTCAGATCGCGCATGCGTTTCGTTAATTCTCGGTCGTAAAAGCCTAGGGGTTTTTCTTCAGTTCTAATAATGCTTAATTTGTCACCCCGAGTCTGATTAAAGAACCAGTTCGAAGCATCCCACATCTCACTTATCGCATCTCTTATGCCATGGTTTTTTATTAAGAAAAAGCCATGATCACGACAAGCGGCATCCAAATTCTTTAGTTGACCCGAGTCTGGTTTTTGGAGATCAATGGTGGGTACTTTCATTTTTCTGTATGTCCTGCTAATTTATTATATGATTTTAACTAGGAGAGGATAATCATGAAACCAGTTTGTTTAGTAATAGGAGCAGGAGCAGGTATTGGTGGAACCGTTGCAGGCCGTTTCGCGAAAGAAGGCTATCACGCTTGTTTGTGCCGACGCAGTGATGAAGAAGGCCTGAATCGGCTTGTCAAGGGAATTGAGGAAGCGGGTGGATCTGCCTCAGGTTTCTTGTTAAACGCCGTAGAAGACAACAGCATTGAAAAGATGATAACTTCCATTGAAGCTGATATTGGGCCCATTGAAGTTGTCGTCTATAACTTAGGAGCTCAAACGGGTATGAAATCGCTCGAAGAAACCAGTTATAAGGAATTTGAATGGGCTTGGCGTATGGCTACTTTTGGACTGTTTAGAACTGCGCAGGTGATTTGCCCGTTGATGGAAGCCAGAGGCAAAGGCACCATCTTGGTCACCTCTGCTACTGCAGCCATGCGTGGCAATGGCAATCAGCATTCACACGCAGCGGCTATGGGGGGAAGACGCATGTTATGCCAATCTTTGAACGCAGAGTTTTCTGCCAAAGGCATCCACGTAGCCCACATCATTATCGACGGAGCTGTCGATGCACCCGATACTCTTGGAAAGATGCTCGGTCCTGAAAGATATCAAGAATTGAGAAAAACTCGGGGCATGGAGCATGACGGTCTGCTACTCCCAGCTGAAATAGCTGATACCTATTTTCACTTGGCCCAACAGCATAGGTCTTCATGGAGTCATGAAATAGACATGCGAGCTTTTTCCGATCAGGCATGGTGGAATCACTAAGATACTGTTCGTGAAAAGAATACTTATCTCATTAGGGTTGATATACGTAGTATTTTTAGCTTGGTGATTCGTATATTTCCAAGAAGGACTTAATCATGACAACAAAGAGAGTCACCAAACAAAAATCACAACAAGAGTCCTTATTAACTCTCTGGGCAATGCCAAAAAAGGAAGAAGTGCCTTTGATTTTAAGCACCAAAAAAGAAATAAACACACACCTAAATGGTCCTAAATTTCCTTTACACATGACTTTGGCCGGTGCGTTTAATTTAAATCCTTCTGAAATCAAAAACGTAGAACTAGGACTCAGTAAAAGCTTTTCACCATTTAAGGTATTTTTTAAAGGCTATGGAATGAAGGATTACTTTTTTCAGGCTTTCTACGTGGCTGTCGAACTTAATGAAGAGCTGAAAAGAGTTAGAGTCAAAATTTGTGACATTCTTAACACAGAAAATCTAGAGTTTATGCCCCACTTAAGTCTTTATTATGGAAAAGAAGCCCACGAAAAAAAACAAAGCCTATTAAAAGAACTGCCTAATTTAGAAGGCAACTTTGTGGTTGATACCTTTTACTTGGTTTCTTTTGATCCAACAAATATAGAATGGAAGATTCTTAACAGCATTAGACTGGAGGGACTTTAAGATGATTAATTTCAATCACCTGAATGAAGCAAAACAGAATTATATTCAACATGGTGTTAAAGCCTTCAACTTATCCATAATTTTAATTTTCCTGGCTTTGATAGCCTTAATCCATGCGCTTATACCTTTTGTTTTTTATGATACTGTCAGCGCTTGGATTAAAGACATAAACGAAGAAATTCAAGCCGCCATAAAGGAATAAAGGAATTTTTATGGAAAAAAGATATACCAGTGAACATGTAGAGACTTGGCGTCGAGAAGGTGCCGTCGTCGTTCCCGAGTTCTTTGAAAAGGAGGAAATAGCTGAGGTGATAGCAGACTTTGACATTATTTTTCCTGATCGAAAAGTTGAAGCCGAAGCTCTTAAAAAAAAGCGACAAGGTGAAGTAGGCAATAAGCTGCCCTTGCAACTCTCGGGTAAGAAGATGGGCAAAACCACTATGGAGCAATTCAGAAACTTTGAAAACATACCCTTTGATTGTTCTCATGCTCTCAATCTCATAGCAGTACATCCAGCGTTAATCGTCTTTGCTCGATCGGCTCTGAATACGGAAGACGTTAAACTGTATCAAGCTCAGGCTTGGGCTAAATTCACTGGCGAAGCAGACTTTGATCAGGCTTTTCATTGTGATTTTGGCAATCACACACTCACCGTACCTTCTGAAGATGAATGCTTTAATTCCATTGCCTTTATTATTTATTTTACAGACGTCACCGAAGCCCATGGCCCTACTCACTACGTCAATCGTAGCGACAGTAAAAATTTTGATGGCCTCAAGCGATTTCTCAAGCACCGAGAAGACCTTTCGCATCAGAAAGAATTAAGAAGTTTTGAACGCAGTGCCGCAGGACCCGCTGGAACTTTGTTGGCTTATGGAATAGACGTCTTTCATCGAGGTACTAACCTTACAGCCCCAGGAGGTTATCGCTACGCAGTTACTTCATGTTTTAAGAAAGCCGGGAACGATGCCATTGGCTACACGGCGTGGCCCTGGCATTTTACCAAACCTTGGCATAAAATTTTTGAACACGCCTCTCCAGACCAGCTGAGTTGTTTCGGAGTCCCTCTTCCTGGGGATTCATTCTGGACTGACGAAACTCTTGCCCTAGCCCAACTGAGATACCCCAATTGGGATATGTCTGAATACAAATCCTTTATCAGTCTTAATTAAAATAAAGCTTTAACAACTTCTCTTGCTATGGAAAAGGAACAAGTTAATCCAGGGCTTTCTATGCCTAGTAAGTTCACCAAACCCTCTACTTGATGCTCCTTGGAAGTTTGTATTAGAAAATCTGCAGGCTCATCTTCTGGACCGTAGATCTTTGGCCTAATGCCAGTGTAATCCGGTAGCAATTTATCAGGATTTAAAGCAGGCCAATAAGATTGTATAGCTTCAACAAACTTGTCTTTGAGAGATTCATTAAAGCTATAATCTAATTCTTTTACCCATGTGACATCTGGTCCGAATCTTGCTTTTCCACTGATATCGACACTTACATGTACCCCTAGACCATCTCTGTCATTCAACGGGTAAACCAAGTAGTCATTAAAGGGGTGTTTTCCGCTTAGCTGGAAATAGTGTCCTTTTGCAAAATAGGCTTTGGGAATAACTCCTTCTGGAATCCCTTTAATTTTGCTGGCTAGGTGAACTGCATTTAAGCCAGCTGAATTAATGACTTTTTCAGCTTCAATAGAAAAACTTTCTTCTGTACTTACTTTGACCGTAAACCCAGAAGAACTTTTAACTTCTATTTGTTCTACCGTTGAATTAAAGGCTGTGATTATCCCTTGCTCTTGCAGTTCTGCTTCAAGACTTTGAACTAATTCAGCTGCGTCAATAATTCCAGAACTGGGACAATACAAAGCCTGTTCTGCTTTGATCTCTGCTTGTAGTTTGACAACATCGTTTTTTGTTAAAAGCTTGAGACCTTTAACATTATTATCAGTTCCCCTCTGAAATAATAATTCCAATCTGTTTATTTCTTCAGCAGTTGTAGCGACGACTATTTTCCCTGTGTTCCTGTGTGCAATATTCCTTTTCTGAGCGTATTCGTATAATAAATTATTACCTTCTACACACAGGATTGCTTTTTTAGATCCAGTTGGATAATAGATCCCCGAATGAATAACACCTGAATTCCGAGAAGAAGTTTCTTCACCAGCCCGAGAGTGCTTTTCAAGAATAATTACCTCATGACCTTTTCTTCCAATTTCTCTTGCTATGGCAAGGCCCACAACACCCGCTCCGATAATGACAGTATCAGTTTTCAAGTTCTTTTCTCTTGTAAGTTTGTATTAAAGTTCTTTTTCAACATTTTTGATAGTATGTACAGCACTATGATTTCAAATCAACAAAAACCTCTTAGTTCAGGTTTTGGAGCTAAAAGCGAACCTTCAGAAGTAATGTCAAATATCGACCTGAACGGTAAAACCGCTTTGGTTACTGGTGGTTACTCCGGCATTGGCCTTGAAACGAGTCGTGCCTTAGTTGAAGCTGGAGCCAAAGTTTTTGTACCGGCACGTAGAACTAACATCGCACTCAAAGAATTGGATGGCATTGTGTCTTCCGATAATATTACAAAGATGGATCTCGCTGATCCCAAATCTGTCCAGAATTTTGTCGATGATTTTTCCTCGGTACATACCTCACTTGATATTCTGATTAATAACGCAGGGGTGATGGCTTGTCCTGAAATGCGAACCCCGGAAGGATGGGAATTGCAATTCGCGGTTAATCAAGTTGGCCATTTTATTCTCACTAAAGGCCTTTTGCCGTTAATGGAAGCTGCCAACGGTGCTAGATTGGTAACTCTTTCTTCAACTGGACATAAAATATCTGCCATTCGTTGGGATGACATTCATTTTAACGAATCAGACTACGACAAATGGGTAGCTTATGGACAATCTAAAACGGCCTCAAGTCTGTTGGCAATCGAAGTGGATAAACGCATGCAAGATAGGGGTATCAGAGCTTTTGGAGTGCATCCAGGTGGCATTATAACGCCTTTACAAAGACATTTAGAAAACGAAGAAATGGTAGCCCTTGGTTGGATGGGAGAAGACGGCCAACCAACTGAACGAGTGGCTAAAATGTTTAAAACACCTACACAAGGGGCTTCTACTACCCTGTGGGCAGCAACCAGCCCCAAACTTGATAATATTGGCGGCGTTTATTGCGAAAATTGCGACGTGGCTATCAAAGAGGAGGATGGGGGAGACCGCTTCACAGGCGTCAACAATTGGGCCGTGGATTCAGAAGAAGCTAGTCGACTCTGGGAAGAAACTGAGCGCATGCTCAGTTAAGACCTTCCACCATCACCACAAGTCTCTGAGCAGCCTGCTCTTGAACTTTGTGGGCTGCTTGATATTCTTCGGATAAATAGCAGGCCTGTGCTTGCTCTAGAGATTTGAATTCCACCAACACGGTACGTTCGAAACCCTCGCCTTCGACTTCAATCTGTTTCCCGCCCCGGACCAGGAATTGACCACCGTGTTTTTCAATGGCTGGTCCAGCTAGTTCAACATAGTTTGTATATGCTTCCTTGTCCGTCACATGACATCTGACTACCCAAAAAGCTTTCATGGATTGCTTTGTTTAATAAATCCTTATTTTTAAGCTTATATTTGCGTGCTTTCCGGGAGCAATCAACGCGTTCAATACTCCAAAATTTAATGTCAGCAAATTAATCTTCTCTAGCGTTTTAACTTGAAGGTATTTAGTTCCTTGAGCCGGAACTTCCACAAGGTCATCACTATTGGCAAAGGTGTAACCTGAAGCATTTTTTAAGAGAAATTTAGCATCCGAAATATTACTGATTGTCAGGCCTACTATTTTCGTACCAGGTAAATACGAAGCAGATTCTATGGACAAACTTGCATTTAACAGGGGATCAAGATTTTCTTTCAGCCCAAACAATTTGTTTTTAAACCAGATCACTGTGCGTCTTTCAAATAAAGCCTGTTTGATGGAAGTGATGTTCTTGTATCTAGCAAAGATCAATGTTACTGGTCTGTGTCCGCCTAGATGAGGTTTGTAATCCCAGTCAATTAAATTGTGAACATCTGATGTACCAATAATTGCGAGATTATTCTCTATGGCAATCTGAAATGCTTCCTCCGAATACGAGTTCCCGTTCACGACTTCAATCCCGTGCAAGTAACCTTTTGCTATGAGATCCTTGTGCATTGGAGTAAGTCGAGCCACTCCATCCTGAGATTGAGAAGTCCACATGGGGTGATTCCAAAATAAAAAAGCTCCTTGCCGGTTGGCAGTTTCAATTGCTTCTTCTGCTGGCCATATATTGGCTAAAGAGTAATATTCCTTTTCTAAGTCATTCCCCCATTTCATCTCTCGAATTCTTTCATTCAAAATTTCTTGGGTCTTATCATTTTTAGGGGGATCTATGTTAAAAAGTTTGTTAGCGTCCTTAATAAATATTGCATTGATGTGGCCAGGCGGCATATCGCGAGTGATTTCAGATCCATTAACTATCAGAATATCTTTTCTTCCTGCTGCCGCTTTCGCTTCCTCATAAGCTTTATTTCTATCAGGATTTAGGATATCAGTTCTGTGAGGTTGATGCTCCAGATGTTCGGTAATAGCTAAGGCATCGATGCCATCTCGAAGTGCCTCTAACACCCTAATATTGGGCCATACATGGCCGTCAGAAAAAACAGAGTGGGTATGTAAGTCGGTAATCAGGGTTAGATACTGCTGTGTGTCAGGAAAGTTAATGGCCCGTTTATCAATTTCATCTTGAGAAACCGAACCCCCGGTGCCATGTCCGAAAAGGTTGAAACTTAGAAAAGCAATAAGAAAAGACAGAAAAAATGCGCATCCTGTTTTCAAAAGCAGATCAATGTTGTTAACCATAGTATGACAGTGTGAATTTTCTGTTGTTTGATTGCAACTCATTAAACCACCCACAGGGAAATCGGAATAACCAAAGCCCAAATGGAGACTGCCAAAAGAAGGGGTTTCGCAGAAATTTGCTTGATTGCAGGTTGGTCTATTTGGGTACCAATGCAAAATAGACCAGTTAATAAACAAATTCTATTAATTTCTTTCAACAATGAGCTTATTGGTTCGGAAGGGGACAGGATAGAATTGAGCGTTACGGCCAAAGCAAAGAAAAGAACAAAGATGGGGACACCAAGAGTAGATTTTTTCTCTCTAAAATACCAAGCTGAAAACAATACCAAAGGAACAATCCATAAAGTACGTCCAAGCTTTAAAGTAGCCGCAACTTCCACAGCATGGTCACCCATAACGGACGCCGCGCCGATTACTGAAGCCGTGTCATGAATGGCTAGGGCCACCCAAGTGCCGAACTGCTCTTGGGTCAAACCTATCCAGTTAGCTACAAAAGGGAAAAAAATTACAGCCAGAGCATTTAAGATAAAAACAATTGACAAAGCCGTAAGCAGTTCTTCGGGTTTTGCTTTTATGACTGGAGCTACTGCAGCTATGGCAGTACCTCCACAAATGGCGGTACCAGCAGCCAGTAAGTAGGATTGTTTTTTACTCACTCCCAACAATTTTCCCGTTCCAATAGCCAACACAAAAGTAACCAAGACAAAAAGTGAAACCCAGGGCAGATAACTACTACTAATAGACGCCACTTGAGGAATGCTGATGCTGCCACCCAAGAAAACAATTCCAGTCTGCAATACTTTGGTACCGATCTTTCTGGTGACGAAGTCATCGGGAAGAGAAATAAGAAATGACAGCAAAATTCCTAAAATTAACGCAACTGCTGCGTGGCTTACCCACAAGACTAAAGCTAAAAAAGTAAATACTAATAAGTAAGGCATTTTGATTATGGTGGGCCCTCCAGGACTCGAACCTGGGACCAATGGATTATGAGTCCACTGCTCTAACCAACTGAGCTAAGGGCCCTTGAGTTAATTTAACTATGGTCTAGTGGCATCTGCAAAGGATTAATCGTCCAGAAAGCCTCTTAAATGTGAGGAACGGGTGGGATGCCTTAGTTTTCTTAAAGCTTTGGCCTCAATCTGACGTATGCGCTCACGCGTTACGTCAAACTGTTTTCCTACTTCTTCAAGTGTGTGGTCTGTATTCATACCGATCCCAAACCGCATTCTCAAAACTTTCGCTTCCCTCGCTGTTAAACTCCCTAAAATATCGTCTGTGGCTTCTGTTAAATTATCTTCTGTAGCGGCTTCGTCAGGAGATGCTATGGCCGTGTCTTTAATGAAATCTCCCAAAGTAGTGTCATCTTCGTCACCTATTGGAGTCTCAGTAGAAATTGGTTCTTTGGCAATTTTAAGAACGCGACGAATTTTATCTTCAGGAAGTTCCATGCGTACGCCGAGTTCTTCTGGGGTAGGTTCTCTACCTATTTCTTGTACCATCTGGCGAGAAACTCGATTCAACTTATTGATGGTTTCAATCATGTGAACAGGTATTCTAATAGTTCTAGCTTGATCGGCTATGGACCTTGTAATGGCTTGTCGGATCCACCAAGTAGCGTATGTAGAAAACTTATAACCTCTACGATATTCAAACTTATCTACTGCTTTCATTAAACCGATATTTCCTTCTTGGATTAGGTCAAGGAATTGCAATCCTCGGTTGGTATATTTCTTAGCAATAGAGATAACCAGCCTCAGGTTGGCCTCGACCATATCCTTTTTTGCTCTTCTTATTTTGGCTTCGCCAATAGACATCCTTCGATTAATGTCTTTGATATTGGAAATATCCAAACCAATGATTTTTTCTAGCTTACTTAACTTGTTATGTAGACGGGTAATTTCGTCTACGTTTTCTTTAGCTACTTTTGCCCAGGGTTTTCTCATTCTCGACATTTTGATACCCCATTCTGGGTTAGCTTCATTACCAGAATAGCCCTTAATAAATACTTTTCTTGGCATTCTGGCTATTTTCACAAAAATTCTGTAAACCTCTTTCTCACATTCCCTTATGATCTTTAAAGAGACACGAGCAGGTTTAGCAATAACTTCAAATTGGGTTGGCGAGAGCTTAAGAAATTTAAATATTTCCCCTAATTTCTTTTGCTCTTCAAGAGCCTTCTTAGTTGTTCTAGATCTTGATGAAGCTTTTTCTGTTTTATTGAATTGTCTTTTTAAAGCATTGAATCGTTTTTTCACTTCGACTGGATCAGGTCCAGTTGGTTGTTCATCATCATCATCTGATTTTTTACCAGCTTGAGCTTTACCAGCTTGAGCTTTAGCAGCTTGAGCTTTAGCAAGTTGAGCAGCTTGAACTATAGCAGGTGGAGGGATTACATCATCTTTATCCATGAAACCTACTAAGACCTCTGCGAGGCGTTTTTCTCCTTTCACCACTTCTTGGTAGTCATCCAAAATTTTATCTACGATACCAGGGTAAAAACAACAAGCTGTTAATAATTCTCTATAACCTTCTTCAATTCTTTTTGCTATTTTTATTTCACCTTCTCGTGTAAGCAGGTCTACTGTTCCCATTTCTCTCATGTAAAGTCTAACTGGGTCAGTCGTCCTGCCAATTTCAGATTCCACAGTTGTTAAGGTTGTTCGAGTATCAGGAACGGTTTCTGGTGCTGTTTCTTCTTCTCCTTCAACACCTTGGCGTCTCTCCTGAACCTCCACACCGATATTTATCAACATCTGAATGGTCTCCTCTACCTGATCAGGATCGGAAATATCTTCTGGTAACATTGAATTAATATCTTCGTAGGTAAGGAATCCCTGTTCTTTACCTTTATCAACTAACTCACGTAAGCCAGAATTTTCAAGATCCTCTTCACTCAAAAGAGCTGCATCGAGTTCTACAGACGTTTCTTCAATTTCTACTGCAGTGGTTTTGTTTTTTGGTTTTCTTGCCATATCTAATTTAAAAAAGGCTGGGAATTATATTAGTTTTTATCCTCAAATCACAATATTGGTGCAAATTATTATTTTTCAATTATATCCATCAATTCTGACTTAACTCCCTAAGCAACTCTTTATCCTCTTCATTTAAACTTTCTAGTTTTGACAATAGATGTTGTTGAAGTTCAAAAGTTTCATCTTCTGATAATTTTTCTTTACCCATAACTGATTTTAGTTCAATAATTCTTTTGCTGGGATTAGCTTTCTTCAGGGCATTAAGACAATCTTGAAAATAAGCCACTGAATTTTTTTCTTCTAACAAAGGGTTGCTGGACAGCAAAGTCCCGATAAAGGAAGCAGAATCAACTTCTAAAGAGCTAAGCAGGTCTGCTACTTGATTATTAGAAGAAGTTTGGAAATATTCAATAACCTGCAAAAATAAGTTACTCTCTGGCCTAGAAAGCTCTTGTATCCATTCCTTTGATTTTATTTCTGAAACAAGATTAGGATAAGAAACTAACGCAGCTAGTGCTTTAGAGATTAAACCACCCGGTTCAAAAGAACTCTCCTGTTTATCTGAGTTCTTATTTGAGGACGTAAATTTTTTCCTCTTAATTTGATCAATAGATTTTGTTCGGGCTCTTTCTTCTATATCTTTAATACTTAAACCAGTAATTTCTGAAACTTCAGCTTCCATTAGTTTTTTAATAGAACTTTCAGGCATGGACCTTAATAACTCCATAGCCCTTGATGCTAAAGAAGCTTTTTTTTCAAGTGAACCTGTTCCAACGGCAGCTGTAAGGCGTGCTATAAAATATTCAGACAAAAGTAGGGATTTTTTCATTCTAGCTTCAAAGTTGTCTTTATTTTCTTTCTCTAAAAGACTGGCTGGATCTTCGCCCTCAGGAAGAAAGAGGAATTTTATTTCAACTCCATCACTGATAACAGGTAGAACATTTTTTAAAGCTCCCCAAGCCGCTCCCCTACCGGCATCATCTCCGTCAAAACAAAAAATAACTTCTTTGACCAACTGCAAGAGTACCTGTGTATGAAAACGGTTTGTAGCTATGCCGAGTGTAGCCACAGAATTATCAATACCATTTTCAGACATAGCAACTACGTCTATATAGCCTTCAACGACATAAATTCGATTAAGATTTCTTCTCTCTCGTGAGGCTTCATACAATCCGTACAGCTCTTTACCTTTTTGAAAAACTAGAGTATCTCCGGTATTCAAATATTTTGGCTGATCTTCTGGATTCATGACCCTTCCTCCAAAGCCTACAGTTCTACCTTTTCGATCCCTTATAGGAAACATTAAACGATCCCTAAATACATCATAGAGTTCATTTTCTTTGTTCTTTTTAGCAAGACCTGCTTTAACTTGAATTTCTGTCGAAAATCCTTTACTGGTCAAGTGAGAAGATAAAGCGTTCCAGGAATTTGGGGCGTATCCCATAGCAAATCTTCGACAAGTATTTCCAGAAATATGTCTTTCTTCTTTAATGTAATTCTGTACTATTTTTGCATGAGTTTCATTTGCTAAGACAGATTGGTAAAAATCAGAAGCTCTTTTTAGAACTTCAAATATAGGTTCTCGATCTTCTCTTTTCCTTGAGGATTGTTCGTAAGGTACCTCCAATCCTGCCTTTGAAGCCAAAGCCTCTACTGATTCAACAAAATCTAACCCTTCAAAAGATTCTAAAAACCCTATTACATTTCCTGTGGCTCTACACTTAAAACAGTAGTAAAACTGTTTTTGTGCGCTCACACTAAAAGAAGGATTTTTGCCGTCATCACAAAAGGGACAAAGGCCCCAATGATCTTTGCCTTTTTTCTTAAGAGGAACGTATCCTTCGATTAAAGTAACAATGTCAGAAATCTCGACGATTTCCCTAATAAATGTTGATGGTATGGCTCCTGGCATCTAACTTTGCTCTCTAAACCAGCTTTCCAATATTATTTGTGCTGAGATTTCATGGGTATTTGCAGAGCTGTCTACAAGATAGCCGCTGTCAGATTTCATTCTATCTTTGGCTTCTCTGGTAGTGAGACGTTCGTCCATTAATTCAACAGGAATGTTGTATCTCTGTCTAATTAAAGTTGAAAATTTATCGCTTTTCTTTTTTATGTCGCTGTCTGATCCATCCATGTTAAGGGGATTGCCAACTACGAAAAGTTTAGGTTGCCAGTCATTCACTATGATATCCAATTCATCCCAATCGGGTTCTCCTAACTCAGCTTTTAAAGAATAAAAAGTTTGTGCAGTATTGGTTATCTCTTGACCAACAGCCATGCCAATGTGTTTTAAACCAAAATCAAAAGCGACTATTACTCTGGTCTCTGAATTCATTGGGAGACCTTTCCTTCCAAACTGTCAAGTAGTGCCGAAGCAACGTCTATGCCGCAAAGTTTCTTGTATTCCCTAAAACAGGTCGGGCTGGTGACGTTTATTTCTGTTAGATAATCACCAATGACGTCCAAACCAACCAACGTCAATCCTAACTCTTTAAGTCTCGGACCAATTTGTTCGCAAATCCATTTGTCTTTATAAGTTAGGGATTTGGCTACCGCTGTAGCTCCTGCAGCAAGATTGCCTCGTAACTCACCTTCACCTGGAACTCTGGCTACAGCACCTCCCATGGGTAAGCCATCAATCAATAATATCCTTTTATCTCCCTCAGTAATCTCAGGAATGTATTTTTGTATCATGACCTTGGTTATTGCATGTTCTGTGATGTTCTCGAGAATGACGGAGATGTTTGGATCTATTCTTCTGACCCTAAAAACTGAAGAGCCCCCCATCCCGTCTAATGGTTTCACTACCGTATCAATATGTTCTTCAATGAATTCTCTCAATAAAAGATTATTACTAGTCACCAAAAAAGGGGTGCAGCACTGAGGAAACTCCGTAGCAAATACTTTCTCATTACAATCTCTAAGGCTACTAGGTTTGTTTATTACTTTCACACCCTCTCTTTCAGCTGCCTCCAAAATATAGGTGTTGTAAATGTAGTTAGAATCAAAAGGAGGATCTTGTCTCATAATAATCATATCCAAATCTGCTAATCTTTTTTCTATAGATTCAGAGAGCTGATACCAATCCTGAGGATCGTCTTTCACAACTATAGAATGCATTAGAGCTTGAGCTCCATTTTGCCTTAAAAAAAGAGAGGTTGGTTCCATGTAATAAAGTTCATAATCTCTGAATTGTGCCTCCAAAAGAATAGATAAAGAACTATCTTTTTTAAAGTTGATGGCGTTAATAGGATCCATCACCACACCTAATTTCATACTACCTCTTTGAATTCACTAATCTTACTTTAACCTGACCTAAAACTCTCTACACATTGTTCGAATAGCACTCAAAGAAGAAATCACAGCTGTCTCTGCTCTTAGAACTCTTGGTCCTAAACTTACAGGTAAAAAACCTATTTTTTCTAAGAAGTTGATTTCATTTTCAGTGAAATCTCCTTCGGGGCCTATTGCAATTGCCACCGACTTGTCAAGACTCAAGCCAGACAATTTAGAGGTTGCACTTGGATAGAGCACAACTTTATGTTTAGCTTTAACAACTTGAGACCAATTTTTTAAATCCTGAATTTCATTAATTTCTGGTAACCAATCTTCGCCACATTGCTGACAAGCACTCTTCGCTATAGCTTCCCATCTGTTCTTTCTTGATTTTTTAAAGTCATTGTTCAATTTAACAACTGTCCTTTCAGTATTTAAAGGTGAAATAGACACAACTCCCAATTCAGTTGCTTTTTGAACTGAGAAACTAAATGGTTCAGACTTAATTAAGGACTGACCCAAAAAAATATCAATGCCCTGTCTTTCTTTAAAAATCTTTTCACTGACGACTTGAACTTTTAGAATTTTTTTTTCTTGAGAAGTTATTTCGGCAATACAAGAAGAGCCCTTTCCATCAAAAAGTTGGATGAGAGAGCCTTCTTTTTTTCTTAAGACTTGACTTAGATGTTTGGAATCTCCTTTAGTCAAAATCAAATATTCCCCTAAAATAAAATCCTGACAGCAAAGTATTCTTGTATAGTCCATTTTTAAAAAAGAGATTTGATATATCCAATATTATTACACTGATCTTGTAAAGAGAGTCTAGGAATGACAAATAAAAAACCACTTTATATTTTTTTAATTCGTCATGGTGAAGCGAACGCAGCTTGGGATGAAGACCTCGATCCTGGATTAAGCGAAAAAGGGAAGCGTCAATCTGAGCTTTTAGAAAAAGAAATTTTAAAGGATCTGCCTTCAAACTTTGAAGTTATTTCAAGTCCACTTTTAAGGGCGAAAGAAACCGCTTTGCCCTTAAGAGAAAAATTAGGCTTTAAAATTAAGATCAAAGATACTTATGCAGAGATACCTTCACCGGGTATCCCCTTATCAAAAAGAAGAGATTGGCTTAAAGGAATATTTAATGCAAGGACTAACGAGCTCGAAAAACCTCAATTGGAATGGCGAGATAATATTATTGAGTCTTTGAAACTATTAAAACAAGACACAATTATTTTCAGTCACTTCATGGTAATTAACTCTATAGTTGGGTGGATTAATAACTCTAAAAAATTTGTTAGTTTTCATCCAGATAATTGTTCGGTTACAAAAATTGAGAGAGTTGGTGGCACATTTAAAATCCTAAATCTAGGTAAAGATTTCTCTACCACTGTTCAATAAAAAAATAAAGCTTTGAGAGTTAATTATTTTGCTTGAAAGTAGCGAAGAGGTGAGTATGATTTAAGTCCCATTATTTTTAAAACTTACTGACCAAATTTCAGACGACCATGGCGACAAAGAAAAAATACAACGGTGAAGGAAGGCGGTTGAGTGATCTAGTTGCCAAGAGCATGCAAAAATACTTTAAAGAGTTGGATGGAGAAAAAGCCACTAACATTTATCAGATGGTCCTTAAGGAAGTCGAGCAACCTTTGTTGGAAACAGTTATGAAACAATGCAAAGGTAATAAAACTCTAGCCAGTAAAATTCTAGGTCTTAATCGGGGGACCTTGCGTACCAAGTTAAAAGACTACAATTTACTTTAGGCGATTTAGTCTGAATGACTGAAGTAGCTAACCCAATTAAAAGAGCCCTTATCAGCGTTTCTAACAAAGTTGGACTGGTAGACTTTTGTTCTTTTTTAGTTAAAGAATTTGGTATTGAAATTATTTCCACCGGGGGAACTCTCAAAGTCTTAGAGGAGGCAAATGTAAAAGTCATCGACATAAGTGAGTTTACTGAGTTTCCTGAAATGATGGATGGTAGAGTCAAGACCTTACATCCAAGAGTCCATGGAGGGATATTGGCACGTAGAAACCAAGACGAAAAAGTGATGAAAAAAAATAATATCTTAGCTATAGATTTAGTGGTGGTTAATCTTTATCCATTCGTAGAAACCGTGTCTAAGGAAGACGTTACTTTAGAAACCGCTATTGAGAATATTGATATTGGTGGACCTAGCATGATTCGATCTGCAGCAAAAAATAATAAGTTTGTTGCAGCCATCGTAGACCCTGAAGATTACTCTCTGGTGTTAGAAGAAATGAAAAAAAAAGGAGGAGCACTTTCACAGGAAACTAGAAGCTCTCTAGCCACTAAGGCTTTCACATATACAGCCAATTATGATGCTGCTATTTCAGGATATTTATCTTCACTTTATGAACAAGATTTTCCTGAAAGGATTTTCGCTAAATACCAAAAGAAGGAAGTAATGCGTTACGGTGAAAATCCACATCAGAAGGCTGCGTTTTATATTGACTATACAAAACAAAATTGTGGCGTTGGTGGTGCTACCCAACTACAAGGCAAACAACTCTCTTACAACAATATAGCAGATTCAGATGCTGCCATAGAGTGTGTCCGTAACTTTGATGAACCCACTTGCGTAATCATCAAACATGCCAACCCATGCGGTGTAGCTACGGATGATGACATTACAAAGGCCTACCAAAAGGCATTCGAAGCAGATTCGACTTCAGCCTTTGGAGGAATCATTGCATTAAACAGGAAACTAGAAGAAAAAACCGCTAAGCAAATAATTGATAATCAGTTTGTAGAAGTAATCATTGCCCCAGGCGTTTCACCTCCTGCTGAAGACATTTTAAGTTCAAAAGAAAATATTAGAGTCCTTGATATGGAGAAGATGATTGAATCTGTTCCTGGATTTAAATTTTTGAGTGTTACCGACGGTTTACTTATCCAAGAAACTGATAATGAAATGATTACAACCGAAGACTTAAAAGTAGTGAGCTCAAGAGAGCCTTCAAGACAAGAAACAAGAGACTGCCTATTTGCCTGGAAGGTATGTAAATTTGTTAAATCTAATGCCATTGTTTACGCTAAGAATAATCAAAGCATAGGTATAGGTGCAGGCCAAATGAGTCGTATAGATAGTGCTCAACTTGCTGCTTCTAAAGCAAAGGAAAGAGGATTTGACACAAAAGGGTGTGCCATGGCTTCCGATGCTTTTTTTCCTTTTAGGGATGGAATTGATGTAGCAGCTTCTAAGGGAATAACTTCCATAATTCAACCAGGAGGGTCAATTCGAGATGAAGAAATAATTGAAGCTGCTAACGATGCAAACATAGCCATGGTCTTCACAGGCATCAGACATTTCCGGCACTAAACATGAGGGTATTGATTGTCGGAAGTGGAGGTAGAGAACATGCCCTTGCTTGGAAGGCAAAACAAAGTAATTTGGTAACTGAGATATATGTTGCTCCTGGAAATGGTGGCACAGCCAGTGAGAAAAATATTAACAATGTAGATATAGATGCTGAAGATATAGAGAAACTTTCAAAGTTTGCTTTAGGTAACAGTATTGACTTAACAATAGTCGGGCCTGAGGTTCCTTTGGTAAACGGCATAACTAATAAATTTCAATCCCTTGGACTTAACTGTTTTGGTCCCACCCAAGATGCAGCTCGTCTTGAAGGCTCCAAGGAATTTATGAAAAATTTCCTTACCAAGTACCAAATCCCAACCGCAGCCTATGAATCTTTTAACGATCTTAAGTTAGCATTGGAACACCTAGAAAAATCTTCTTACCCAATCGTGGTGAAGGCAGACGGACTGGCTGCAGGTAAAGGAGTAACCGTAGCCCAAAATCATTCTGAAGCTGAAAAAGCTATTAGAGAATGCCTTGAAGAAAAGACTTTTGGTGAAGCTGGCAATAAGGTTGTGGTGGAAGAATTCCTTAAAGGAGAAGAAGCCAGCTTTATTGTCTTAACCGATGGCCTTACCATTCTGCCATTGGCTTCTTCGCAAGATCACAAAACCAGAGATAATCAAGACAAAGGTCCTAATACTGGAGGAATGGGAGCCTATTCTCCGGCACCCATAGTAACTCCTGAAATTCATCAAAAAATAATGGATCAAGTAATAAATCCAACCATAGCTGGCTTGGTTAAGGAAGGTATTGCCTATTGTGGTTTCTTATACGCAGGTCTTATGATTGATCAGGAACAGAATGTTAAGGTATTAGAGTTTAATTGTCGTTTCGGTGATCCTGAAACTCAACCAATCTTAATGAGACTTAGATCTGATCTAGTCGAGCTTTGTTATCAAGCAAGCAAAGGTCAGCTTAAGGCAATAGACCTTGAATGGGATCCTCGAGTGGCTTTGGGTGTAGTCATGGCAGCGGGAGGATATCCAAATTATTATGAGAAAGGTTACCCAATAAAAGGACTACCGTCTGAATCTAAAACAGTAAAAGTCTTTCACGCAGGTACACAAGCCGAAGATGATATTATTACAACTAATGGTGGCAGAGTTCTTTGTGTTACAGCATTAGGAAAAAACACAACTGAAGCTCAACTTAAAGCTTATAATTGTATTAAGCAAATAAACTGGAAAAACTGTTTTTACAGAACAGATATAGGACACCGAGCAATAATTAGGGAATCATGAGTAACTTAGTTGACCAGCTAATTGTAGAAATTGATAGAGGGTTAAAGTTTTCTGCCTCAAATACACAAGAGTGCAAAAGACCTTATCCAGCCGAAACAACTGCAGAAGTTCCACTTACTGAAATTGAGAAAAATTACTCGGCTGGCCTTATGCGGGTTAATCATGCTGGAGAAGTTTGTGCCCAAGCTCTTTATCGAGGGCAAAGTTTAACTACAGAACTTAACGACACTAGAGATCAGATGAAACAAGCTGCTGATGAGGAATTGGATCACCTTGCTTGGTGTAGCAAACGCCTCGAAGAGCTGGGAGCTGATACTAGTATTTTAAATCCTTTGTGGTATGTCATGTCCTTTTCCATTGGAATCTTGACTGGCCTTACTGGCGACAAAAGGAGTTTGGGATTCGTAGAAGAAACAGAGAAACAGGTAGTTCGTCATTTAGATAAACACCTTGACGAATTATCAGATAAAGACATTAAAACCAAGGCAGTACTAGAACAAATAAGGGCAGATGAAGATTCTCATGCCCTGCGAGCTAAAGAAGCTGGAGCTTCTGAATTACCAGAAGAAATAAAAGCTGGAATGTCATGGATAGCAAAAATAATGACTTCTACAAGTTATTACATCTAATACTAATTGGATTAAAAAGATTGAAAAAATGCTCCATATAAGTATAGTGCGTCTCGCAGCGTCGCTGTATTAGTTTAATTAGGAAAAATTTATGAATTTGTATGTAGGAAATCTTCCGTGGAGCATAACGGAAGATGAGCTGTCAGCTCATTTTGCACAGTGCGGTCCTGTGAAGACCGTAAGAATAATTACCGAAGGAAGATCCGGTCGCTCAAAAGGGTTTGGATTTGTTGAAATGGAATCAGCTGAAGATGGCAAATCAGCCATAGACTCTCTTAACGGTAAAGATTTTGCTGGAAGAGAACTAAGAGTCGATTCTGCTTCAGATAGAAGCTAATAATACTACTTCTTTAACGAGTAGATCCTACTCGTCTTCCATTATAACTGCTGTCCCTAGGACCATAAGTTCAGCAGCTCCTTGAGAAATCATTGAGGTCGTTGAGATCATACTTATAACGGCGTTGGCACCCATTTGTTCAGCATTTTCTATCATGCGATCAATGGCTTGCTCCCTGCTCTCAGCCATGAGTTTTGTATATTCATGGATTTCCCCACCTACTATATTTCTAAATACAGCAAGAATATCTTTCCCGATATGCCTTGCTCTTACGGTATTGCCTTTAACCAGACCTAACGTTTTAACTATTTTTTTCCCCGGTATGCTGGGACTAGTAACAATTATCAAAATTAAATCTCCACATCCTTATAAGGATCTTTTTTCGATTCTTTATATCGTTGGATCATAGTTGATATTAATAAAATAAGAACTCCAATCCAAATTATAACTATGGATGTTGATGCAAATAATGACCGTGATTCTAAAACCCCTTGAAGCATTCCCCAAACAGTTAAAGAAATCCACACCCCTAGTATTGCAATAATTCCTATGTTCTCAAAATATTTCATAACATGATTATCTAAGTAAAGAACAAATTTCTCAACTCGTTACCAGGATGTTCAGCTCGCATAAAAACCTCCCCGACCAGAAACGTGGTCACTCCATAAGAAATTATCTTTTTTACATCTTCACAGGATTTAATTCCACTCTCAGAAACTACAACAATTTCTTCTGGGACCTCTGTAGAAAGTCGTTTAGTGATCTCTAGATTAACCTTGAAAGTTTCTAAGTTTCTGTTATTTATCCCTATCAGGTTAGGTCCGATTTTGAGCGCGCTTTCCATTTCATTTAACGTATGTACCTCTACTAAAACATCTAGGTTAAGTTCAATGGCTAACTGATGATAATCATGCAGTTGGTTTTGTGTAAGGGCAGCTGCAATAAGTAAAATACAGTCGGCTCCTCCATAACGACTTTCATAAATCTGGTATTCATCAATAATGAAATCTTTTCTTAGTAAGGGAAGGTCGACACAGGCTCTAACCAAAGAAAGATGTTCTAAACTACCATGAAAAAATGGTTCATCAGTAAGTACGCTTAGGCAGGCAGCATTAGCTTGTTCGTAATTTTTTGCTATCACCTCAGGTTCGTATTTCTCTCTAATAAGTCCTTGGCTTGGAGAAGCCTTTTTCATTTCAGCAATTACAGCAATAGAGTTTTCTTCTAGCGAATTGATTAAACCATCTTTAAATCCTCTGGTAGATTCTAAGTATCCTAATTCAGATTCCAATTTAGCTAGAGGAAAGTTCTTCTTTTTATCTGAGACAGAATTTCTTGTAGTCTCTAAAATTTTTTTTAGGTAGGTGTCTTTCATTTTCTTTGTTTAGACAAAGACTGACTTAACGAGCTTAGCTGTTCGAGTTTTTCTAGACCATTACCGTTGGCTATGCTTTCAAAAGAGAGTTTGACTCCTTCTTTTAAATCTTTTGCTAAGCCAGAAACATACAAAGCTGCGCCAGCATTCATTGCCACCATCTGGCTAGCGGCTTGATGCTTCCCGCTCAAGGCTTTTTTTGCCAATTCCAAACTTGCTTCTGGTGAATCAACTTTCAGTTCTTCAATTGAAAGAGTCTTGAGATCAAAGTCTAGAGGAGAAATGCAATACTCTTCAATGTTTCCATTTTTTAATTCTGCAATTTTTGTTGGTGCCGCTATGCTAATTTCATCTAATCCATCTTCAGAATGAACCACCAATACATGCTGACTGCCTAACCCTTTCAAAACTTCGGCAATTGGCTTAACCCATTTAACATCAAAAACGCCTAACACCTGATTCAAAGCTCCAGCTGGGTTTGTAAGAGGACCCAATAGATTAAATATTGTCTTGATCGCTAACTCTTTGCGAGGGCCGACAGCATGTTTCATAGCACTATGATGGACAGGTGCAAACATAAAGCCTAAGCCCACCTCTTCAATACAAGTTTTAATTTGATCTGGATTGAGGTCTAAAGCAACTCCTGCTGCCTCCAAAAGATCAGCACTACCACTTTTTCTGGTGGCGCTTCGATTACCATGTTTAGCAACTTTTGCACCACATGAGCTAGCAACAAAAGCAGCGGTTGTAGAGACGTTGAATATTCCTGACCCCACACCACCAGTACCACAGGTATCAACTAAGTTTACCTTGTCCACAGATACTTTAGAGGAGAGTTTGCGCATCACTTGAGCTGAACCTATCACCTCATCCACAGATTCCCCTTTAATACTCAAGGATACTAAGAAGGCCCCAATTTGAGCTTCAGAAGCTGATCCAGTCAAAATTTGATTCATCACAGATGAGATTTCTTCTTGGGAAAGATCTTGCCCAGTCATGGTTGTTTTAATGCCTTCTTGTATATCCATAAAAAAATTAGATCTTCAGATAACTTTCTAGCAATTCCATTCCTTTCTCAGTGGAAATAGATTCTGGGTGAAACTGCAGTCCTACAAGAGGTAAAGTCACATGCTGTATACCCATAATAGTTCCATTATCTGTCCACGCGTTAACATGAAAATCTTTAGACAAACTTTCTTTTTCTATTACCAGCGAATGGTATCTGGTTGCACTAAAAGGATTATCTATACCGCTGAATATACCGTATTCATCATGAGATATTTCAGAGAGCTTCCCATGCATAATATTATTTGCTCTAACTATATTTGCTCCAAATGCGGCACCCAAGCATTGATGCCCTAAGCAAACCCCTAATATTGGCAGTTTATCTTTAAACGCCTTTATAAGATCTACTGAAATGCCTGCTTCTTTAGGGGTGCAAGGTCCTGGGGAAATAACTAAATATTGAGGACTCTTCTTTTCTATATCTTTTATTGAGATTAAATCGTTACGATGAACTTCAACTTCTTGCCCAAGCTCATAAAAATATTGCACCAGGTTATAAGTAAAAGAATCATAGTTATCTATCATCAGTAGCATACTATTAACCTTTTAATTTTTCCTGAACCATTTCAACGGCCTTAAATATAGCCCTTCCTTTATTTAAGGATTCTTTCCATTCTAATTCAGGATCAGAATCTGCAACAAAACCCCCACCCGCCTGAATATATAACACCTCGTCCTTGATAATTGCAGTTCTAATTGCTATAGCCATGTCCATATTTCCCTGCCAAGAAAAATAACCTACCGCTCCACCATAAATCCCTCTTTTAACAGGTTCAAATTCATCTATTATTTCCATTGCTCTAATTTTAGGTGCTCCTGTAAGGGTTCCTGCTGGAAAAGTTGCCCTAAATACATCCATGGCTTTTAGACCTTTTCTCAACTTGGCTCTAACGTTTGAAACCATATGCATTACATGGCTATATCTTTCTATCCCAAATTTTTGAGTTACCTCGACAGAACCTGGTTCTGCAATTTTGCCTACATCATTTCTTCCTAAATCTATTAACATCAAATGTTCAGCTATTTCTTTTGGGTCGTTGATCATATCCTTTTCCATAGCTAAATCATCTTCTTCGTCTTTACCTCTTCTTCTAGTCCCTGCGATAGGCCTAACAGTTACTTCTCCATCTTCCAATCTCGCTAAAATTTCAGGAGAAGATCCTACTATGTGAAATTCTTCAAGATTTAGATAATAAAGATAAGGAGAAGGATTTAAGTGCCTAATAGAGCGGTACAGTTCAACCGGATCCGCTGTAAAAGGTACAGACATTCTCTGAGAACAAACTACCTGCATTACATCCCCAGCTTTGATATATTCTTTAACCTTTTCTACTGTTTCTTTAAATTCCTTCTCACCAAATCCTGATACAAAGTCATTTTCTGTGACTGATTCTCCAATCTTTTCTGAAGTTTCATAAGTTAAGGGATTAACTAATTTTTCTGAAAGAACCTTAAGCCTTTCTTCAGCTTTACAAATATCTGCCCCTGATTCACTTTCAGAAAGAACTATAAGATGCAACTTGTTATTAAGGTTATCAAAAACCGCAACTTCTTCTGAAACCATAAAAAGAGCATCTGGAGTTCCTAAGGGATCTGGTAGATTAGAGTGAGATAATTTCGGTTCTATGTACCTAATACAATCATATCCAAGATAACCTACTAAACCCCCGGTAAACGCAGGAAGATGGTCATAAAGCTTAACCTTTATACTATCCTGGTAATCTTCTAAAAATTTTAAGGGATCTGACGAAGTAATCTCTTCTTCTATTTTTCCATTGTTAAATATTTTAATCTGATTTTTATATACCTTGATTACTCTTGAGGAAGGCAATCCTATTAAAGAATATCTAGCCCATTTCTCCCCTCCCTCAACAGACTCAAATAGGTAAGAAAAGGGTTTATTTCCCAGTTTCTTAAAAACACTCAAGGGAGTTTCCATGTCTGCCAAGATTTCTAACGAAACCGGAATTCTTAGCTGAGACATCTAATCGTGATTTGTAACTTAGATTAAAGATTCACGCATTTTTGAGATAACTTCTTGGTAGTTTCTTTCGCCAAAAATACCTGAACCTGAAACAAATGTATCTGCTCCAGCTTTTGCAACTTCTGAAATGTTATCTAATTTAATACCTCCATCCACTTCAAGTCTAATTTCTAGATTCTTATCATCTATCATTTGTCTTAATCTAGTTATTTTATCTATAACTGAAGGAATAAAATTTTGACCTCCAAAACCTGGGTTAACTGACATAAGTAAAACCATATCAAGTTTGTCCCAACAATTTTCTAATAAACCTAATGGGCTTGAAGGATTAAGCACTAGACCGGTCTTGCATTCATTTTTTTTCACAAGTTGAAGAGATCTGTCAACATGATCTGAAGCCTCTGGATGGAAGGTTATGTAAGTAGCTCCAGCTTTTGCAAAGTCTTCGATTAAACTGTCTACGGGTTTTACCATTAGGTGAGCATCGATAGGGGCTGTGATTCCATAACTTCTTAAGGCGTCACAAACCATAGGACCAATAGTTAAATTAGGAACGTAATGATTATCCATAACATCAAAATGGACCCAATCAGCTCCGGCGGATAAAACTGTGTCAACTTCTTCTCCAAGACGAGCAAAGTCCGCTGAAAGTATGGAAGGTGCAATGATATTTTCTTGTTTTGCCATCTTGTTGTATTTAAAGGGCGGCAGAGTTTACTCCTCAGCCAAGTAAGCGTCTAATCTTTCTATATCTTCCTGAACATTAATATTGATCAAATCGCCACAAAAAAGCTCACCTGTCACCAAACCCTTTTGACTTGCCGGTAAGAGTACTTCCTTCCAAAGTTCATAGTTCTCTAGCTTATCTTCTTCAAATAATTTTGGATCAATTAAGGCCAAACCGGAAAAAGTTAAATTTTTCCCCCTACCTTCAGTATTAACCTTATTGCCTTCAAGAAACATATCACCTTCAGGGTTATCTTCAGGATTCTCTACCAAAACTAAATGTGCCAAGATTCCAGAATCCAACGACAAATCAGAAAAATTAAAGTCAGTCCAAACATCACTACTGAGTAGTATGAAAGGTTCATTCCCTATTATTGTTAGAGCATTGCCTACTCCTCCTCCAGTGCCTAACAGTTCTTTTTCACTAACGTATTTAATTCTTACACCAAAATCTGAACCGTCACCAAAAAAATTTTCAATTTGATGACCTTCGTGAAAAAGATTGATAACTAAGTCCTTAATACCAGAAGCTTTGAGCTTTTCAATGTTCCACAAGAGCAGCGACTTACCACCTACTTCAATAAGGCATTTAGGCTTTGCAACAGTTAAGGGAAACAGCCTCTTGCCCAACCCAGCTGCCAATAGAAAAGCTTTCATAGAATTCCCTTTAAAGTAAGACTTAAAGCAGGAGCGACCTTCTTCTTTGAATATTCAGCAAAGTCTTTTAATTCAAAATATTTAGAAGAAGTTTCAATGACAAAATATAATGTTTTAATAAGATCTGGAAGCCTGAATGCCTTGCCATCTCTTAGGTGGAGTCTAGAAAGCGTACCTAAAATCCTCAATTGCCGTTGTAAACCTGTTAAATCAAAGGATTTTCTGACATCTTGTATATCTAACTTTTCCATTAAATTTAGTTCAGCTGACCTTGAAATATATTCTTTTAACATGTTGTTAATTTCTTCATCACTAATATCAAAGTATAGATCTTTAAATAATGAAACAGGATCAAGAAAAATTGGACCAAAAGTGGCATCTTGAAAATCTAACACACCAGTATGCCCATTTTCTAAAACCATAAGATTTCTGGTTTCAAAGTCAAAATGACATAAAACTTGGGGTTGTTGAACTAGATCGTTTAACACTTCTTGGTAGAGGTTAGATATCATTTGTTTTTCGACTTGACCTACTTTTAGACCTAATAAGCCAACAAGAAACCACTCTTCGAACAGGTGCATTTGACTTGCCATCTTAGTTTCACTAAGAGAAGGTAAATTGGGATGAGTGGGACACTGGTGAATACAAATCATCTCGTCTATAGCAGCAGAGAACAAATGATGATGGTTTTTTTGGTTAAGACTGAATTGGTAAGAATTATCGCCAAAATCTTCTATTAACATTAGACCCTTCTTGGTATCGGAGAAGAGTACTTCTGGTACCGTTACTCCCGCTTTCTTAAAAAAATCAGATAAAAATATAAATTGTTCATTGAGTTCAGTTGATGGAGGTGAAAACACTCCTATATGGGAGCCATCCTTACTATTTAGTCTAAAATACTCTCTTGTGCTGGCCTCTTGTCTCAAACGTTTTATTTCAAATGCCTTAGCTCTACCTGAACCAATTAGCATTATATTTGACCATTCAAAGAGCCTTTTCTTTATATCTGACACAATATCTCAACCAATAATAATGTTCATTTAACCTTTTGATTATAACCAAGAGTTGCTTACTTAAAGAAATAAGCCCCCTGAACCTTTCCTTAACTTTATAATCTAAGACCATCTATGCTTTTTAGTAGAAAGTTTTTTTTAATTTTTTTAAGTCTTGTTGCTTTTTTGCTATCAAGTTTCTCCTTATCTAATGAAGAAGAAAGAAAAGAAATTAAGATAGAGTCGATCACAGCAGAAAGTATTTCTAATGATGAGAAAGGAAACTTATTGCTGGAAGGTAAAGTCTTTATAACAACCAACCTCCTTACATTCTCTACAGATAAAGCTCTGTTTAATCAGTCTGAAGGAGTAATAGAGCTATTTGGGAATGTCGAAGTGAAATCAGAAAAAGTAAAACTAAATTCCTCGGAAGTGTTAGCAAATTTAAATCGTCAAACCCTATCTGTAAAACAAGCCGACATTAATAGTAATGATTCTGTTTTTAGCAATGCACAGGAATTTCTCCTTAAAACATCTGGTGATGTTGAACTTGTTAATGCTTCGGTCACTAGTTGTTCAAAAGAAGACCCTGTATGGGTTATATCAACCAAAAGAATTACTTATTTGGCGGACAAAAATAATGCAGTGATTCGAGGCATTAGATTAAGAATAAAAAATGTACCTGTTTTTTTCTGGCCTTATGTCAGAACAGCTGTCGGAAATGAAAAGATATCAGGTTTTCTAACACCCGGAATCCACCAAACCAATGACGGCATTGATATCTCTCTTCCTTATTACCTAAACCTAGCTCCCAACTATGACCTTGTTCTAACCCCTAGACATATTACTAACAGAGGTTCGGGTATAGCTTCAAGTTTTAGATACCTAAGTCGTAAATTAGAAGGAGAGATAAATCTATCAGGTATTTCAAGTGATGAAGTGTACCAAGAAGAGACTGGTAGAAATGATTCTCGATGGAATATCTCTTGGAAAAATAATACCACTCTCTACCAGAACTTATATTCTTTTATAAATTTTCAATCTACGAGCGATGCATATTTTTTTAGAGACATTGGCAACAATCAGTTCGGAGAAACTAGAACTAGTTATTTACCTAGAAAGTTTGGTTTGACCTGGAACAGTTCATTTTTAAAAATTGATATTAACGTCAATAGATATCAAATTCTTAACCCTTTTTCTTTTGAAGAATATAGATCAATGCCTAGCGTCACCGTTCAATCTTTTCAATCAAAAGGAGGCTTATCTATTTCCTTTTTTGCTAATAGGACTAAATTTGAACTAGAGGAAACAAACCCCTTGAGAGATTCTTATAAACACATAGAACGTACTTACTTTGAGCCTGAAATTAGCTTTAGGAAACACTTTGGCAGTTCACAAATATTGATTGCAACTGGAACGACTTACACAAACCACAATCTAAATTCTAAAAAAACAAGTCAATCTTTTCCCTGGATAGAAATGAAATACAATCTTTTCTTAGACAAATACCAAGGAAACTCTCATACCAGCCTTTTACCTACTTTTAAATACGTCTATGTTAAGAAAGAAGAAACAAAACAAAATTATCTCGTTGACTCTAGAATTATCTCTCTAGATTATTCAACTTTATTCCAGAGAAATAGATTCGTGGGTTTTGACAGAGTAACTAAGAGTAATAAAGTGATCTTAGGCCTTGAGCGTGTTTCCAGAAGCATTACTAATCTCTCTTATAGTTCTTTATCAATTGGACAAGCTTTTTATATAAATAAAGAAACTGATTATTTAAATCCTTTAATCTATAGAAACCGATCCCCTCTTATAGCAGAATTTAAAATCGAGTTAGGGAGAAATCTGCGGTCAAAAGGACTAATGGAGTGGGATGAAAAATCAAAAAAGATTAACCTTGCTAGCCTTGGCTTTGTTTATAAAAAAAATGAACAAAAAAGGATTGAAGTCAAGTCTATATACAGAAGAAAAGACCCTAATAGCGTCTACATTCCTTGGATAGATAGGGAATCTCCAACAAATCATAGTGAGGTGTTGGTTCAGTGGTCACTATCCAAATCAGTTAATCTTTTTGGTAGATGGCAAAAGGATCAGGAAAGAAATAAATCTAACGATATATTATTTGGTTTTGAATATTCCAACTGTTGTTTAAAGTGGGGCTTGATGCATAGAAAATGGATAGATGAGGATTATTTTTCTTGGCAAAGCAATTACCCTTCAGCCTTTGAAGCTTTGTATCAGGGCTTGGACCCTTCAAGGCAAAGAGATAACACCTATCTGTTCTTTGAGCTTAAAAACTTAGGTAGGTTAGGAAAGAAAATTTCGACTGCTTTATCTTCAACTAAATTAGAATAATTGCATGGTTTTACAACAAAGAAGACGATAATAATGTATATGAAAAATATTTATGTTATGAAATTGTCATTATGCTTCACCGCTGTCCTTCTGCTGACTTCTTTTCTTCCAGAAAAAGCGGAAGCGAAAATAGAACTTATCGATAGGGTTATAGCAGTAGTGGATTCTGGAGTAATAATGGAATCTGAATTAAACCAAAGAGTGCAAGATATTATCGGTAGATTGAGGAGCGAAGGAACTGAATTACCTCCGAAAGACCTTTTAGTAGAGCAAGTCTTGGAAAGATTGATCATTGAAGAAATACAACTACAGATAGCAGAGAGAGCTGGGGTAAAGATAAGTGACGCTGAATTAAATAGAGCTCTTTCTATGATTGCCTCAAATAACTCAATGAATCTAGAACAATTTAAAGAGAGCATGGATGCCAATAAAGATTCTTATAATGATCTTCGACGATCAGTCAGAAAGGAACTTATTATTCAAAGAGTTCAGCGAGGCAAGGTAGGGGCAAATATAGAGATTTCTGAACAAGAAATTGAAAACTTCTTAAATTCACAAGAAGGGAGATCAAGACTTGCTGAACAGTATAATGTTCAACAAATATTACTTTCTTTAAAGAATGAAGCCGAAGAAGCTTTGGTTAGATCAACTGAAAAAAAAGGGTTGGATATCATTAAGAGATATAACGATGGAGAAAGTTTTGAAAAATTAGCTGCAACCTACTCTGCTGATCAAAATGCATTGGAAGGAGGAAGCTTAGGGTGGAGAAGAGCTTCAGAATTACCTACATTATTTTCAGATGTAGTTGTAAAACTGAGAGTTGGGGAAGTATCAGAATTAATTAGAAGTGGAGCTGGTTATCATATTATTAGATTAGCTGAGAAGAAAGGAGATGTTGTTAAGTTTGAAGATCAAACTTTGGTTAGACACATCCTTATTCACCCTTCAGAAATAAGATCAGAAAAACAAACCAAGGATCTGATTAATGAAATTTATGAAAGGCTCAATCAAGGAGAAGAATTTAAACAGCTTGCGAGACAATATTCTGAAGATCCGGGCTCTAAAATGGAGGGAGGAGACCTTGGCTGGAGTAAGGCAAGCACTTTTGACCCTGCCTTTGAGACAGTCATGCATTCAACTGTAATCGGAGAAGTATCGAAACCATTTAAAACCCAATTTGGATGGCATATTTTAGAAGTACTAGACAGAAGAAATGAAGATGTAAGCGATAACGTGAGAAAAAACAGAGCTTACCAAATTATTTTTGAAAGGAAATTTGAACAAGAACTTCAAAGAACCTTAATAGAATTAAGATCAGAAGCCTACGTAGACATCAAATTGACCTCATGAATAAACTGGCTGTCTCTCCTGGAGACCCAGCAGGTGTAGGCCCTGACATATGTATCAAGGCTTTTGGGACAAACACTAATTTAGGTTTCATCCCAGTAATGTTCGGAGACGTTAAACTTTTTGAAGAACGATCTGAAAATCTGGGATATACGATAAAAATCAAAGAATACGAAGGCCAACTAGAATTAGATAAAAGCAATTTTTGGGTTTTGCCATACCCTATGAACAGTAAAGTTCAAACTGGAAAACCTGATCCTTCTTACGCAGGTTATCTTTTTACTATTTTAAAAGATGCTGTTCATAAGACCATGAAAAAGGAGTTTAGTGGCCTAGTTACGGGACCTTTGAATAAAGAATTGATGAATAAAGGTGGGATAAGCTTTCTAGGCCACACTGAAGTTCTATCTGAACTATCCAAAACACCGAAGGTATTGATGATGTTAGTTTCAAATACCTTCAAAGTAGCTTTAGCATCAACTCACGTTCCATTATCTGAAGTGCCAAAATTGATTACTCACGAACATCTGTGTGATTGTATAAAAATCTTGAGTGAAGATCTTAAGACTAAATGGGGTTATAAAAATCCTTGTATTAAAGTTTTAGGACTAAATCCACATGCAGGTGATGGCGGTTATCTGGGAACTGAAGATCAGGAAATAGTTGGTCCTACAATAGATTACCTTAAAGGAAAAGGTTTTAATTTGATCGGTCCGGTTTCAGCAGATACGGCTTTTCTAGAAAAGGATACTGAAGTAATAGATGCCTATTTAGCCATGTATCATGATCAAGGCCTTCCGGTTTTAAAAACTACAAGTTTTGGTAATTCTGTAAACATCACTCTGGGGCTACCCTTTATTCGGACTTCTGTCGATCATGGCACAGCATACGATATGGCTGGTAAGAAGGAGGTGAATGAAAACAGTCTTTTAGAGGCCTCTTTATTAGCTTCAAAATTAGCGACCAATAATTAGCGTGACAAAAGCGAAGAAGAGCTTAGGCCAAAATTTTTTGACCGATCAAGTCATCATGAGCCGAATATTAGAAACGGTTAATCCTAAAGAAGAAGATGAATTCTTTGAAATAGGTGCCGGTAAGGGTGCGTTAACTAAGAACTTAATCCCCACTGTAAAAAATATAGAAATTGTAGAAATAGATAAAGACTTAATACCTGATTTAAAGAAATTAGAATTATCCTCGAATAAGATTAAGGTACATGAAGGTAGTGTTCTAAAGATGGAACTAGAAAAATTATCTAGAGGAGAATGTAAGTTCCGCGTTATAGGGAATTTACCCTACAACCTGTCTTCTAAAATAATGCTATGGTCTTTTCAAAACGTTCCTTACATTTTAGATATGCACTATATGTTCCAAAAAGAGTTTGGTGAGAGATTAGTCTCTTCTCCTGGGAAAAAGACTTATGGAAGACTTAGCGTTTTAAGCCAATATATGTTTGAAAGCTTAGATTTATTTGAAATCTCACCTGAGAGCTTTAGACCTAAACCTTCTGTAAAAAGTATCTTTATTAAATTTACGCCAAAGCCGAAAAGAGACGTTAATTCCCTAGAAGCCATAAAGTTACAAGAAATAACGCAACTAATGTTCTCAAAACGAAGGAAAAAGATCTCAACTTCTTGTAAGAGCCTTGTGAGTGCTAATGATTTTATAGATTTAGACATTAATCCAGACGATAGACCAGAATCTCTATCAGTAAAAGAATTCTTAAAAATTTGTAAGTATTTATTACATAACACAAATGGCTAATTACGCTATTGGCGATGTACAGGGTTGCTTTAACGAACTCCTAGGGCTCTTGGATAGAATTAACTTTGACCCAACTGAAGATCATCTGTGGTTTGTGGGAGATTTAATTAATAGAGGCCCTGAATCTCTTCGCACCCTCGAATTTATTTATCAAATGAAGGAATCTTGTAATCTGGTTTTAGGTAATCATGATATGCATTTCCTTGCAATCGCTGAAGGACTCAGAAGGCCTTTCAAGAATGATACGTTACAAGAGCTTCTTGAATCTGAAAAATTGACTATTTATATAAAATGGTTGAGGTGCCAGAGTTTACTACACTACGAAAAAATAGATTGTGAAGTTGGAACAAAAGTTTATTTAATGACCCATGCTGGAATTCCTCCTCATTGGTCTTGGTTGGACGCTTTGGAAGCTTCTCAAGAAATCAAGGAAACATTATCCAGTGACAATCTACACATAGAATATTTAAAGAATATTTATGGAAATTTGCCAGCTAAGAGTGAAACAAATCTAAATAGACTGGACAGACTAAGGCTTAATACTAATTATCTGACTCGAATGCGATTTTGTAAGGTGGATGGGGAATTAGAACTGAAAATTAAAGGAACAATAGATGACAAACCCAAGGGCTTTAAGGCTTGGTTTGATCATCCTTTAAGCATCCAAAATGAAAACCTTCATATAATTTTTGGTCATTGGGCAGCCTTGGGAGGAAAGACTGGAATTTCTAATATTACTTCAGTTGATACAGGTTGTGTATGGGGATACAAATTAACAGCATTTAGGTTGGAAGATAGTAGAGTCTTTAGCTATGATCGAATAAATTAATAAAAATGAAAATCTATCTTGTAGGCGGTGCAGTAAGGGATACCTTATTGGGAATTCCAGTAAAGGAGAGAGACTGGGTTGTAGTAGGCTCTACTCCAGAAGAAATGATTGACTTGGGGTATAAGCAAGTTGGTACTGATTTTCCAGTTTTTCTTCACCCGGATAATAAAGAGGAATATGCCTTAGCAAGAACAGAAAGAAAATCTGGCCAAGGTCATAAAGGTTTTGTCACCGATGTTGAACAGAGTATTACGCTCGAAGAAGACCTAAAAAGAAGAGATATAACAATTAATGCTATTGCAAAAGCTGAAAATGGAGATCTGATTGATCCTTATAAAGGTGGAGAAGATATAAAAAATAGAGTTTTGAGGAAGGTGTCCGATGCTTTCCAAGAAGACCCTTTGAGGGTCTTGAGAGTAGCAAGGTTTGCTTCACAATTAAAATACTTAGGTTTTTCCATAGAAAAACAGACCTTAAAGACCATGAAATCTATTTCTCAATCTGAAGAGCTAAACACTCTTCCAAGGGAAAGGATATGGCAAGAAACTTACAAAGCCTTGAAAGAAAGAAATCCTGAAGAATACTTTAAAGTGTTAATTCAATCTGAAGCAATTTATAAATTAGTAGAAAAGAAGTTTGATATCAATTTGAAGATATTAGAAAAAATTTCAACTGAGATTTTAGAGCCTGAACAACGTTGGGCTGCTTTAGCGACCAATAGTGATTGTGATCTAGATGTTCTAAATAGGGTTTTTGGTGTTCCAAAGAAGGTACGAGAGTTGTGCGATATTTTAGGGAGGTTAATTCACTTTGATATAAATCTTAAACCTGAGGAAGTCAGAAACCATGAAGTATTAGGTCTTATTGAAGAAGTAGATGGTTTAAGGAGAAATAGCCGTTTCATAAAGATTTTAAAAATCCTGGATGCTTATAATCATTCTGATTTTCAACTTAAGAGCACTTTTATACCTTGGGAAGTTTTAAGCAAACAACTTGTAGCTGTAAAGCCTTCTTCACCAGAATTAAAGGACAAAGAGGTCGCAAAAGATATAAGACTTCAACGCTTAAAAATAATTGATCAAGAATTGAAGAAGAATGGATAAAGAAAAAGTTATTTTAGTTACTGGAGGCAGCAAACGGATAGGCGCTGATATTGCTAGGTACTTTCATGTCAGGGGATTTAAGGTAATTATTCATTTTAATAAGTCTGCTGAAGAAGCGGAAAATCTTAAAAAGGATTTATTATCTAAAAGAAAAGACTCTTGCTTAACTGTACAAGCTGATTTCTTTAAAGAAAATTCAATAAATGAAGCCGTAAAAGAAATTTTAAATAGTACTGATAAACTAGATGTCTTAGTTAATAATGCTTCCAGTTTCTTTTCTACACCTATAGAAACAGCATCCAAAGAAGAATGGTCAAATCTCTTAGATACAAATGCCACCATTCCTTTGTTTTTGACTCAGGCATTTAAACCTTTTTTAGAAAGCAGTAACGGTTGCATAATTAATATTTCCGATTCTCAAGTGGATTCTGGAATTTCACAATACAGTCTTTATACCGCTGCAAAGGCAGCTTTAGAGTCTTTGACTAAATCTTTATCGAAAGAACTTGCCCCTAATATTCGGGTCAATGCTATTGCTCCAGGTATCATTCTATGGCCTGAAAATGATAAGGTCAGCGAAGAGGTAAAAAAAGAAATAATCAATAAAACTGCTTTAGGTAGAATGGGTAACCCTGAAGACATAGCCGCAGCAGCTTACTTACTTTACAAATCTACCTATATGACTGGGCAAGTGTTAAAAGTAGATGGTGGAAGATCTCTTTTCTAAGCTCTTAATCTACTATGAAAAATTAATTTACTTTCTTTAATGTTTTAACTATCTTTCATAGATAATTATGTAATAAATATATGGAATTTGAAGAGAACCAGAACACAGGAACAATGAAAGTTCTAGAAAGGCACCAGTTTGATGTAAAGGCTCTCACTAATTTTATGGAGGAAAATGTAGAAGGTTTTGAGGGACCTTTAACAATAGAAGAGTTTAAGGGAGGACAATCAAATCCAACTTATCTAGTAAAAGCGCAAAACCAATCATATGTACTAAGAAGAAAACCTCCAGGAAAATTACTTAAATCGGCTCACGCTGTTGATAGAGAGTATAGAGTGATTACCGCTTTAAACAGAACTGATGTTCCTGTTCCAACAACTTATGCTTTATGCGAGGACATTGAAATTATTGGCACAGCTTTTTATCTTATGGAATTTATGGAAGGTAGAGTACTTTGGGATCCCTCAATGTCAGGCTCTTCTAAAGGAGAAGCTTTAGGTGTTTACACTTCGATGAATAGCACATTAGCTAAGCTTCATTCAGTAGACCCGTTTGAACTAGATTTAGAAAGTTTTGGAAGGCCTGGGAATTATGTAGGAAGACAGGTATCAATCTGGTCAAAGCAGTACATTGATTCTGAAACAGAAAAGATTCCTGAAATGGACAAGCTGATTGATTGGCTTCCTAGTAACCTACCTTCCGATAAACCTCTAAGGATTGTGCATGGAGATTTCAGCCTATCAAATCTAATGATGCACGCTGATAAACCAGAGGTCATAGCAATATTAGACTGGGAATTGTCTACTTTAGGTGATCCATGTGCAGACTTCAGTTATCACTGTATGCAGTACAGACAGAATCCTGATTTAGCAGATCAAGAATATTGTAAAGAAACTGGGATACCCAATGAAGAAGAATATGTAGCTATGTACTGTGACAAGACAGGGTCTGATCTAAAAGAGGAGTGGGAGCTTTATATGGCCTATAACCTTTTCAAGTCTGCAGGAATACTTCAGGGCATCATGGGCCGGGTTAGAGATGGGACAGCAGCAAGTAAACATGCTAAAGGCATGGCTGCAAGAGTTCGACCTCTAGCCGAAGGTGCTTGGAAGCTTATAGAAGAAAACTTTCTCTAAACTTAGAATTTTTTTTGGTTTAAGCTAGTAAATATAAATAAAGAAAGGAGAAAAAGAATGGCAATAGATAAATTTTTAATAGAAGCAAGTCATATCATGATGTTTGCTAGATCAATAGGTGATGATAATCCTATTTATTACGATGAAGAATATAAATCAGAGTCAGGTTGTGAAGGGATCATTGCTCCTCCAACTTTTGCTCAATCCAGTGCTCAGTTTGATCCTGACTACTTTCTAAGACCAAAAACTGGCGGTCAAGGTTGGTTTGGATCTGGGAAAGAACCTACCGGGCTAAAACCTTCAAGTTCTGGAGGCGGTGGCGGAGGTGGTGCTGGCGGAGGTCTGCATGCAGAACAACACTTCGAATATCATTTAACCCTGAAAGCTGGAGACATACTTAGTGCCACTACGAAGCCTGGAAATACTTGGGAAAAAGAAAGCAAAAGGGCCGGAAAACTTAAATTCAGTGAATCGGTAACAGAGTATAGAAACCAAGATGGGGATTTAGTTATCACTGCAACGGGTGTTGGGGTGCAAACTGAAAGACCTGTTGATAGTTAAGGAGTAAATATGTTAAAAGCAAGCGAAATCAAAGTCGGCGATACTCACTCAGAAGAATTAGTGGAAGATCTTAAAAGAACTCAGATTGTCCAATATGCTGGTGCCTCAGGTGATTACAACCCTTTACACACAGATGAGATATTCACCACAAAATTAGCTGGTTATCCGACTGTGTTTGCTCATGGAATGTTAACCATGGGTATGACAGGAAGGATGGTTACAAATTACGTTGGTGATGGAACTCTGAAAAAGTATGGGGTTAGATTCACCAGCCAAGTTTGGCCAGGAGATACTCTTACAAGTGTTGCTACGATTACTGATATTAGAGAAGAGGACGGAGAGAATCTAGTTGATCTAGAAATCGTAACTACAAATCAAGATGGACTGGCGGTTATAACGGGATCTGCCACTGCCAAAATAAGTTCCTAATAGATGAATAAAGACAACAACAATCCAGAGGAGGTTGGAGGGCGATATGCAAAATTTGCTCTTACAATTTTAGTAATTGTATATGTCTTTAATTTTATAGATCGTCAAATACTCACAATCTTAGCTGAAGAAATACAAGCGGATTTAGGTATATCCGATAGTGGAATAGGATTCTTATACGGGACAGCTTTTGCAGTCTTTTACTCGGTTGTAGGAATTCCTTTAGGAAGGTTAGCGGATGTATGGACTAGAAAAAATCTGATTAGTATTGGTTTAGCAACTTGGAGTATTTTCACAGTTCTTTCAGGTACAGCACGTTCTTTCACCGGACTAGCCGTGTACAGATTCGGAGTGGGCGTTGGTGAGTCTAGTGCCAGTCCATCTGCTTATTCTTTGCTTTCTGATTACTTTTCACCAAAAGTAAGAACCACCGTTTTAGCTATATACTCAAGTGGAGTTTACATTGGTGCCGGTATAGGATTATTTTTGGGAGGAGCAATAGTTGAATACTGGAATTCAACTTATCCTGATCCCAGTTTAGCTCCCCTTGGAATTAAGGGCTGGCAAGCAGCTTTTATGGCGGTTGGACTACCGGGTTTGCTTTTAGCTCTAGTAGTTTGGCAAATAAAAGAGCCTAAAAGGGGCTTGAGTGATGGTATAGAAACCCCTATACACCCAACTCCTTTTAAAGAGATGCTTAAGGAAATGATAGGACTTACCCCGTTCTCTTTGATACGACAGGAAAATGCAGGAAGGAATATTTTAATTAACTCGGTAATTGGATCTTTGATAATTTTATTCTGCTACCAACTGATAATATTAACTGGTGATATTGCACAGTGGATTGCTTTTGGCTTAGGTTGCTACTTTATTACTTGTTGGATACAAAGTCTTAGGTTAAGGGATCCTGCAATATTTTCTGTAATATTTAGAAGTAAAGCTCATTTATTTTGTCTTTTGGGTTTTCCTTTCATAGCTTTTGTTCAATATGCTCATGGAGCATTTGGACCAATGTTCTATTTGAGAAACCATGGTGTTAATATCGGAGAAGTTGGAATTATGCTAGGCATCTTCACTGCAGTTGGAGGTCTGCTTGGAATAGTTACGGGAGGTTTGCTAGGAGACAGGCTCAGAAAAACCTATCCGAACGGTAGACTTTACATCATTTTAGTTGTTGCACTAATGATAGCTCCTTCCAGCCTACTTTACATTTATGTAGAAAATTTATACCTATCCTATTTCTGGAATTTCATGTTTAGCTTCTTAGGGCCTATGTGGCTTGGTTTAGGAGTATCAACCATAGCAGACCTTGTACTCCCAAGAATGCGAGCTGTTGCAGGAGCTTTTTTTATATTAATGCTCAGCATGCTTGGAATGGCATTGGGCCCATACTTAACAGGTGAGGTTAGTGATTTTCTACAAGATCAAGGAGTGTCTGAAGGTGAGGCAATCAAAACTGCACTCGCCTGGTGCACATGTGTTTTGGTAATAACCATTGGTTGCCTCTTAACAGCTTGCAGATACCTACCTGAAGAAGAAAAGAATAAGGTTGCAATAGCAAGAAGCTATGGAGAGCCTATCTAAGCTTTTCTTTTAACATGTCCCCAAACGAAGTATTGAAGACTGGGTGAATTTGTTTCTCAGCGATTTGAACTAAAGGTTCCAGTACAAAAAGATGATTTTTGATATCTTGGCTAGGTATAGAAAAGTCTTTGTCTTGAATGATGAGTTTCCCAAACAGAATTATGTCTATATCTATAACTCTATCTGACATCCCCTTTTGATCTTGATCTCTTCCCATTTCTACCTCAATATTTTTAAGAATATTGTTTAGACTATAAGGATCAGATTTGTAGGTAAAGCCTACAACTAGATTCAGAAAATCCTTGCCCTTGAACCCTATTGCTTTTGAATGAAATACATCTGAAAAAGAGCAGGTAAATAGTTTTTCTAATTTGGATTTAACTAAAGTTATATTTTCTTCAGCATTTATATTGCTGCCTATGCTGACGTAAACCTGTGTCATTAGGGACGTTCTATAACTACTCCAACGGACTTAGAACCTCTCAAAGCACCAGATTTTTCCACTGTTACAACTACATTAGATACGGAAAACTCTGAAAGGATTGTCTCCGCTACTTTATGTGCTAAGTTTTCTATGAGTTTACTTTTTGATTGTTTTGTCAAAGATGTGATTCTTTTACAAACTTTTTTGTAGTCTAAGGAATCTTCAATTTTATCCGATCTCGCCGCTTTCTTGGTATCAACAGTCATCTCCACGCTGACAGAGATTAGTTGCCTTACTTCCCTTTCCCATTCATAGATTCCGATAACAGTTTCAATTTCTAGGTCTTTTATGAAAATCTTGTCCATATCAGATCTCCGATAAATTCCATCTTGGTTTTATATTTATTGAAGTTTCAGATTTACTTTTTTTTAAACGATAGAATCCGGTCAAGGCTACCATGGCCCCATTATCGGTGCATCTTTCTAATTTAGGAAAAAATAAGTCTATTCCTTTTAATTCTACTTCAAGTCTATCCCTAAGATACTGGTTGGCTGCCACACCTCCTCCTACAACTAATCGACTTAAGTTATGAACAGAAAGAGCTCTTTTACACTTATTAATAAGGGTTTCAGCGACTGCATTCTGAAAAGAAGCACAAATATTCTGAATAAACTCTTGGTTTTTTTGTTTTTGACTTTTTACTAAGTAGTAAACAGCTGTCTTTAAACCGCTAAAGCTAAAGTCTAAATGATTTTCCTTAGTCATGGGTCTAGGTAAGACATAGGAAAGATGATCTCCTTCCTTTGCCATCTTCTCCACTTCGGGACCTCCTGGATAGCTTAAACCAAGTAATCTCGCCACTTTATCAAAAGCTTCTCCTACGGCATCATCTCTGGTTTGGCCAAGTTGCTCGTATTCACCAATGCCTGAAGCTTTGATTAATAAACAATGACCTCCAGAAATCAAAAGTGTAAGAAATGGAAAACTGGGGGCTGGTTTCTCTAAAAGATTTATTAGTAAGTGGGCTTCCATATGATTAATCCCTACACATGGTTTGTTCCAACCAATACTCAGAGAACGGGCTAAGGCTGCCCCTGTCAGTAGCGGTCCTCTTAATCCTGGACCTGAGGTATAAGCTATTCCATCTATTTCGTCAGGACTTAAGTTAGCTTCTTCTAAAGTCATAGAGATTAGGGGTAATAGTTTAGGGATATGATCTCTAGAAGCCAGTTCAGGTACTACTCCTCCATACTGAGCATGTTTGGAAGCTTGAGTAAATAGTTGTTCTGCCAAAATGATATTGTCATCACTGTCGTAAATGGCTACGCCAGTTTCATCACAAGAAGTTTCTATTCCTAATATTCGCATTAAATCATTTCAAAGAGTTGTCATTCTCCCTTCAAATTAAAAAAAAGAAAGACTTTGCAAAATATAAAGCCTTATATAGAATTGCGCGACCTATTTGGGTTGAAAGTATGCCTTCTATAAAAATTAAACATAATGAATCATTTGACGTTGGATTACGTAAGTTTAAGCGTGCTTGCGAAAGGTCTGGTGTCATTCCAGAAATAAGGAAGAGAGAATTTTACGAAAAACCCACTGCCGTTAGAAAAAGAAAAGCTGCCGCAGCAGTTAAAAGAGAACAAAAAAATCAAAGAAAGAATCGTTTAGGACGTCCTCCTCGTTTTTGACTATTTACCTTTCTGATGGCTGAAAACTCCATAAAAATAGTCATACAAGAGGCTATAAAGGTCTCAATGAAGAGTGGGGAGAAAGAAAAAACTATAACTTTACGCATGGCGATTCATGAAATACAAACAGCTGAGAAAATTAATACAACTACTTTAAATGATTCCGATACTGGTTTAATTATTCAAAGTATGATCAAACAGAGAAAAGAGTCGATGTCCCAGTTTCTGTCTGCAGGAAGAGATGAGTTGGCTCAAAAGGAAGGAAGAGAAATTATAATTCTCTCGGAATTCCTACCCGCGCAACTATCTGAAGAAAAAATAAACTTAGCAGTTAAAGAAGCTGTAGAAAATTTGAATGCTGACACTCCTCAAGATATAGGTAAAGTGATGGGCTCATTAAAAACAAGCTTACAAGGAAAAGCTGACATGTCCTTAGTCAGTAAGATTGTGAAAGAGAGTCTAACTAAGAAAATTTAATTATCTAGATATCTATCTTTTAGTTTCATTGATCTGTTCTTTACAGGCACTTTCTTCCCAGACAAATATACACCTTCAACAAAAGAAGTAACCTCTAAAGGATCTCCATTCCAAACAACTAAGTCTGCAATATAACCTTCCTTAATAGAGCCCCTTTTATCTAAATTGAAAACATCTGCTATGTTTTTTGTGAGCCCCTTTAAGGCCTCTTGCCAAGGAAGGCCGTAAGAAACTGCAATCCCAGCCCCTTGCCTGCTTAAATAGGCGTTATGAGTTTCATGAGAGCCAATGAGTATTTGTACACCCGCTTTATGTAATAAAGAGGCGTTATCCAGTCTGGCACCCAATTCATTAAAGGAATGTGGAATGTTGTCGATGGGTCGAAGGATTACTGGGATCTTAGCTTCAGACAATTGTTTAGACACTCGCCAACCTTCAGCAGCTCCTTGTATCACTAGTTTTATATTTTTTCTTTTTGATAGGTCTATTAAGGCAAGGATGTCAGAAGCCCTATTAGCTTGGATAACTAAAGGTATTTCTCTATTAAGAACCTTCTTCAATGCCATTAAATCTCTGGCAGAATAATAAACATCTGCTGGTAAAAAAGATTTAAAAATCTCGTAATAATTACTTTTGGTATTTCTTGTTAAAGCATTTTTAACTTCACCTTTTGTGATGAAAGGAGATAAACCAAAATCAGTTATAGATGCTAAATCTAAAGAATCTTCTAAAAGAAGAATCTTTGCTGCTTTTGAGTCTTCCCCACCATTTATGTTAGCTGTTAAAGCAACATTTGATGCAATCAGGCTTTCTTCTAATGAACCCGATAACGAAAACACTGATGTTAGTCCTGAAAATAAACCAGAAGAGCTTGGAGTCGTTAAGCTTAGGGTTATTCCTCCTGTCAGATTGTAAGGAATTAAAGTAGAAGAGGGATTAAATGCTGAATCAATATTTAAACCGGCAGAGTAAATCTCTGATCTATCGTCTCTTGTTTCTGGAATAAGCTCTATTTCTACTATCCCCAATTGTGAATGAGGAGCAATTAAACCTGGAGAAATAACTTTGCCAGAAAGGTCTTCTACTTGTGCTTGATAAGAACTTAGATTCTTCCCTATTCTGACTATTAATCCATTTCTTATTAGAAGATCAGCAGTTTCTAAAGTGCCTTTATCTGTTGCAGTATGTATTTTTGCGTTCTTTAAAAGTAATTCTTCAGAAAAAGAATAAAAGGACATAAAGAAACTAAATAAACTTATAAGGATTTTTTTATTCATTTTCATAACCTATTTTCTTGAGAATTGATAATACCTAATTCAAAGTCAGTGGCTTTTGGTGTAGATGGATCATCTTTATCGTAGAGCAACAAGCCGTCTACAAAGACCTTTTCGGCTTTGGAATAAACACTAAAAGGATCTCCATCCCATATCACTATATCGGCCATCTTTTCTAATTCTAAGGATCCTACTTTATCTGAAATGCCTAGAGCTTTAGCTGGATTCAAGGTAATCCATTTGATAGCTCTTGATCTAGGTATGTCAAACCCTGCTCTATTTCCTGCTGCCATCGCTTTAGCAGCTTCTTGGTTAAGTCGTTGGATTCCAACTGAAGAATCTGAGTGGATTATTGCGCAGCCTTCTCCTCCATTCGCTTGATCAACTATTGCTGCATTCTCCCAAACCATATCAAACGCTTCGTGTTTGAAACCCCACCAATCAGCCCACATGGCTGCACAGACCCCATTATCAGCTAAAATGTCAGCCACTTTATAAGCCTCTATTGCATGGTGAAAAGCTGTTACCTTATAACCAAACTCCCTAGCTATATCCAACATAACGGCCATTTCTTCACCTCGGTAACAGTGGTTTTGTATTAAGATTTCTCCATCCAATACGCCAACTAGAGTTTCTAATTCTAAATCCCTGCTAGGTGCATACTCTAATTCTTTAGCCTCATCTGACTTTGATTCGTATTCTTTTAATTTATTCTGATAATCTTGGGCGTTTATCCAGGCTTTTCGGTATCCTGCTACATTACCCATACGAGTTGATGGCTCGCTGTTTTTTCCACCATAAACCCTCTTAGGATTTTCTCCACAAGCCATTTTTAGCGTATACGGTGCTCCCGGAAATTTCATACCTTGTACAGTTCTAGACCATATGTTTTTAAGAGTGACTCCTCTTCCACCAATCAAGTTTGCAGATCCAGGTAATACGTGAAATGTTGTGACACCACCTTTTAAAGCAAGTGGCATTTGAGGGTCTTGCGTCCAAACAGAATGCTCTGCCCAAACGTGAGCAGTAACAGGACTAGTGGCCTCGTTGCCATCAGAGCTTGATCGAAGACTTGGAGCTGAATATACCCCCATATGGGAATGTATATCAATTATTCCGGGTGTTACCCACTTTCCATTAGCATTGATAACTGTAGCTCCGGTAGGTTTACTTAAATTTTCTCCAATTGCTTTTATCTTATTAGAAGATATTAAAATGCTCCCTTTTAGAATTTCTTTTCCTGTGCCAGTAAGAATTCGGGCGTCCTCTATAAAAATGTCCCCACTATCATTTGGTTCATATGTTGACTGGAATGCTTTAGCTTCTTCAGAACTTAGCATGTGAAAACAAGAAGTTACAAAAAAAATAATAAATAACAAATTCTTCATTTCTCAACTCCAATTATTTTTAATACTTTCATTTCTTTTTCATACAGAGACATTATAGTTTGATCCACCTCTAAATTAAGTGTAGCTCCCTCTTTTATGAGTGTAGCCGTTGGTATATTGCCTTGAGATTGAACAATGCCTGTGAACAACATTATTTTTTTAAGGAAGACTTTAACCTTTCAGCTACATCTTTGTTTTTATCTGAACTTTCCAAGAAAGAAATCAAATTTTCTAAATTGGAAATAGAATAGATTGGTATCTTTAGAAGTTCTTCTAACCTTATGCTGACTTGTTGGCCTTCTTCCATCTCTTGGCGGTCCAAAGCTACAATTGCAGCTGAAACAACTCCTTCTGCTTCTTTTACCAGATTAATTGAATTCTTGAGAGCAGTTCCTGCAGTAAGCACATCATCGATAATCAGAACCTTCTTATTTTTCACCGTACCGACTAATTTTCCACCTTCACCATGGTCTTTTTTTTCTTTGCGATCGAAACATAACGAAATGGGTTTGGATAGTAGTTGGCTAAGTTTTGTTACCACTGCTGCTGCCAAGGGAATACCTTTGTAAGCCGGTCCAAAAATAACATCGAATTCTATCTCTGATTCAATAATTTCCTGGCTATATAAATCAGCTAAATCTGAAAGATATCCTGATTCAAGAAAAGCAGAAATATTAAAAAAATAAAGGCTTTCTCTACCGGACTTCAGGATAAAATTACCAAACAAAAGAGCCTTCACTTTAACTGCTAACTCCAAAAACTCTGTTTGTTTATTAACCATTAGCTTTACTATAGGGACCTTCTAAAATTTAATTATCTTACCTAAGTATTGTAATTGCTTCTCTCCTAGAATAACCTCATTTTAAGAAAAGATGGCAAAACTTATAGTAATCGCAGCCCCTTCAGGTACTGGTAAAACTTCACTGATAGAAGCTTTATTAAAAGATTCAACGGATATGAAATTTAATCTGAGTATTTCATACACGACTAGAAAAAAAAGAATTAATGAAAAAGATGGTGAGTCATATCTTTTTATCGATAAAAAAGAGTTTGAACGAATGCTCGAAAACAAAGATTTTTTAGAACATGCAGAAGTTTTTGGAAATTTTTACGGTACTAGTAAATCCTGGGTTGAAGAACTATTAAAAGAAGGAAAGAACATTCTTCTCGAGCTTGATTGGCAGGGAGCTGTTCAAGTTAAATCAGCTTACCCAAGTGCGGTAACTATTTTTATTCTCCCTCCTTCTTATAAGGATTTAGAGTTAAGGTTAATTGAAAGAGACCTTGATAAAAAGGTCGTGATAGAAAAGAGATTAGCTGAGGCTAAAAAAGAAATAGAACAGGGACAAAGTTTTGATTTTCTTGTTGTAAATGATGAATTTGAGAAGGCCTTACGGGACTTGAAATATATAGTTAGGCAAAATAAAGAATTACCGAAAGAAAGGAAAGCTATTGTAAAAAGTCATCTCCAGGTCTTATTGGAAGAATAGATAAATATCCTGTAAAATGCGCGGTTGATTTTATTGAATTCACAATATTATGGCTAGAGTCACAGTTGAAGATTGTCTAGATAGAGTACCCACTAGGTACGATCTGGTCCTTTTGGCTTCAAAAAGGGCTAGGCAATTAGCTACTGGCGGTAGAAGAGCTACCCTCGAATGGGAGAATGATAAGGCTACAGTTATGGCTTTGAGGGAGATAGAAGCGGGAACGGTCACCTTAGACAACATAAACGACCTTACAGTAGACATAGCAGATCTTGAAGATGAGTTTTCTGAAGAACTTGCTGCAGAAGACCTCCCTGAAGAATAATATTAGCTTTAATTATTCAGTCTTTAGGTCACAATAGACCAAAAGTTTTTAATTTCTATGGAATCAATAGAGGCATTATCAGAAAAACTATCTGACTATCTGGAACCTAAACAGATAGAGCAAGTCAATAAAGCTTATGAATTTGCTAATAAGGCTCACTCAGGTCAGTACAGAACTAGTGGTGACCCTTATGTTAGCCACCCAATAGCAGTGGCAAACATTTTGAGTTCATTTCATATGGATGAGGATAGTCTTTCGGCAGCTATGCTTCATGATGTTATAGAGGATTGCGGAATCCCCAAGAAAGTCATTGAGCAAGAATTTAATAAAAATGTGGCTAATTTAGTAGATGGAGTTAGCAAGTTGGATCAATTAAGCACTACTTCCAGAACTGAAGCTAACGCAGAAAACTTTCAAAAAATGATTCTTGCTATGGCGAAAGACATTAGAGTAATAGTTGTAAAGCTAGCTGACCGATTGCATAACATGAGAACCATAGAATATCTAGATATGGAAAAACAAAAGCGTATTGCAAAAGAGACATTAGAAATTTATGCTCCTTTGTCGCACAGAATAGGAATGAATAACGTTTATAGAGAGCTTGAAGATTTGTCTTTTAAAGTTATCTATCCGATGAGATACAAAAGTCTGAGAGCAGCTTTAAAGAAAAATAGAGGAAGTCAGAAAAGATTATTAAAGAAAATTAAAAGAACTCTTGAAAAAAAATTAGTGGACCAAGGAATACCGGCTTACGTTGAAGGAAGAGAGAAACACGTACATAGCGTATACAGGAAAATGAAAGAAAACGGAAGATCGTTTGAAGAAATTATGGATATATGCGCTTTTAAGCTAATTGTCGATAGCTCCGATAACTGTTACAAAACTTTAGGAGTGGTTCACAGTATCTTTAAACCTATTGAAGGTAGATTTAAGGATTACATTTCCATACCTAAATCTAATGGATACCAGTCCATACATACTGGGGTGGTAGGACTTGACGGCCAACCAATAGAGATTCAAATAAAAACTGAAGAAATGAATGAAATGGCTGAAAATGGAATTGCTTCACACTGGCTTTATAAAATGGGTGAAGAAACTGAAACTAATCCACAAAAGAAGGCTAGAAGATGGGTAGCCGACCTCCTGGAAATGAGAGATAACTTTGAGTCTTCTGAAGATTTTATTGAGTCGGTTAAAACAGATATTTTTCCTGATGAAATTTATGTTTTTACCCCTGTAGGCGAAATAATTCAGTTATCAGCTGGTTCTACAGCAATTGATTTTGCATATGCAGTACATACAGACATAGGACACCACTGTAGGGCATGTAGAATTAATAGAAGACTGGCACCGCTTAGCGTTCCTTTAGAAAGTGGTCAGACAGTGGAAATATTAAGAGATAAATTCCCACAAACTTCCCCAGCATGGCTAAATTTTGCAGTGACTTCTAGAGCAAGAAATAGTATTAGTAACTATTTGAGCAACCTAAGAACTTCTGAAGCAAGAAAATTAGGGAAAAAATTATTAGACCAATCCCTTGGTTCTTTAAATGTAAAGTTGAGACATCTTGATAAAGAAGAGTTGAGAAAAGCATTAGATGCCTTAGGTGTAAGAAGTCTTAATAAATTACTTGAAGAAATAGGTCTAGGAAAGAGAGTAGGTAATGTTGTTGCTAGACAAATTACTAGTTTTCTTGATAAAGAAACGAAAGACGAGAGTGATTCAACTCCAGCTCTAGAAATTACAGGAACTGAAGGATTGGTAGTAAATTATGCTACTTGTTGTAAACCCATTCCTGGAGATTCTGTTATAGGACATTTCACTAAAAGTGGTTTAGTTGTCCACCAAGAAAGATGTAAAAATATTCTTTCGGTAAGAGAAGATCCAACTCAATGTTTTCCTATTGATTGGCATGAAGAGTTAGAAAGAGAATTTTCTACCGATATAAAAATCCTTGCCTCTGATGAGCCCGGATTACTTGCTACTATGGCTTCAACCATTACAAATTCAGCCACAAATATTGAATCCATTCGAACACAAGAGCTTGACTTGGGGCATGTAGAGTTTGCTCTTACCTTACAAGTCAAAGGAAGAGATCAACTTGCTTCAGTAATAAGAAAACTTAAGAAATTAAAAAATATCTTATCTATCAACCGAATCCATGACCAAGAGATGAGAGAAGCTAGAACCTTGCACTAATTACCATGAAAGAAAAAGTTGAAACCAATAATGCACCTAAGGCACTAGGAACTTACTCACAAGCAATAACTTCTGGCAATACTACTTACATGTCTGGGCAGATACCAATTGACCCTGAAACCATGGAACTAGTTGAAGGAAATGAGAACCAAATAAGGCAGGTTTTTAAAAATATCTTATCTGTATGTGAAGCTTCAGGAGCTTCTACTGACCAGATTGTTAAGCTGAATATATATCTTTCAGATCTATCAGTATTTGCTGAAGTGAATGAAATAATGAGGTCATTTTTCACTGAACCATATCCTGCAAGAGCTGCCGTTCAAGTGGCTAAATTACCTCTAGACTCTTTAATTGAAATTGAGGGAATAATAGTTCAAGACTAGCCTTCAAATTTATTTATGCCTGAAGGCAATCAGAAATTACATCCTCTTGAAAATATAAGGGGTGTTGGTCCTAAAATAGCTGAATCATTATCAATCCTAGGCATCCTACAAGTGGAGGATGCTGTCTTCCATCTTCCATATAAATATGAGGACAGGACGCAGCTCATTTCTATAGGTGATGCTCCATACGAAGTACCTCTTCTTATTGAAGGAGAAATAGTTAAATCTACGGTTGTATTTAGAGGCAAAAGAATGCTAATTACAGAAATATTCGATGGTACTGGTAGGCTGACAATGAGAATGTTTCATTTCGCAATGGCTCAACATAAAACCCTTAAAGAAGGTTACAAGATCAGATGCTTCGGGGTTATCAGGCATGGTCCAAAAGGAAAAGAAATGATCCATCCTCAATATCGGGTTTTTGCAAAAGACGAAGAAATAGGTATGGAAAATAGCTTAACTCCTGTCTACCCTTCTACTTCTGGCCTTCAGCAAGGCCGTTTAAGGAAAATCATTCAAGAAGCTCTTATTTACTGCCAACAAAATAAGCTCTTAAAAGAAAGTTGGACGATGGATAAGGAGAACGACTTTGCAGATTTATTAAGTGCTTTAGCATTTATTCACAATCCTCCAACTGAGACTGATCTGGAAATGCTAAGGTCGGGTCAACATCCTGCTCAAAGAAAATTAATAAAAGAAGAGTTAGTAGCACATATCTTGTGCTCGGGAATGCTGAAAAGAGAAACAGAATCAAGAAAAGCTCCATCAATGAAGTCCCCTTCCAGTGAAGAAGATAAATTCATGAATTCCCTTGGATTTAACCTCACTGGTGCACAAGAAAGAGTCTGGAAAGAGATTAAATTAGACTTTTGTAAAGAAATTCCCATGCGGAGGTTGTTGCAAGGGGATGTGGGTTCAGGAAAAACTGTTATTGCCGCTCTGGCAGCATTGCAAGCTAGTCAAAATGGATTACAAACTGCCTTGATGTGCCCTACTGAGATTCTGGCTGAACAACATTATGAAAATATATCTAACTGGTTCTCTAAATTAGGAATTAAAGTTGATCTTTTATTAGGAGCTACTAAAACAAAAGAAAGAAAAAGAATATTGGAAGATCTAGAGAAAGGAACTACAAATATTATGATTGGAACGCATACACTTTTTCAAAAAAATGTAATTTTTCAAGCAATAGGGTTAACAATCATTGACGAACAACACAGATTTGGAGTGCATCAGAGATTCTCATTGCTCGAGAAAGGAGGAAGTAAAGAATTGAGTCCTCACCAACTCATCATGACGGCTACTCCAATCCCAAGAACGCTTGCCATGACAGTGTATGGTGCCTTAGACACTTCTGTCATCGATGAACTCCCGCCGGGAAGACTTCCTGTGCAAACTTCTTCAAGACCCAACTCAATGAGAAAAAAAGTTATCAGCCGTATAGAACAAGTTTGTCTTGAAGGGCAAAGAGCCTATTGGGTTTGTACCCTTATAGAAGATTCTGATGAACTTGAAGCACAAGCGGCAGAAGAGCTATACAAAGAGATAAATAATCAGATTCCCAAAGTTAAAGTAGGTTTAGTTCACGGCCGACTTAAAAAAGAAGAGAAGGACAAGACCATTAATAAATTTAGAAAAGGTGAAATACAGCTGTTGGTATGCACCACAGTAATTGAAGTAGGTGTGGATGTTCCCGAAGCCACTTTGATGATTGTAGAGAATCCTGAAAGATTGGGATTAGCACAACTACATCAGCTCAGAGGAAGGGTTGGGCGTAAAGCGGATATGGACTCTTATTGTCTGCTGCTTTACAAAGAACCACTATCTCCCCTCGCGCAAGAAAGAATCAAAACCATGGAAGAAACCAACGACGGTTTTGTGATAGCCGAAAAAGATCTTGAGCTTCGAGGCGGGGGTGATATCCACGGCTTAAGACAATCCGGTCTTATGAATCTAAAGATAGCCAATCCAATCAGAGACGCAGATCTTCTTGAATCCGCACAACAAGAAGCGTTTGCCATTGCAAAAAACAACAAAGCACAAGCCAGAGCACTTATCGACCGATGGATTGGCACAAGACTGGATTACTCGGATTCTTAGGTTCATAAAAGTAAATAAAAAACGGGCCTATAAGAACCCCTTTCTCAATAAAAATATTACCTTAAACCCATTGAATAATGGCTTTCAGCCACTGTATAAACACTCCTTTTAAATATAAAGCACAAAATATCTAAAAATTAGTTCTAGAAATTTTTTTTATTTAAGACTAAAAACACACGTTCTGGCCTAGGAAGTCCCTCAATTGTCAGACCCGAATCAGTGTTTAAAGCATCTGAAAGAGACTTAAAGGGCATCCATGATGTAGTTCTTTGTTCTTCGGTAGTTGTTTGACAAGGGCTAGATATAGCTGAAATATTCAGATTCACATTTTTTGCAAGTTTTTCTAGTCCAGTTTTTGTATGTACAAACCATACGTTACGCATGTTGGTATAATTTCCTTCTGGAATAAGAACTTCTCCATATTCTTCTGGAGCTATTAATGTTTCTAGGATGATACTACCCTCTTCTTTCAAATGAGAAGAAAGTAACTTTAGGTGCTCTTCTGGCTTTCTTTGGTGATATAAAACTCCCATGCTGAAAATTAGGTCAAAACATTTATCTGTAACAATTAATTCTTCAATCCTCTCCGGGATCATTCTGATTTGTTTAGATTGAACTATATGATTAATAGCAATGAATTGAGTTAGATGAGAAAGGTTGGGTTCAAGGCAAATCACTGATTCTGCCCCTTGGCCTAACATCCTAAATCCGTAATAGCCGTTACCTGACCCAACGTCCAAAATGGTTTTTCCTGACAAATCTATGTGGAGTTCCAAAAAGCGCTCCCACTTCAGGTTAGACCTCCATTCTGCATCGATGAATATATCCCCAATTACAAAAGGTCCCTTTCTCCAAGGAATGAGTTCAAGTAAAAGCTCTTTGGCTTTTTTCCTTTCCTGGTCATTCCAGCTGCCTGATATTAGAACTTCTTTCTTTAAATCTATTTTTGTCGATTCTAGTTTTGGAAGAGAAGAAATTATTTTATGCCAATCGTCAATTCGCTTATCTTTCTTCGTCCCATAAGGATTTTCATTATATTTATTAAGGACTTTTACCCAGTTTTTTGAAATCCCTAACATTATTTTCCAGCTACTAAAGTCATGAAGTTTAGATTAGTCATTACTTTTCTAACCTTTTTAAATCCGATTGATTCAAGCCTTTGAAAGTGTAGAGTTCCTAGGTCAGTTAGCAGGACCCCTTCCAGGGCATCTCTTTTTCTGGAAATTTCCATTTCTGTATAACCATTCTCTGCCTTAAACTGATGGTGCAATTCAGACATTGCCTCGGTTCTAAACCGGCTGTCGAAATGGATCTTTTCAGATAAAATTAATCTACCTCCAGGTATCATACCTTCATAAACTCTTTCTAAGAGACTTGTCCTTTCAGCTGAACTTAGGAACTGAAGGACGAAATTAATCACTACAATGGAGGAGTTGCTTATCTTCGTATCAGTTATGTCCTGTTTAATAAACTCGACCTTTCCTGATTTAATGTGATCTGCATATCTGCGATTGCATGAGTCAATCATTGCCTTTGAATTGTCGATGGCAATAATCTTTGCTTCCTTACCCTCTGTTGCTTTGAGCAGCCTTTCTGTGGCCGCTCCAAGTGAACAACCCAGATCGTAACAATTACTGTTTTCTCGGAAGTATTTGTTAGTAAAAATTTTGATCAATCTTAAACTTGAAGCGTAGCCAGGTACTGACCTGTCTATCATGTCTTCAAAAACTTCAGCCACTTCTTCATTGAAAGAAAAAGGTAAGTCATTAGAATTATCTCCTTTATAAATGCTATCCTTTTTAATCATTGTTATTAATCTACAGTCTTGAAGTAAGTAATCTATGAATTACATCATTAAATCACCAGAAACTGAATTGGAGTGGGATAAATATTTTAATTTCAGATGGGAGAAGCTGAGAAAACCATTGGGAATGTCTAAGAATACTTCAAAGGATGAACTAGAAGATGAAAGTTTTCATCTAATTGTTTTGGATGAGGAAAAACAAGTTATAGGAGGTGGAAGACTGCATTTTAATAGAGAAACAGAAGGTCAAATTAGATATATGGCTGTTACCGATTCCTTTCAGAGAAAAGGGATAGGTTCTGAGATAGTTACAAAACTAGAAGAACATGCTTTAAGCCAAGGCGTTAAGGAAATGACTTTGAATGCTAGAGATAAAGCTATTAGCTTTTATCTTTCTTTGGGTTATGAAGAAAAAGGTCCTTATAAATCTGATACAGGTATTCCTCACAAAACGATGATGAAAAGACTTGTTTAGTTTTAAAGCAGTGGCGCTATTACAAGGCTAACAATAGCCATTACGTTTATTAAGATATTCATTGAAGGTCCTGACGTATCTTTAAAAGGATCCCCTACGGTATCTCCGACAACAGCTGCTGCATGAGTATCGGTTCCTTTACCACCAAGGTTGCCTTTTTCAATATACTTTTTTGCGTTATCCCACGCTCCGCCTGCATTGGCCATCATCAGGGCCAAAAGGACACAACTCAAAAGCCCTCCAGCCAACATACCTCCTAAGGATTCAGCACTGATTAGAAAGCCCACTGCTGGGGGTGCACTAACCGCTATTATCCCCGGAATTAACATCTTCTTTAAGGCTGCAGTTGTTGCTATATCAATACATTTTTCTGTATCGGGCTCTGCCTTGCCTTCAAGTAGACCCGGTATCTCTTTAAACTGTCTTCTTATCTCGTTAATCATTTCAAACGCTGCATCACCAACTGCTGTCATGGTTATGGAAGCAATAAGGAAGGGTATAGCTCCCCCAATAAATAATCCTACTAAAACCATGGGGTCGGAAAGCAGAAGAACAAATTCCTCACCTCTGTTATATGAAACGGTCTCCACAAATGCCGCAATGATGGCCAAAGCAGCTAATGCTGCTGCTCCAATAGCAAAGCCCTTACCTATAGCTGCTGTGGTATTTCCTTGTTCATCCAGCTCATCCGTTATTTTCCTTGTTTCTTTTGGCATACCGGCATACTCCGCAATGCCACCCGCGTTATCCGCAACTGGACCGTAGGCATCAATTGCCATGGTAATGCCAACAGTTGATAACATTCCTACTGCGGCTATTCCAACTCCGTATAAGCCTGTTAAGGAAGTGGATATATATATAATCACTGCAATAACAGCTACTGGAATTACCACTGATTGCATTCCTACTGCCAATCCAGTAATTATTACCGTAGCAGGTCCTGTTTCTGCAGATTTAGCAATCTTTTGAACAGGTTTAGCCCCTGTGTAGTATTCAGTTACTAAACCTATGAGAATTCCACCCACAGAGCCAGCTAAGACAGCTAGCCAGATATTAACTCCCTCCGCTCCTAAAAAAGCTTGATCTGTTGTTAAAAAATAGGCAGCTATTACAAAAATGACCGGTCCTCCTATGGTTCCAGTTCTCATAGCTGCACCCGGAGAGAGACTTGAAAAAAGTCTAACTATGATTATTCCTATAACTGAAGACACTAAGCCCAGAGAAGTTAATGCTAAAGGCAAGAACATCAGCGTAGAGCTACCTAAAGTTGCAGCTATTGCTATTGAAGCGATCATAGCACCACAATAGGACTCAAAAATATCTGAGCCCATTCCCGCTACATCGCCAACATTGTCACCTACTAGGTCTGCTATAACCCCAGGATTTCTTGGATCATCTTCTGGAATTCCTGCTTCTATTTTTCCTACCAAATCAGCACCTATATCTGCACTTTTGGTATAAATACCTCCTCCTACACGAGAAAACAGTGCAACGCTAGAAGCGCCCATCCCAAAGCCCTCAATTGAATGCGCGGTAGTAGGGTCACCACCAAAAAGGAGAAACATGGATCCCAAGCCTATAAGACCCAATGAAGCCACACAAAGACCCATTACTGATCCTCCGTAGAAAGCTACAGAAAGGGCGGCCTCCGCGCCATGTTCTAAAGCCGCAGTAGCTGTCCTAACATTGGCCTTAGTAGCAGAATACATTCCTAGCCAACCTGCCACGGCAGATGATAAAGCCCCAACCAAGACTGCAGTAGCAGTACCTGTACCAAGAGCCCACAAACTCAGTAGAACTAAAACAACAACGAATCCAGCTAAGTAAGTATATTCTCTGCGCATAAAGGCCATGGCACCAAGGTGTATTTGATCCCCTATCTTTTTTACTTTGTCTCCTCCTACTGGATATCTACTTACAATAATATAAATTCCCAATGCGCATAGAAGTCCTAGACCTCCAAGAATGGGTGGTATTGATAAATAAGACTCGATCATCTTTTCTCCGTTAAATTGATGGAATAAAATTTCTTTATCGACTGACTGAAGGCGCTTGAGTCTACAAGAATCATAAATTAAATAAAATACTAATTTTTAGAATAAAATATCTCTGAATTAAATTCATTTTCAGATTTTCCTACCAAACAAGAAACCATGGCGTCTCCACACACGTTTACTGCCGTTCGGGTCATATCTAGTAGCCTGTCTACCCCAATTATTAGAGCTATTCCTTCTACCGGTAAACCTACCTGCTCTAAAACCATAGCTAGCATGATGAGACCTACTCCAGGAACGCCTGCGGTTCCTATGGAAGCAAGCGTGGCGGTCAAAATTACCATCAGATAACCAGTAAATGAAATGTCTATATTGAAGGCCTGAGAAATAAATACTGTGGCTACACCTTGCATAATAGCTGTACCATCCATGTTAATAGTAGCTCCAAGTGGAACAGTAAAAGAACTTACAGAAGAATTAACACCCAGCTTATCCCTTACTGCCTGTAAGGTTACCGGCATAGTTGCACTGCTAGAAGAAGTACTAAAAGCAAATAGAGCCACTGATTTCATTTTGTTGAAGAAAATTAATGGATTTAATCTGGCCACCAAGGAAATGAACAGCCCATAGGTTAAAAATCCATGCAAAATAAGCACCAATAAGAGTAAAAAGAAATACTTAGCTAAATCTCCGATAACGCCTATGCCTTGAGTGGCAAAAAGGGTTAATAGTAAAGAGAACACTCCGTATGGAGCTAACTCAATAAGAATGGTTACCAACTTTAAAATAACTTTATTCAATCTTTCAAAGGTTTGTTGAAGCGGCATAGCAAATTCACCTGCCCCTTTTAAGGCCACACCAAAAAATAGAGAAAAAATGATTATTTGAAGCATATTCCCTTCCGCCATGGCAGCTATTGGATTTGTTGGAAATATTCCAATTATTACATCTTTTAAACCTGGGGCCTCCCTAGGTTCAAAAGTTTGAGGAAGAGCCATGTCTACCCCAACTCCAGGTTGGACTAGAATGGCAAAACATAATGCCAAAGTTATGGCTATAGCCGTAGTAAGAAGGTAAAGACTTAGAGTCTTTACTGTAATTCTTCCAATTTGTGAAGTTGTTGCAATCGACACAACCCCACAAACTAAAGATACAAAAACTAGTGGAACTATAACCAGTCTTAAAGAAGCAATGAATATTTGGCCCACAATATCAAAGAGGCCATTAGCCAGTAAATCAAAAAGAAAGTAATCAATAGCAGTCCCTAAAATAGATTGATCATGAATAATTTTTATACAAGAGCCCAAGGCAATACCCAAGACCATTGCAACAACTATTCTTGTAGTCAAAGTCATATTCTTAACTTATCTCCACCATTTCAAAATCTTCCTTGCTAACACCACAATCCGGACATACCCAATCTTCGGGTATATCTTCCCAGGCTGTTCCTGGCTCTATACCATCCTCGGGCCAACCTTCTTCTTCATCATATGTGAAACCACACACCATGCATTCCCACTTTTTCATCTATTGACGTTTATGATAATTGATAAAAGGCGACATTCTAACTCAACTTTCTTTGCAACCTAGACTAAAGTAGTTGTTCTTTATTGTAAGTACAGTAAGTAGGTAAATGATAATTAAACTAATTTCGCTGGGAAGACTAATGAGGTTAGAAAAGCCCATTGGAACTTTGCTTCTCCTCTGGCCTACTTTGAGCGCTTTTCTTATTTTAAAGAATGGATCTCCAAGTCTTGAATTAGTAATTATCTTCTGCCTAGGAACTTTCTTTATGAGATCAGCTGGGTGTGTAATTAACGATTACTTCGATAGAGATTTTGATGGCAAAGTTAAAAGAACTAAGAACAGACCTTTGGTGACAGGAGAGGTAAAACCCAAAGAAGCATTAATTCTTTTTTTTATTCTAGTATGCCTCTCTGCTTCTTTGTTAGCGTGGACAAATATACTTACAGTTATGGTCGCCATTATCGGCCTTGTAATTGCAGTTATTTACCCTCTTTCCAAAAGATTTTTTAGAATTCCTCAAATATTCCTTGGTATCGCATTTTCCTGGGGTGTTTTAATGGTTTCTGCTGCAGAATTGGATAGAATTTCACTAACGTCTCTAATTATGTTTACAGCTTGTTTCTTTTGGATTATAGCCTATGACACAGCCTACTCAATGAGCGATAAAGAAGATGACAAGTCCATGGGGCTTTACTCTTCAGCTATAACTTTTGGAAAACATTCCCAAAAATTAATATTATCTTGTCACTTATTATCGCTTTGTCTCTGGTCATTGTGTGGCTATTTAGAAAAAATTAATCCAGTCTTTTATTTAAGTATTCTGGTTTGCCTTGTATTAGTTTTTTTTCAATTTCAGCTTATCAAGGAAGGGGATAGAGACAAATGTTTTCTGGCTTTCAAGAGGAATAATTGGATTGGGTTTACTATTCTTCTCGGTTCTATGTTTGGTACCGTTCAAGGTATATAAAATAAGCAGATGCAAATACATTTCGTTGAGTCTATAAAGAATGTTGATGAGAATGCTTGGAATAAGTTAGTAAATTCGGATTACCCCTTTCTTAACCACTCTTTTTTATTAGCTTTAGAGGAATGTAGTTGTGTAGGAGAAAATACAGGATGGTATCCATTCCATCTTCTCGTAAAAGAAGATCAAGAGGTCATTGCTTTAATGCCTATGTACATAAAAACAGATTCTCATGGAGAATTTATTTTTGATTGGTCCTGGGCAGATGCTTATTATAGAAATGGCTTGGACTACTATCCTAAATTGGTAAGTGCAATCCCCTTTACTCCTGCCACAGGACCTAGACTTTGCATCCTGGATGAAAGTAAAAGAGTTGAGATTAGTGCCCTTATTAAAGAAGGAATTGAAGAAATCTCCAGTAAGCTGAAATTATCTAGTGCACATATCCTCTTCCCTGAAGAAAAAGAGCTTAACCCGTATACAGACTCAGGGTTTAATTTAAGAACTAGCTACTCCTTTCACTGGTTCAATAATAACTATAATGATTTCGAAGACTTTCTTAATGATTTAACCTCAAGACAAAGAAAAAACATGAAAAAGGAAAGGTCTAAAATATTGGATCAAAATATCTTTTTAGAAAGAATACCTGGAAAAGATATCTCAGAAGAAATTTGGGAAATCTTTTTTAAGTTTTACCAACTTACTTATCTTAAGAGAGGTATGAAAGCTTATCTAAACCTTGATTTTTTTCTTCAAATTGCAAAAAAAATTCCGGATACCCTAGTCTTGGTTATGGCTAGAGACTACCTCGGAAAAAAACCTTTAGCTGGAGCTTTGAATTTCCAAGATTCTAATAATCTTTATGGTAGGTACTGGGGCTGTCTTGAAGAATACGACTCTCTCCATTTTGAAAGTTGCTACTATCAAGGCATAGAACACTGCATAGAAAATAAACTAAAAAGGTTTGACCCAGGCGTACAAGGAGAACACAAAATTAAAAGAGGGTTTCTTCCTGTTGAGACTTATTCAGCTCACTGGATTAAAGATGATCGTTTTAAAAAAGCAATAGAGGATTTTCTTGTAAGGGAAAGAATGCATATATTAGATTACACCGAAAGATGTAAATCCCTTCTACCCTTCAAGAATTCAGTAACTAATGGAATGTACTCAGACAAATCAAAAATTAAACGCCAAGTCTCTTAAAAAGGCTATTGAGGTTCTTTGTAAAAAAGATTCTGATTTAGAGCAAATAGTTAATAGGAGAGGAAAACAAATTGATTTGTTTAAGAGACCTTCAGGATTTACAGGTCTCATAAATTTAATCGTCGAACAACAACTCTCAGTAGCTTCAGCAAAAGCTATTTTTGGAAGATTAAAAGCGTCTATTGTTCCTTTCTCTGCTAAGCAGTTTCTGATAACTGATAACAAAGTCTTTAAATCTGCAGGATTAAGCTCTCAAAAGATTAATTATTGCCTAGGAATTGCAGAAGCATCTCTGTCAAGGGAAATTAATTATAATGCGCTTGAGAGAATGTCAAATGAAAATGTTGTTAAAAAACTGGTTAAGTTTAAAGGAATAGGAGAATGGACAGCCCAATGCTACCTTCTAGGTTGTATGTCTAGACTAGATGCTTGGCCTGCATCTGATCTAGGCTTACAAGTTGCAATTCAAAAGATTAAAGGTTTAGAAAAAAAGCCAAAAAGGTTGACAATTGAAGAAATAGCTGACCCTTGGAAACCTTTTAGGTCTGTTGCTGCGTTAATATTATGGTCTTCATATGACTAAAATTGAATATACAGGAATAACTTTAAGAAAAAAGCCAAGGACTAATCTCAGGGGTCTCTTAATTTTGTATGAAAAGAACTTTTTAAAATTAAAAAAAATTATTCCTAGCTTTGAAAATAATATAAATATGTCTTATTTGTTACCAGAAGGAAATAGTAGTTCAAAAGTTACTTTAAAATTTATTAAAGACTCAAAATATACTTCTACTCTTTTAATTAATCAGTCAGAAATTTTGAATAGCAATTTAATCAACACAAGAATTAATGTAGCAATTTATCATGATCTTAGGATGGCAGAAGTTATAACATTCAACGGTAAATATCTTTTCTGGATGAAGAATAAATACCCCAATAAAAATATGTTTCATAAAGATGAAAAGTTTCAATGGAATAAATTCTTATCTGAATGGTTAATATTTTCAAAGAAAGAAGGTTTATCAGATCAATTGATAAAACTTCATGCACTTTTATAGTGCTTTTGCTTTTATTTAGTGCATTTTGCACTAAAAGTGACATTAATTAGCCCTCAACTAGGGCTTTTTTTATGCTATTATTCAAATTCAATTATTTAGCAAGGAGAATACTAAAATGTCAGAAATGAAAATATATGAATACATTTGGCTAGATGGATATCAGCCAGAACCTTCTCTTAGAAGTAAAATTAAAACAACAGAGGATGACTCACCTCCTGCATGGGCATTTGACGGCTCTTCAACTCAACAAGCAGAAGGAGGAAAATCTGACTGTTTGTTACTTCCAGTTCAGACATACGATAATCCTTTGTTTGCAGATTACTTAGTTATGTGCCAAGTTGAAACAGGAGAGCATGAAACCCACCCTTCAAATACAAGAGTTGCCGCTTCAGAAGTAGTTACTGATGAATGGTGGTTCGGATTTGAACAAGAGTTTTTCTTTACGGGTAAAAATGGTGATCCACTAGGATGGGAAGACGGAACCCCGAGACCACAAGGTGACTATTACTGCGGAGTTGGAGCAGACAACGTTGCTGGAAGGGAAATATCTGAAGCCCATTTAGAGGCTTGTCTCGAAGCTGGTATTGAACTTTCTGGTACCAATGCTGAAGTAGCTTTAGGACAGTGGGAATATCAATGTTTCGGTAAAGGCATAAAAGCTGGAGACGATTTGTGGGTAAGTAGATACTTGCTTCACAAAGTGGCAGAGGAATTTGGAGTGGGTGTGAATCTTCACCCGAAACCTAAAGAAGGAGACTGGAATGGTTCGGGCATGCACGCAAACTTTTCAAATGAAGAAATGAGAACCAAAGGATCTGAAAAACTTTTCTATTCAATTTGTGAAAAGCTTAAAGATGTTCATAAAGAGGGCATTGAGTCTTATGGATCTGACAATGACATGAGACTTACTGGTCTTCATGAGACTCAAAGTATTGATCAGTTTTCTTATGCCATTTTCGATCGTGGAGCAAGCATTCGGATTCCCATATATACCATTGAGCATGACTGGAATGGTTATCTGGAAGACAGGCGTCCTGCTTCAAATGCAGATCCGTACAAAATCATATCTCACATTGTAGGAACTTTATCTTAAATGCGCACTGGCAAGCAAAAATTTAATTTGAATTGTTTATTTAGAGAATAGAAAAAGGGGCAGACCCCCTTTCTTTCAAATAAAGAACCCATGAATAATCCAGTATGGAACTACATTTCCGAGCTTAATACAGGAATTCTTGTTTTAGATGAATCTCTAAGAATTCAGTTTTTAAATACTTCAGCTCAATCTATGTTGGATACAAGTTTGAATGCTTCAAGAAAAAGAGAATTAAAAGAACTATTTTACGAAGAGCCGGACAGCAATCAAAAATTTAAAGGCTGTTTAAATGACAAGAGTAACTTTGCTAAGGTAGATGCACTTCTTTTTGTAAAAGGAGGAAAAAGATTATTATGTGATTATCATGTCCAGCCCTTCTCAAATGATTCTCTTGGAGAAGGACTTATTGTTGAAATAACCAATAAAGAATATGCTCATGAGATTCGCGAGAGACTTAGATCTAAGACTAATCAAGAAGTAACTTCAGCCTTTATAAAGGGTCTTGCACATGAGATTAAAAACCCTTTAAGTGGCATAAGGGGGGCTGCTCAGTTATTAAGTCAAAAACTTCCTGAGCCGCATCTCAACGAATATACAGAAATTATCATTAATCAAACTGATAGGTTAACTTCTTTGGTGGATAGTATTTTAGGCCCCAATAGAAAACCTTCTTTTGAAGTTCAGAATGTTCACACGGTTTTAGAGAACGTGATAACTTTAGTCCATCAAGATTTACAGGAGAAAGGCATAACTTTAGTTGAAGATTATGACCCAAGCATTCCGGATATATACATTGATAGTTACTTGCTCGAGCAGGGTATTCTTAATCTGATAAATAATGCAAAAGAAGCACTTGTTGAGTCGGATATTCTTTCACCGAAGATACAAGTTAGTACAAGGATCCATCAAGAATTTTTAGGAGAAACCCAACATAAAACCCTATGTAAGATTTCTGTATTTGATAATGGACCAGGAGTACCGAATGACATCAAAGAATCAATTTTTTTCCCAATGATATCTACTAAAGTCAAAGGTTCGGGGCTTGGTCTTTCTATCACTCAAGGAATTATTTCTCAGCACAATGGAACTGTTAGATGTAATAGCGAACCAGGAAAAACAATATTCTCTATTTTAATTCCAGTAGAAAAGGCTGTTCGCCAAAAGGAGTCGAAGAGAATTCATGCCTAAAAAGAACACTGTTTGGATAGTTGATGATGACGAATCCGTAAGATGGGTTCTAGAAAAAGGACTGTCTGAGAAAGGTTTAAAAGTCGAAACTTTTGAGTCTGCACTTCAAGTTTTAAAGAAGTTAGATCAAGAAACACCCGGGGTTATATTAACTGACATAAAAATGCCTGGAACAAGTGGTTTAGTTCTGTTAGACCAAGTAAAAGAAGAACGTCCTGATATACCAATCATAATAATGACAGCCCATTCTGACTTAGAGAGCGCAGTAGAATCTTATGAACATGGAGCTTGGGAATACTTACCCAAACCTTTTGATATGGAGGATGCCATTCAAATGGTAAAAAGAGCTATGTCCTCTGATGATGCAACTGAAGATCATTTAGAAAGCCTGCCTAAAGCAGAGATAATAGGCGAAGCTTCCGCTATGCAAGAAGTTTTTAGGGCTATAGGTAAATTATCTAATTCCAACTCAACTGTCTTGTTGGTTGGACAATCTGGGACTGGTAAAGAGCTTGTTGCCAACGCTTTATTTCAACATAGTCCTAGGAAAGAAAAGTCTTTTATAGCTCTTAACATGGCCGACATTCCAAAAGAATTATTAGAAGCCGAATTATTTGGTCATGAAAAAGGTGCATTTACTGGTGCTGATGAGAAGAGAACAGGAAGATTTGAACTAGCACATGAAGGAACTCTTTTTTTAGATGAAATTGGAGACATGCCTCTTGAAACTCAAACAAGATTACTAAGAGTTCTTTCTAATAAAGAGTTCTATAGGGTAGGAGGAAGAAAACCTATAACCGTAGATGTAAGAATAATTGCAGCTACCCACCAATGTTTGGAAGAGCAGGTAGAAAAGGGAGTTTTTAGAGAAGACCTTTTTCATAGGCTAAACGTAATAAAGATATCTTTACCTAACCTTAATGAAAGAAGAGATGACATTCCGGCTCTTTGTAAACATTTTCTAAGACTTACCGCCTTAGAATTAAAAGAAGAAACTAAATATTTGTCTGAAGAAGTAGAAGACTACTTATCTAAGCTAGCTTGGCCTGGAAATGTAAGGCAATTAGAAAATACATGTAGATGGTTAACGGTAATGGCACCTTCCCGGCAAATCAGATTAGAAGATTTACCAACTGACCTTAAGAGAGAAAGCACTGGATCTAAAACTGAGTGGACAGAAAAATTAAAATCTTGGGCAGAGGATTCTTTAGCAAAAGGAGAAACAGAGCTCCTGGACCTGGCTCTGCCTGAATTTGAAAAAACTATGATAGAGGCTGCTCTTAATAAAACGCTGGGGAAAAAAAATGGGGCCGCAAAACTTTTAGGCTGGGGAAGAAATACCCTAACTAGGAAAATTAAAGAGCTTGGTATGAATTAATGATCTTATTTAGAAAGAGGCATTCCATTGCTTTCCCAAGTCATCATCCCTCCATTAATAACATTAACTTTTAAATAACCAGCCTTTACAAGGGAACCACCAGTACCTTTTGAGTTACTACCCGTTTTACAAACTAGAATTACTGGGGTTTCTTTGGAGTGTTTTATAGAAACTAAATGCTGTTCGACTTTATCAGGTTGAACGTTTATGGAGCCTGCAATATGGCCAGAAGAAAACTCAGTTAAAGGCCTAAGATCTACAACTAGAGCTCCTTCCTTATTCATCATTCTGGTAGCTTGAGTGGGATCTAACTTCGTTCCTCCTTTTCTCCCTTCGTAAATAATTAGAGCCACAATGGTAAACAGTAGCAACGCTACTGCGATCAGATTTTGTGAAATAAAAAGAAAGAATGTGTCCATTTTGGATCGTGATTATATAGGTTCGTGAGTTAGAATAGTTTCATTCTAATAATAATTTTTCAAACTTAAGAATTAATCTATGGCTTCCTTAGTTTTAATCAGACACGGACAAAGCCAATGGAATGAGAAAAATATTTTTACCGGTTGGAAAGATCCTGATCTCACTGAGCTAGGGGAAAAAGAAGCTGTAGAAGCTGGAATAACACTAAAAAAATACGGTTATAAATTTGATTTAATGTTTACCTCAGTCCTGTTGAGGGCAAAAAGAACTGTAAAATTGATACTTGAACAAATAGATCAAAAGGATTTAAAAACTATAGAAAACCAAGCTTTAAATGAAAGAGATTATGGTGACCTATCTGGTTTAAATAAGGATGAAGCTAGAGAAAAATGGGGAAAAGACCAAGTCCAAGCTTGGAGAAGGTCTTTTGACACCCCTCCTCCTGGCGGCGAAAGTCTAAAGAATACTGCAGAAAGAGTACTCCCCTACTTTAGAGAAAACATAATGCCCCTAGTCAAAAAAAACCAAGAAATTATTGTAGTTGCCCATGGAAATTCACTTCGTGCTTTAGTCATGCACTTAGACCATCTTAGTCCCGATGAAGTGGTTAGATTAGAAATACCAACTGGACTGCCAATTTGTTATCAAATAAGTAGCCAGGGCAAGGTTCAAAACAAAATCTTATTGGAAAATTAAATCAACCTGAACCAAATACTAAATAATTTAAATCTACCTTTTGCTTCTCTGAATATACAATCAGTGTGGAATGAGTAAATTTAGTACCAGATTAATCCGGTGGCATAAAACCAATGGCAGGAAGGATTTGCCTTGGCAGAAAAAAAGAACTCCTTATAAAGTTTGGATTTCTGAAATTATGCTACAACAAACACAAGTTTCTACAGCAACCCCCTACTTTAAAAGATTTATTAAAGAATTTCCTAACGTCAAAAAACTTGCTGAAACCAACTTAGATCATGTCTTGAGTCATTGGTCAGGCCTAGGTTATTACGCGAGAGCAAGAAACATCTACGAAGCAGCCAAAATAATTAGTTCAAAGCATAAAGGTAAAGTTCCCAACTCTTTGGAGGAATTAATATCTTTGCCCGGCATAGGTAAATCGACTGCGGGAGCAATCCTTGCGCTCGGTTATAAAAAGAAAGCAGCCATATTGGACGGTAACGTAAAACGAGTATTGGCCAGACATCGTAAAATAGAAGGAGAGCTGTCTTTGCCATCCACTACTAAAAATCTATGGCAAATATCTGAGAAATTACTACCCAATGACCAGATCGATGTTTACACCCAATCCATAATGGATCTGGGAGCTACCGTGTGTACTAAATCAAACCCAACTTGCGAACATTGTCCCGTTAACCAAGATTGTCTGGCATTGACACAAGGTTTGGTGGAAACGTTGCCAACAAAAAGCAAGTCCAAACCCAAGCCGATTAAAAAAGTGTTTTGGCTTATACCCCAGGGTCCTGAAGGAGATTTATTATTGGAGAAAAGAAACAAAAAGGGGTTATGGGGCGGTCTTTGGTCCTTTATAGAAAGTGAAGAGAAAGAAGCCCTAGAAGATGAATTTCATTCCAGGTTTAAGACAAAATATTTAAATTTAAAAAGACTTAATAAGGTCAAACATAATTTTAGCCATTACAAACTGGAGGCCATTCCATATCTTGCGGAACTAAAGACTCAGAAGAAATATAAAAACTCTGTCTGGGTTAATCCAAAAAATGTAGAATCTTTAGGACTTCCAACACCAATTAAAAGAACCATCGAACAAATCACAACCTCATGACCAGAACCGTTAATTGCAAAAAATACAAAAAAGAGCTACCTGGTTTAGATCAACCACCTTACCCCGGGCCTAGGGGGCAAGAAATATATGAGAATGTTTCAAAGCAAGCTTGGGAAGAATGGTTAGATCATCAAAAAATGCTTATCAATGAAGGTCAAATTAACCTTACAGACAGAGATTCAAGGAAATGGTTAAACAATCAAATGGATTTGTTTCTTTCGGGGGAAGATTACGCTAGACCTACAGGCTACACTCCTCCAGAGGGATAGCATCTTCTTTAAGCATGGATATTTGTATACAATCTGCTCCACACTTGCCCAGATAGCTCAGTTGGTAGAGCAGAGGACTGAAAATCCTTGTGTCGGTAGTTCAATTCTACCTCTGGGCACCATTCTTTAAGCATCTCAAAAAAATCTAAAAAACTTTTATCACAATATAACCATGCATGAGTTTTTACTCTCGACTCCACTCATAGGTAATATCCGCAAGTTGTTCTTGGTTGGTTGCCCAGGGGTTTTCTTCAAAACTAGCAAAACCACGTCTAGATATTACAAAGCCATGATGCTCGTAAAACTTTTGCGCACCTTTATTTAACTCGAAAGTACTTAAGGAAAGAAATTCTTTTTCTTCCTTTGCTTGTTGAATGAATCGAGAACCTAATCCTTGTCGTTGATAATCTACATGAATAAAAAGATCATTTATTATATTTTCTTCCATTCTCATAAAACCAATAATCTTACTGGTATTTCCTTCAAGAGCGACTCTTATGAAGTCAGGATTGAGAGATTGAAGAACTTCGAGGTGCTCCCTTACCACTTCCTGTTTTGTATCCTCTTCCATACCGATAGCACGATGGAATGATTCTCGCCATAACCTAAGAATTTCATTACTAAATTCTCTCTCGTAACCTACGAAAACAAAATTATCACTCATTTTCACAAGGTGAGTTTACAACCGAATTCTTCACCAACTTTTTTAAAGCCTAACATCAAATTAATTTGAAACATGGGGTTGTTCTCTTCATTTCCTGTAAGTACCGCTTTAAACCCTTTCTTTTTAAGGTCTTTCAGAGCATGGATCTTTACCGCACTGCAAATGCCTTGACGCCGGTATTCCGGTAATACACCAGTAAGATCTGTAGAAATTTTATCGTTAGACCGAAGCGATCTTGCATAAGTAGATAGTGCCACCCATTTGTCACCATCCACAACAATGTAAACATCCTCTTCTTTAAACCAAGGACAAAATATACTGGATTTCCATAAATCAAAATCAAGATCTAAAACTAGATCACTTGGAACATCTTGTTCAATCCTTTTCCAAAGATCGAACATCTTTGTTTCCCAGTCAGCATTTAATTTTTTTAGCTCTTGAAGGCTTGAAATAACATAAGCGTTTTTTTCAAATCTGGATACTGAGGATTCAAAGGCATCAATAAAGAACTTGTCTAAATTAAGTTCAGATATATATTCTATAAGGGATATTTCAAATCCATTCTTGGTATAAAAGTTTTTAAACCAATTACTGCCTGAATCTGACCAAGCACGGAAAACCTTAGCTTTCATCTTTCTTGCCGTTTCAATCTGAAGTTCCAGATACTGCTGAGCACAGTCTAAGTATTTATCTTCTTGAGGTATTGTTAGAGTGGAATCTAAAAGATTTGGATCAAAGGCCCATGGGTCGTGATGAGTTGCTCCCCAACCAATTACATTTCCTTCGTGTCTAATAAAATCCAGATGAGCTTTACATTTAGCCGGTATTAATTCCGCATGGTAGCGGCACATCTCAACAGACTCCCAATTCTTCCAGGGGTCAGGCCAGAGAGCATCTTGTAAACTGACTAACAAGGCAAAATGCTCTTCAGAACTATTGAAACTTATAATATCTAACACATGGAAATAATACACTTTAAAGCTATCAAGTGTCATGGCCTCCAAGAAATAAAAGACCTTGAATGAGCTCTTGAGTAGGTCTATTCCTTACAAAAAGCTGAATAAATCGTAGCCCAGTTGCCCGCTGATTGAAGTTGTTTTTACTCGAAACCGAAGATGAATGGGATCGTATTATTCAGAGCATGAATGCCAATCACCAGATATAAAGAATTGTATTTGTATCTTAAGTAGCCCAACAAGATGCCGAAAATAAACAGTAAGTAAAGGATCATTGGTTCGTACTGAATATGAATTACTGTCCAAAGAAAACTGGTTGTGATTATTGCGCCCCATCCTCCAAGTCTTGTATTCCTTAATTGCGAAAAAAGAAAGCCTCTAAAAATAAATTCCTCCATTATCGGTGCCGCAACCACCAGACTTAGCAGAGCCAACCATGTAGGAGTAGACAGAATAAATTGAATGAATGCTTCCGGCATTTGAACGTCAAAGTAAGTCCCGTAGAAATGCTCTATTACTGCAAAGATTCCATATAGTATTACAGACAAGCCTGCGATTTGAGCCGTGACTGATTGAAGCCCTAATTCTCTAGAAAGGTTCAAATTACGCTTTTGCATACGCCAGTACAAGAACCAAACGATCAAGGGTGCTGCTATTACCGAATTGAGATTATCCAACACGGGATACATTGGTGTAGAAAAAGAAAGTACTTCCACCTCTACGGGATTTTGCATGAGCCAATCACCGCCTATCGATTGAAGAATAAGGTAAAAAGGAACAGGCAGAACATTAAATGCCAATAAAACCAAAATGATAGCCCACCAAGGATTAAAGGGCTTTGAGTCGGATTGTACGTCCATGAATATTTCCAGATGTTTGCATAGAGAATAGTACCTGACCGCTTCTTAAGTGGCTATGTACTTTTTTAAGGCTACTTTAACTCTACTTAAAGGGCTTTATCATTGGTCCTAGATAGGTCTTAGGCATGTGGGTATCTAATCCAAGGTTTATACCACCAGCTGTTCACCCGCTCATCTTCGGGGACAAGTTTTTCAATAGAAGTAGAATTCTTTATATGCATATTTAATTTAGAAGCATCATAGGCTAGAGTATGTTTTCTTTACAAGATAAACGGAGCAAATATGCCTGCTATTAATGAAGTTACCAATTTAGAAGTTAATTCCAACATAGCTGTCTTAACCTTAAATTCTCCTCCTGTTAATGCCCTTTCAGCTAAAGTTAGAGAAGGATTGCATGTAGGCGTAAAACAAACGACGGAAGATGATAACGTCAAAGCAGTTGTGTTGATATGTGAAGGCAGGACCTTTATCGCTGGAGCGGACATTACTGAATTTGGACAAGCACCTAAAGGTCCATCCCTTTTTGAAGTTCTGGACATGATAGAAAATTCTTCCAAACCAATCATATCCGCCATACATGGAACTGCTCTGGGTGGAGGATTGGAAGTAGCTCTTACCTGTCATTACCGAATTGCAATACCATCAGCGAAATGTGGTCTTCCTGAAGTTAAACTCGGGCTACTTCCTGGTGCAGGAGGAACCCAAAGGCTTCCTAGAGTAGTGGGAGCTCAAAAGGCCCTTCAAATGGTTACTTCTGGAGAACACGTGCCAGCTAAAGAATGTCTTGAAATGGGTTTAATTGATGAAATGGCCAACGAGGATAGTTTATTGGAAGACGCAATTAAATTTGCTTCAACCATAGTAAAAGAGAATAGGCCCCTAGTTAAAGTTAAAGAAAACGAAGAAAACATCAAAGCAGACAAGGGTAATCATGCTTTGTTCGCAGATTTTAGAAAATCCATAGCTAGAAGAACCAGGGGGTTTTTAGCTCCAGAATACAATATCCAATGTATTGAAGCTGCAGTTAATAAACCCTTCGAAGAAGGAATAAAAGTTGAGAGAGAACTTTTTACTAAACTTGTAACCGGCAGCCAGTCAGCGGCTCAGAGGTACGTATTTTTTGCCGAGAGACTGGTCAATAAAATTCCTGACATTCCATCTGAAACCGAATTAATTGAAGTTAACTCAGTTGGTGTAATAGGAGCAGGTACCATGGGCGGAGGAATATCCATGAACTTTGCCAATGTCGGCATACCGGTAACCATCATTGAACAAAACCAAGAACGTTTGGATAGGGGCTTAGCGATCATAAAAAAGAATTATGAGAACACTGCTAATAAAGGAAGAATCTCCATGGAAGATGTTGAAACCAGGATGGCTTTGATTACCGGCGAACTATCTCTTGATACATTGAATTCTCAGGACCTGATTATTGAGGCTGTTTTTGAAAACATGGCTTTGAAAAAAGAGATATTTCGAAAGCTCGACGGCATTTCTAAGGCGGGAACAATCCTTGCTTCCAATACTTCTGCTCTTAATGTAAATGAGATAGCCGCTGAGACGAAAAGACCTGAAGATGTTATAGGTCTTCATTTTTTTAGTCCAGCCAATGTAATGAAGCTGTTAGAGATTGTTAGAGGAGAAAAAACTTCTAAATCGATAGTAGCCAGCTCAATGGCTATAGCCAAAAAAATTGGCAAGATAGCTGCCGTAGTAGGTGTTTGTCCAGGATTTGTGGGAAATAGAATTCTGGGTCAGAGACAAAGAGAAGCTAACAAATTAATTCTAGAGGGAGCCCTGCCTTGGGATATTGATGATGCCTTATTCAATTTTGGGTTTCCCATGGGTCCTTTTGCTATGTCTGATCTTGCGGGTCTGGATATAGGATGGAATAAAGAAACTTCTAAAGGAGAAACTTTAAGAGACATTCTTTGCGAGTCTGGTCGTTTAGGCCAAAAATCTGGAAAAGGTTTCTATCTTTATGATGAAAATAGAAATAAATCTCCCGACCCTGAAGTTGAGGCCATTATTAGAAAATTTGCTGAAGCAAAACAAATTAGACTCAGAGACATCAGTAAAGAAGAAATACTAGAAAGATGCTTATACCCAATGATTAATGAAGGTTTTAAAATTTTAGAAGAAGGCATGGCTATTAGGGCAAGCGATATTGATATTGTTTGGATAAATGGTTACGGATGGCCTGCCTATGAGGGTGGACCCATGTTCTACGGCAGCTTGGTTGGTTTTGATAAGATCCTAGACTGGTTAAAAAAGATGGAGCAAGAATTGGGGTCAGAATTCAAGCCATCTTCTTATTTAGAGAAGGTAGTAAATGAAAATATTAATATTTTCGTCTAAATTTGAGCTAGTCTTTTGGACTCTCGATAATTATTTATCCAACCCCTGTAGTTAAGGTATAACCAAACAGGTGTAACAACCAATATCCACCACAGTTCTGTTACCACTAACAGATAAACGCTGGGTATATTTAACAACAAGAAAACTATAAAACCATACATTCTTGTTCTTGCACTCAAACTTGTTAGCAAAAATGTTCCTAAAATTGCTAGTCCCTGATCTAAAAATTGCGCTACATTAAATAAATTGAACTCAAGCATAATTAACCCCCTTTTTGGCAACAAATTGAAGCTTCCTTGTATAATCAAGCCATTGTACTTCGTTGCTCCAAAACCTTTTAATGAAAGCGATAATCTTGTCTGCAATTGAGCCAGAAACTCATTCATTGGACACAAAGTATGAAATTATCCTAACGGGAGTAGGTAAGATAAATGCAGCTTTATCAGCTTTAAAAACAATCAGGGATAAAAAACCAGATCTAATTATCAATTTCGGTACTGCTGGTTCCTTAAAAAAGAACATTTCCGGTTTGATTGACTGTAAATATTTTATTCAGCGTGATATGGATTCTAGACCTCTGGGAACGGACTTGGGACAAACTCCATATGAAAATGACCCTCCTAAAATAATTGAAATACCTGATCACCCTATAAACACCATCAATATGAATTTAACCTGTGCCACAGGTGATTCTTTTGTTGAATCTGAGATTGGCTTGAAAGCAGATGTAGTCGACATGGAAGCCTATGCCATAGCTAAAGTCTGTTACTTGGAATCCATTCCCTTTGCTTGTTTTAAATATATTTCTGATTTCGCTGATGATGGAGCAGCTGTAAATTTTAGTGAAAAAGTCAAAGAAGCGGGCAAGACATTTTCTGGATATCTAAAAAATAATTTAATCTAGCTTAATCAAGCTGTCTATTTTTATACCGTTGGAAAGAACAAAGTTCTCCGCGTGTATTTTCACTAAATCTATTAAAACTATTGCCTGTTTAACTGAGTAACCTGCTTTTATGCACAAATCACAAGCTGCAGATATTGTTCCCCCAGTTGCCACAATGTCGTCCACTAAAATAATTTCTGTATCTTTCTTTTGAACTTGCTTGATTTCTAACTCATCAGAACCGTACTCAAGTTCATACTTAAAAGTTATTTTGGGAGGAGGAAGTTTTCCAGACTTTCTTAATAGAAGCATTCCTAACCCTAGTTTTTGTGCAATTGCAGAAGCAAATATAAATCCTCTTGCATCAATTCCAGCTACCATTGCTGTTTTGCTCTCTATTAAATCCACCATCCCTTTTATACTTAGTTGAAAAGCTTGGGGATTAGATAGTAAGGGGGTTATGTCCTTATAGTTAACTCCCTTACTAGGCCAATCTTGTATTGAATGTATATAATCTTTCAGGTTCATTAGTGTGTAAATCCTTACATTTGTGCACGACAATTGTTTTTGAATAAATAATACTATCAAACATGATTCAAAAAGTTTTGCTTCTTCACCCAGGGGAAATGGGTGCTTCTATTGGGTCAGCCTTAGTATCAAATAAACATGAAGTAGTGTGGGTAAGTCAAAACCGAAGTAAAGACACCAAAAATAGGGCTACTGGAAATAAATTTGTAGATAAGCTCAGTTTAAAAAAAGCAGTTACTTACTGCGATCATGTAATTACAATTTGCCCACCAACAGTAGCAATTGAAGTTGCTCTTTCAGTTAAAGAGATGGGGTTTAAAGGTATTTACATTGACGCAAACGCCATTGCTCCTAGTACAGCGTCAAAAATACAAGAGATAGTAGGGCCGAGGTTTGTGGATGGCGGCATAATTGGACCTCCAGCTTGGGAAAAGGGGTCTACTAGGTTATATCTTTCTGGAAAATGCTCTGAAGAGGTTGTAAGTTGGTTCAAAGACTCGTTAGTAGATGCAAGAAGTATGAAGAATTCAGCTTCAGCATTAAAGATGAGCTATGCGGCTTACACTAAAGGATCCTCTGCACTAATTCTGTCCATTCGAGCCTTGGCCAAAAAATATGGTATTGAAGAATCGCTGATGGAAGAATGGGAAATTTCACAACCTGGACTTAAAGAAAGAAGTGAATCTACTGCTAGTGGAACCGCTAGTAAGGCTTGGAGGTTTGAAGGAGAGATGTTAGAAATAGCTAAAACTTTTCTAGATGCTGAGCTTCCTGAAGGCTTTCATAGGGCTTCTTCGGAAATTTATAAAAGAATGGCTGATTTCAAAGACTCTGAAGAAAAAGTTATTGTAGAAAACGTTATAAAGAAAATTTTAAATTAAGAGGGATCTTATGTGAGTAATGCGGCATCAGTAATATCTATCCTAATATCATTACTTCTAGGAGCTGCCATAGCGTTAGCAGGCTCCTCAGGTTCTGTATCCTTTAACGGTTACCCTCTTTTTGCAATTTGCGCTTTGATAGGTTTCATTTTGCACTGGTTCGTTTTTATACCTTCATTTTTTTATCAGACCGAACACTTTTTTGATTTAACCGGCTCTATTTCTTACATTGTTATAGTACTCTTTACCTTCTTTGCACTTAGTGATTTAGACAGCAGATCTCTACTGATTGGCATTCTTATAATTATTTGGGCAATAAGACTTGGCTCTTTTCTTTTTCTGAGAGTTAAAAGAGAGGGAAAAGATAATAGGTTCACTGTTATGAAAACTAAATTTTGGTGGTTTTTATTTACTTGGACCATCGGAGGCTTATGGGTTTTTATTACTGTGGCTGCAGCCTTGGCCGCTATTACTTCAGCTAAAATAGTTCCTCTTGGGTGGTTTGCCATAATTGGAGTTAGCTTATGGTTGGAGGGATTCATTATTGAGGTTGTGGCTGACAATCAGAAAAGTAGATTTAAATTAAAAGAGGAGAAGCAACATAAGTTCATAAATGAGGGCCTATGGTCTTTGTCAAGACATCCAAATTATTTTGGAGAAATCACATTATGGTTGGGAATAGCCATTATTGCTTTTCCAGTTTTAGAAGGATGGCAGTTAGTTACTTTGATTTCTCCAGTTTTTGTTTATATTCTCTTAACTAAAATAAGTGGAATAGCTATGTTGGAAGCAAGAGCTGATAAAAAATGGGGTGAAGACCCTGAATATCAGCTTTACAAGGAAATCACACCGGCTTTAATTCCGATGTTTAAACGAAAAAATTAAGGAACAAAAAATGAGTGAAAACAAAAAAACAGGTGGTTGTCTTTGTGGTGCTGTCAATTATAACTTTAATGAATCATCAGTTATTTCAGCACATCACTGTCATTGTAAAGATTGTCAAAAATCTACTGGATCAGGCAAAGCAACAATTGTCATAGTGCCTGAAGAAGCGTTGGAAATAGTGGGAAATATTAAATTCTTTACTGTAACAGGAACCGATGGCGGTCACGTGACTAGAGGGTTTTGTGAATCTTGCGGCTCTCCACTAATTAGCTTCGTGGAGGAGATGCAAGGAGTTAAGTTTATTAAAGCTGGAAGTTTAGACGATTCTTCTTGGCTAAAGATTTCCTCAAATTTTTGGAGTTCTACGGCAAGAGATTGGTCTCCAATCGACGAAAGTTTACATAGCTTTAGCCAAAATCCAGAATCTTAAATTCAAATACTTTTAAGAATACTAACTTCTGGGCGACCTGCCATGTACTGACCCATTTCTCCGCCAATGGTCTTCATGTGTTCAGTTTGCCCATGAGCATCTAATGCATCTTGAGATTCGTACCGTTCTAGAACAACGTAAGTAGTATCATCCTTGCCTTTGTACCAATCGTAGTAAACCACACCAGCCTCATTCTCAGTAACTGCACTCTGCAATCTTGAAGCAACTTCTTCAAATTTATCATTGGTTCCTGCCTTAATTTTCATTGTTGCAATTATTCCTATCATTTAAGTCCTCACTTATTTAATTTTAAATGTAAACTTTATTTCTATTTAGGGGAATAATCGAGTAATTTTCTGATAATGAAAAATTTAGTTATCGTAGGTACAGGCCAATCTGCAGCTCAGTGTGTATTAACTTTAATCAGAAATAAATTTAAAGGCCAAATTACTTTAGTTGGTGCAGAGAAGCACCTTCCTTACCAACGCCCCCCTCTGTCAAAAGAATATCTATCTGATGAAGTTACCCTTAAAAGGGTCTACATGAAAACCAAAGAATTTTTTGACCAAAACGATGTGAAAATAATTTCTTCCACCCAAGTAATTTCGATTGACAGAAATAAGAAAAGTCTTGATTTGTCTCGTGGAGGGAATCTTTCTTATGAAAAATTAGTCCTTGCCACCGGCAGTAGAGTTAGAAAATTAGATGTAGAAGGTTCTCATCTAAGTAATATCAGCTACCTAAGAACCATAGAAGAAGCTAACAAGCTTAAGGAATATTTCAAATTTGGGAAAAAACTTGTAGTTATTGGGGCTGGATATATAGGCCTTGAAGTTGCTGCCACAGCTATAAAAAAAGGCCTTAGTGTTGCTGTAGTAGAAATGGGAGATCGCGTTATGAACAGGACAGTAGATCCGATTATTTCCAAGTATTTTGATTCCTTGCACCGTCGTAAGGGTGTTGAAATAATTTTGGAAGCAGCCTTAGAAAAATTTGAAGGAAACAACAAAGTAGAAAGAATAATTTGCACCAATGGAAAAGTTCTTGAAGCTGATGGAGTAATTATTGGAGTTGGAATATTGCCAAATCAGGAAATTGCAAAGTCAGCCGGATTAAAGTGTAACAATGGCATACTGGTTGATGAATATGGAAGAACAGAAGACCCCTCCATATTTGCTTGTGGAGACTGTACCAATCATCCCAATCCTTCTTTAAATAAAAACCTTAGACTTGAATCTGTACATAACGCATTAGAACAGGCTAAAACAGTTGCCCTTTCGTTAGTTGGCAAACCGGAGAAATATGATCAGGTGCCATGGTTTTGGTCTGACCAATATGATGAAAGGTTACAAATAGTGGGACTGTCGGGAGATCATGATGAAGTTGTAACTAGAGGCTCTATAGCAGAAGGAAGTTTTATGCTTTTTTACTTCAAAAAAAGAGAACTTATTGCCGTAGCTTCAGTCAATAATTCAAGAGAATTTTTAATTTCCAAAAAGCTGGTTGCAAATAAGTTAAAAATAAGTTCAGATGTCCTTTGCGACCAATCAGTTGACCTTAAAGACCTAGTTAAATGAAAGAAATAGTTGAAACTGAATACTCAATAGGAGAAGTTGTAAAGCACAAATACCTAGATTTTAGGGGTGTTATTTACGACGTAGATCCAGAATTTAATAATACTGAAGAGTGGTATCAATCCATACCATCAGAAATCAGACCCAAAAAAGAACAGCCCTTCTATCATGTTTTTGCTGAGAATGATCAGGTCTTTTATTCTGCTTACGTTTCACAACAGAATTTACTGATTGATGATAGCCAAGTACCAATTGAACACCCTGACGTTCCAATTTTCTTTGGAGAATTCAATGGTCGGTCTTACAGTATTTTAGAAGCAACTAAGAACTAGCTCTTTTTTTTAAAGTGGCAAAAGTCACACAGATATTAAACAACTCCATTGCTTGCTCTAGCTCGTCATTAGTACAAGCTGTCGGTGCTAATCTTATATTTTCGTCATTTGGGTCAACGCCATAAGGAAATGTTGAACCTGCAGGAGTTAATTTTAAGCCAGCTAAATTTGCTAAACCCACTATTTCTTTTGCTAAACCAGGTTCGCAGTTAAAAGAAACGAAATAACCTCCTGTAGGACTGGTCCAAGATCCGTAATTTTGTTTGGAAAGCCATTTTTGCACTATCTGAAACTTAGGTCTTACGATATCTGCGTGTTTTTTCATATGAGACTTTAAACCTTGAAAGTCTTGCAAAAAATTCATATGTCTAGCTTGATTCACTTTATCAGGATTTATTGTTACTGAGGAATAGTGCTCTATAAACCGATTTAAGTTATTTTCACTCATCGCTATAAACCCTATCCCTGATCCGGCATAAGTAATTTTTGATGTAGAAGCAAAAGCAATGACAGAATCCAATAACCCTTTCTTTTCAGCAAAAGAAAAGATATTTGGTAATTCTTCAGAATCCATAAAATCATGAACTGCGTATGCGTTGTCCCAAAGAATCCTAAATTCTTCTTTTGATCCAGCTATTTCCAGCAAGCCTTCTATACATTCAGTGTTGTAAGTCTCTCCTGTTGGATTTGAATGTTTAGGAACACACCAAATTCCCCTGACTGAAGAATCGCTTTCAATAATAGACTTTATTTGTTCTATGTCAGGCCCTTTACCATTAAGTGCCGCAGGAATCATGTTTATTGAAAACTGTTCACATAATTTGAAATGCCTTTCAAACCCAGGAACTGGGCATAGAAAAGAATTCCTTTCATGCATTGACCATGGACCTTTCCCGCTCCCTTGAAAATGTAAACTAGACAGATAATGTGCCATCAAAGTAAGGCTACTATTGCCTCCAGCTATTACCATTTCTTTCCGACAGGCTAAAATCTCAGCTCCGAGCTGCCTAATACTGTCCAACCCTAATAGTTCACCGTAGTTTCTTGTGTCAATTCCTTCGTGAATGTACTCCCCAGACAAAGCAGTATCTAAATCACTTGAAAGATCCAATTGATCACTTGAGGGCTTTCCTCTGGTTAAATCTAACTGAAAGCCCTTAGATTTAAGCATTTGGTAAAGTTCTTCAGCCTCTTGAAAAGTTAAATCTTGGTTCATTCTCTGAATGTGGTAAGGGTATTTACCTTCAATGAATAATATCATTGCCAATCACTTCTATACAGTAATGAAAAAACTGCTTAACTTTTAATCAATTCTGAATAAGGCTTTCATGCATGGTTCTGGTTAAGAACTTCACAGAGTTATCCACAGTTAGAGTGGATAAGAGATAACAAAAGTGAAAATTATCAGTAAAATACTTCTTTCTAAAAAGCAACCTTGAAAAAAACAGCCTTACACGAATTACATTTGGAGTCTTCTGCAAAAATGGTGGATTTTAATGGCTGGGAAATGCCCATTCACTATGGTTCCCAACTAAAAGAGCATGAGTTTGTTCGAGAGTCTTGCGGGATATTTGATGTGTCTCATATGACCATAGTTGATATAGAAGGAAAGGATGCCAAGGGATTCCTTAGGTTCTTGCTAGCAAATGATATAGGTTTATTAAACCAGGATTTTGATGGTATGTACTCAGCTTTGCTAAATGAATCTGGAGGCGTTATTGATGACTTAATTGCTTATAAACTGCCTTCTGGTTATAGATTAGTTGTTAACTGTGCAACCAGAGAGTCTGATATAGAATGGATAGATTCCCACAAAGGGAGCATGGAAGTAACCGTCTCTGAAAGAGATGACTTATCTATGATAGCCATTCAAGGCCCCCATACATTTGATACCTTATCTAATTGCTTCTCTTCGAATGTTTACAGTGACTTGAGTAAGAAAAGACCTTTTCAGGGGTTGCAAGAAGGAGAAACTTTAATAACCACTACCGGTTACACCGGAGAGATAGGTGTTGAATTAATGATAGATGGTGAGAGGGCAAAAGCTGTTTGGAAACAAGCTCTATTGTCTGGAGCAAAACCTATTGGTTTGGGAGCCAGAGATACGCTTAGACTGGAAGCTGGTATGAATCTTTATGGTTCTGAGATGGATGAAAACATTTCTCCTCTAGAATGCAATATGGCTTGGACAGTCTCCTTAGAAGATGAGAGCAGAGATTTTATTGGAAAAGAATCTTTCAAAAGAAAAAAGGAAGAGGGGGATTTTCATGTACTTAAGGGTCTTCTTTTCAAAGACAGATCTATAGTTAGATCAAATCAAGTAATTTATTTTGATGAATCTAAAGAAGTAAAGGGAGTTGTTACTAGTGGGAGCTATTCTCCGACACTGAAAAAATCTATAGCTTTAGCTAGAATAACTCCTTCCCACACAGAAACTTGTATGACAGAGGTAAGGGGCAAGATAAATAAGGCTTCCATTGGAGAGCCCAAATTTGTCAGAGAAGGAAAGATAATTTTTTAAGGATAAATATTTATGAATGGTATATCAGGTAATTATAAATTTTTGGCCAGTCATGAATGGGCTAAATTGGAAGAAGATGGAAGTGTGACTGTCGGTATTAGTGATTATGCTCAAGAACAACTTGGAGATATTGTATTTGTTGAACTACCTGAATTGAATTCTGAATTTAACCAAGAAGATGAGGCTGCGGTTATCGAGTCTGTGAAAGCTGCGTCTGAAGTTTACTCTCCTATGGGTGGTAAGGTAGTTGAGGTCAATACTATCCTAGAAGAATCACCTGAAATAATAAATTCTTCACCTTATCAAGAGGGCTGGTTTTTCAAGTTAAAACCAGTTGATATTGCTGAGTTTGACAACCTACTTTCACCTGAAGAGTACAGTGAGCTTTGTTAAGATTAATTAAATGACAGCAACTAACCAACCTGACTCTTCAACACCTCAACCCATCTTAAGGTCTTTTTCTTCAAGGCACATTGGTTTAGACGAGAAAGAAAAGAATGAAATGTTGAATGGTCTTGGTTATTCAGACTTTGATACTTTTATTAAAGACTTAATACCAAATGACATTCTTAACGATGCTTCTCTAAAATTAGAAGAAGAGATATCTGAAGAACAAGCCTTGGAAAAACTTAAAATTTTGGCATCTGATAACAAGTTATACCTTTCCTTTATAGGACAAGGTTATTACAACTCCTTTACCCCAGCAGTAATTTTGAGAAATGTTTTTGAGAATCCTGGCTGGTACACTTCTTATACTCCCTATCAGCCCGAAATATCTCAAGGGAGATTAGAGGCACTTATAAATTATCAAACCATGGTTAGCGACCTTACTGGTTTAGATATATCTAATGCTTCTTTATTGGACGAAGCGAGTGCTGCTGCCGAAGCTATGACTTTGGCTAAGCGAGTATCTAAATCTAGGTCTGAGAATTTTTTTGTGGATGAACAATGTTTTTCCCAAACTATAAAGGTTATTCAAACTAGGGCTAAACCTCTAGATATAAATGTAATAGTTGGACCTACGCCTTCTTGTGAGAATGAAGATTATTTTGGAGCAATATATCAGTACCCTAACTCTGAAGGTGCCATCCATAATTTCTCAAAAGAAATCAAACACTCAGAAAAACAAAAAGCGCTAGTTATTATGGCAACTGACCTTCTGGCTTTAAGTTTAATTAAGTCACCTGGAGAGTTGGGCGCTGATATAGCTGTTGGTTCATCCCAGAGATTTGGAGTTCCTGTTGGATATGGCGGTCCCCATGCTGCTTTTATGTCTGTGAAAGAAAAATTTAAAAGATTCTTACCCGGTAGGCTTGTCGGAGCTTCATTAGATCAACATGGCAAGCTTGCTTATAGACTAGCCTTGCAAACTAGAGAGCAACACATAAGAAGAGAGAAGGCTACCAGTAATATCTGCACAGCACAGGCTCTTCTGGCAATTATGGCTGGGTTTTATGGTGTTTATCACGGACCTGAGGGCTTAAAAAAAATAGCTCAAGAAGTTAACAAAAAAACTACAAGACTGGCTTACTTACTAAAAGACAAGGGTTATAAACTAAAGTCAGAATTCTTCTTTGACACGATAGTAATAGAATCAGGCAAGGAGACTAAAGAGTTGTTGGAGAAAGCTTTAAAGAAAAAAATAAATCTAAGAAAGTTAAATAATGACCACATCGGCATATCGCTGGACGAAACTGTAAATAAAGTAATTTTTGAAGATATTTTGTCTATCTTCTCAATTGAAAGTCCAGTAAAGGTAAAGGGGGAGGTAAAATCTATACCTGAAAACTTAACTAGAACAAGTCAATATCTACAACATCCTGTTTTTAATAAATATCACTCAGAAACAGAGATGATGAGGTATATAAAAAGACTTTACGAGAAAGATATCGCTTTGGATAGAGGAATGATTCCTCTTGGATCCTGTACTATGAAACTTAACTCTGCTTCTGAAATGCTACCTGTTAGCTGGCCAGAATTTTCTTCTATCCATCCATTCGTTCCAGAAGATCAAGCGCTGGGTTACAAAAAATTAATTCAAGATTTAGAGAATCAGTTAGCAGTAATTACTGGTTATTCAAAAATTTCTCTTCAGCCAAATGCAGGGTCTCAAGGTGAATATGCCGGTCTTCTAGCCATTAGAGCTTACCATCAAAGTAGAGGTGATAAAGACAGGAATATATGTTTAATACCTACGTCTGCACACGGAACCAACCCTGCTTCAGCACAAATGGCTGGAATGCAAGTGGTTGCTGTTGATTGCGATGAAGAAGGAAATATCGACTTAAGTGATTTAGAACAAAAGGCCAAAAAATACTCAGACAAGCTTGCATCGATAATGATTACATACCCTTCGACTCATGGTGTGTTTGAGACCACTGTTAAAGAAGTTTGCGGCATTGTCCACAAATATGGTGGTCAAGTTTATATTGATGGAGCCAATCTGAATGCTATGGTCGGTTTATGTTACCCAGGAGAATTTGGAGGTGACGTTTCCCATTTAAACTTACATAAAACTTTCTGTATTCCTCATGGAGGTGGTGGTCCTGGTGTGGGTCCTATAGGAGTTGCAAATCACTTGAAGCATTTTCTTCCAGGGTATCATTCTGAAAACTCTAACGTAGGACCAGTTTCTGCAACACAATGGGGAAGCGCAAGTATTCTTCCTATTAGCTGGATGTACATCAAGATGATGGGAGCCTCAGGTCTAAGAAAGGCTACTGAAGCAGCTATTTTAAATGCTAACTATATTGCCAATCAGTTGAAAGACTATTACACAGTGCTTTATAAAGGAAAGAATGGTCTAGTTGCTCACGAATGTATTATTGATGTAAGAGATTTAAAGGAAAGTGCCAACATAGAAGTAGAGGATATAGCTAAAAGGCTCATAGATTACGGTTTTCATGCCCCAACCATGTCATGGCCAGTAGCAGGCACTTTAATGATTGAACCTACTGAGAGTGAATCAAAAGAAGAGTTAGATAGATTTTGTGAAGCTATGATACAAATAAGAGAAGAAGTAAGAAGAATAGAGTCTGGAGAACTAGACCAAGAGGACAACATGCTAAAAAATGCACCTCATACGGCTGAACAAGTTTCTATTGATAATTGGGAACATTCTTATTCTAGATCTGAAGCAGCATACCCTGTTGAAGGTCTACGTAATAACAAATACTGGTGTCCTGTCAGTAGAGTGGATAATGCTTATGGAGACAGGAACTTAGTTTGCAGTTGTCCTTCCATGGAAGAATTTAAGTAGTTCTATCTATCATCTTCCATCCCCTTTCCTCAGAAATTTTTTTAAGTTTGTCATCCGGGTCTACAACTATTGGATAGTCAGCAAATTCAAGCATTGGAAGATCGTAAATAGAATCAGAGTACGCATAGACTTTATCCTCTGCGGAAATACCTTTTAAAAGAGTCCATTCTCTTACCCTTCTGACTTTCTCTTCAGAGAAGTTGGGTATTCCCTTTAAAGCTCCGGTGTAGACTCCATCCTTAACTTCTGCATCAGTACCAAAGAAGGTTTTAAGGCCTAATAGACTAGAGATCTCTCTAACAATGAAGGATAAAGTAGCAGAAACTAATAGGCACTCATCGGAATAATGATCTTGAATTAATCTTTGAGTTAAGGAATCACTAAATTTCTCTACTACTTTTAAGGCAAAAGGTTTAGCTAAATTATCTACCTCTTGCATCTTCTTTCCTGCCAAGGGCTCTAAAAGAAATATCGAGTATGCCAAAGAATCAAACCTGCCTAATCGGTAGTCTTTGTCAAATTGGATTTTTTTTGTGAAAAATTCTTTACCGACTAAACCCTGCTCTTTTATATACTCGGTCCAAGCTTCTACAGAATCTCCAGTCAAAAGAGTGTTATCTAGGTCAAATAAAACTAGTGCCATCTAGTAAATTCAGTAAGGTACTTTATTATAAAGGTTAACACTTAAATAAGGTTGGGAGAGGGATTGTTTTTTCAAAATAAATATAGACCTAATGTGGCTGTAATAGTTATAAACAAACTTGGCAAAGTCTTATGGTGTCAAAGAATTGAACACGATGGATGGCAATTTCCCCAAGGGGGCATTGATAAAGGCGAGACTCCGGAGGAAGCGGCTTTAAGAGAAGTTAAAGAAGAAGTGGGCTTGGACTCTAGTGATATTGAGATTATTTATGAAACAAAGGATTGGTTCAAATATGACGTACCTCAAGAAAGAAGAAGAAAATATTTTAGAAGTGGTAATTTTTTAGGTCAGAAACAAAAATGGTTTCTTGCAAAACTCCTAACTGATGATACTAGAATTAACTTAAAGGCTAGCATTCCGGCAGAATTTGATAAGTGGATATGGTCAACTTATTGGCATCCTTTAGAAACAGTAGTTGCTTTTAAAAGGGAGACTTACAGGCAGGCATTAATCGAAATGCTGCCTGAGTACAACAAAATAATTGCAAAGGTTTAAATTCAAAATATTAGCATTAAAAGAAAAAGTAATTAAGCTCACTCGATTAACAGAATTTTTATTATTTGGGTTAATTTGTAGTTCTTATTATCTTAGCTATAAGCGATAATGGCATTTCTTTCGTGTTAGAACTTTTTTTATACCTTTTACTGGGAACCTTTTCCGGTTATTTAGCGGGACTCTTTGGTATTGGAGGAGGGATCATTATTATTCCTGTTTTTTTCTACATATTCACATATATAGTAGGAGTTCCAGAAGAAGTGCTTGCCCATATTGTATTAGGAACTTCTTTGGGGGTCATTGTGTTTAGCTCTATGGCTTCAGCATATTCACATCATAAAAAAAAGGCTGTTATTTGGGATCTTTTAAAAATAATTGCCCCTAGTATCTGTCTTGGTACAGCTCTGGGAGCGTTCACCGCCAGCTACATACCCAGTTCTACTTTACAAGGCCTGGTGGCCATTTTTCTCATTGCTGTATCCATTCAGATGGCTTTCCAGTTTCCTCCTCCAATGCAAAATCCAAAAACAAGCTATGTAGGTCCAATCATAATAGGAAGCGGCATAGGCTGGTTTTCGGGAATTTTTGGGATTGGAGGGGGCATTTTTTCTGTCCCCTACTTTTACCACAGAGGTCTGCAAATGACCCAGGCAATAGGATCTTCTGCCGCTTGCGGGATCCCTATAGCTATCTCGGGATCAATTTCTTATATGTTTGTGGGTTCAGGTCTTCCTAACTTACCTGAGTATTCGGTAGGTTATGTTTACTTACCAGGAGCAATTATAGTAGGTTTGGCAAGTGCTTTGAGTGCCTCCGTAGGAGTTAAGGCAGCACATAGAATAAAACAAAAGAAACTTCGTAAAGCATTTGCTTTACTGTTAATGCTTATGGGACTAAACCTGCTTCTAAGATAAAATTCTTTTTTGATGGATTACTACTGGAAAACCAACCTTAAAATACTAATATGCCTTTTAATAATTTGGTTTCTAGTGTCTTTTGGCTTTGGAATACTCCTGTCGGATTGGCTAGATCAGTTTAAGATTGGTGGCTTTAAACTAGGCTTCTGGTTCGCACAACAAGGAAGCATTTACGTCTTCATAATTCTTATTTTTACATACGTTTATCTAATGGAGAGATTAGATAAAAAGGTCTCCAAAGATGAAAAAGAAAAAGGTGCCTAATGTCGGTGCAAGAATGGACTTTTGTAATGGTAGGGGTCTCCTTTGCTCTTTATATTCTTATAGCTTTTAAATCTAGGGCGAAAACAACTTCAGACTTTTACGTAGCTGGTAAAAGCGTGAACCCCATTGTGAATGGCATGGCTACTGCGGCTGACTGGATGTCTGCAGCTTCATTCTTATCAATGGCTGGATTAATCGCTTTCTTAGGAAAAGACGGGTCAGTTTATCTAATGGGGTGGACTGGTGGTTACGTATTACTTGCCCTACTTCTAGCTCCTTATCTCAGAAAGTTCGGACAATTTACCGTGCCTGACTTTATTGGAGAGAGGTACTACTCCAATACAGCGAGAGTAGTAGCAGTGGTTTGCTTAATCTTTATCTCCTTCACCTATATAGCGGGACAAATGAGGGGGGTAGGAATTGTTTTTTCTAGATTCCTTGAGGTAGACATAAAATTGGGAGTAGTGATAGGCATGGGAATTGTTTTTGTTTACGCGGTCTGGGGGGGTATGAAGGGCATAACTTACACGCAGGTTGCACAATACACTGTCTTAATCTTTGCCTATCTTGTTCCGGCTGTTTACATCTCCATAATTATGACCAACAACCCAATACCTCAATTAGGCTTTGGGAGTACATTGTCCAATAGCCCTGAGTTCTTATTAGATAAGCTTGATAAAGTTACTTCAGACCTAGGGTTTACCCCTTACACAGAAAATGCCAAGAGTAAAATAGACATTTTTTGTATAACTGCTGCTCTTATGGCAGGAACAGCTGGGCTTCCGCACGTTATAGTAAGATTTTTTACTGTCCCCAGTTTTAACGCGGCAAGAAAATCAGCGGGTTACGCATTAATCTTCATTGCTCTTCTCTATACCACTGCTCCAGCTGTATCTGCTTTCGCTAGGATGAACCTGATAGACTCAATTCAAGATAAAGAATATTCAGAATCTCCTCAGTGGTTTAGAAATTGGGAAGATATTGGACTGATAGCCTGGAAAGACAAAAACTCTGACGGTCTAATAAGATACTCTGCAGGTAATGCTCTTGAGGATGTAAAACCTATCTACTCTGAAGAAAGAGGAAATTCAGGAGAAAGGACCGTCAAAAATCTACCTGACCTTTCTAATGAAAATGAGGTTTACATAGATACAGATATTATTGTTTTGGCGAATCCTGAGATAGCAAACCTTCCTTTTTGGGTAGTTGCTCTTGTAGCAGCCGGTGGAGTGGCAGCAGCTCTTTCAACAGCTGCAGGGTTACTTATAGCTATTTCTTCAGCTATTTCACATGACTTACTTAAAAAAACCATCATGCCAGAGATTAGTGAAAAACAAGAGTTATTCTATAGTAGACTTGCAACAGCCTTTGCTATTGGAGTTGCTGGTTTATTTGGAATTTATCCGCCTGCTTTTGTTGCCCAAGTGGTGGCCTTTGCTTTTGGTTTAGCGGCTTCTACATTATTCCCAGTATTATTGTTAGGTATCTTTTCTAAAAGACTTAATAAAGAAGGGGCAATTGCAGGCATGCTGGTTGGCCTTGTATTTACATCAAGCTATATCATTTATTTCAAATTTATGGCTCCTGAGCTCAATACGCCAGACAACTGGTTTTTGTCCATTTCTCCAGAAGGCATCGGTTTTGTTGGTATGATTTTAAATGTTGTGGTTGCTTTAATTGTTTCTTCCTTGACCGCACCTCCCCCTAAAGAGGTTGGTGAGATGGTTGAACGGATAAGGCGGCCGTAATGATCCTTCCAGAAATTGATCCAATTGCCTTTCAGTTAGGCCCCTTAGCTATAAGGTGGTATGGGATTACTTGGGTGATTGCTTTTGGGCTTATTTACTGGCTAGCTAGAAAGAACTTAGCCAAGTTCTCCAAAGATCAACTTGGTGATTTAATGTTTTATGGCCTCCTGGGAGCAGCTCTTGGGGGGCGCCTGGGTTATAAATTGTTTTATGATTTGGGAGGGTTGGTTTCAGATCCGCTATCACTTGTTTACTTTTGGCAGGGAGGGATGTCTTTTCATGGAGGTTTTCTTGGAGTCCTTCTAGCTAGCTACTTGCTGGGTAAACGCTGGAATTTTAGATTTTTTGAAGTTATGGACTTTATAGCGCCTTACGTACCAATAGGATTTGGAACTGTGCGACTAGGCAACTTCTTAAACTCTGAATTGTTAGGAAGACCAACTGAATTGCCTTGGGGTGTTGTTTTCCCATCTGATCCCGAAGGCCTGGTAAGGCATGCTTCGCAAATTTATCAAGCTGTTGGTGAGGGTATTATCTTGTTGTTATTTATGTTGTGGTACTCAAGGAAACCAAAGCCTCACATGGCCGTCTCTGCCATGTTTTTGGTAGGTTATGGCGTTGTTAGATGTTTTACTGAGATCTTTAGAGAACCTGATGCACATATTGGTTTTGATTTATTTGATTCTATTTCAAGGGGTCAATTGCTTTCAGTACCAATGATTGTTATTGGCGTCGTGTTATTATTTTATTCTTACAGAAATTACTCAAAAAAAGATGCAACAATATCTTGATTTAATGAAGTATGTGCGCGAATCAGGCACCAAGAAACAAGACAGGACTGGGACAGGAACTTTGAGTGTTTTTGGATACCAAATGCGATTTAATCTTGAAGAAGGCTTTCCTTTGATTACAACCAAGAAAGTTCATCTTAAATCTATTATTTATGAGCTTCTGTGGATTATTAAGGGATCTACAAACATAGATTACCTAAAAGAGCATGGTGTAAGTATCTGGGATGAATGGGCAGATGAAAGAGGTGAGCTTGGACCAGTGTATGGGGCTCAGTGGAGATCTTGGCCCACAAAAGATGGAAACTCTATAGATCAAATATCTGACGTTATTCATCAAATTAAGTCAGATCCTGACTCAAGAAGGCTGATTGTCAGCGCCTGGAATGTTTCGCAAATAGAAAAAATGGCCCTTCCACCTTGTCATACCCTATTTCAATTTTACGTAGCTGAAGGCAGGTTATCCTGTCAGCTATACCAGAGAAGTGCAGATATTTTCATAGGAGTTCCTTTTAATATTGCATCTTATGCTCTACTGGTTTTAATGATTGCAAAGGCTACGGGTTTAAAAGCTGGTGATTTCGTCCACACCCTAGGTGATGCGCATCTTTACTTAAACCATCTTGGTCAAGTAGATGAACAACTAAAAAGAACACCCTTTGCTCTTCCCACAATGAATATTAAAAAAGAAATAACTGATATTTTAGAACTTGAGTATGAAGATTTTTCTTTAGAAAATTACGACTCCCACCCTCACATACCAGCCCCAGTAGCTGTCTAAAATGAAAATATCCTTAATTGCAGCTTTTGATGCTGGTAGAGTTATTGGAAATAAGGGGTCTATACCTTGGTCAATCAACGAAGACTTAGAGCATTTTAGGCAAATAACTGATGGTTCTGCCATCATTATGGGCAGAAAGACTTACGAATCAATAGGCCGACCCCTACCAAATAGATTGAATATAGTTTTGACTAGAAATCCCAAGGGATTTAATGGAGTTAGAGAAGTAACTAATAAAGAAAGTGCCCTAGAAATAGCCTCAAATTTCTCTAAGGAGGTCTTCATTATAGGAGGAGAAAATATTTACAAAGAGTTCTTCCCATTGGCTACCACTATGTATCTGACTAAAGTTAAACTCAAAGTAAAGGGAGATGCGTTTTTTCCAGAATGGGATAAACGTGAGTGGGATGAAATCTCCAGAAGAAACAGCAGAGATCCCAGTCAAAAAATTGAGTACAGTTTTTTAGAGTATCGTAAAAAAATGACTTAAGAGGAACCAAGTCCTAAAGATTTCCTCTTGAGTTCTAGTGCCAGAACTCTTTCTTCTTCACCCTCGGTATAAGTAATCCATTTTCTGGCTTGGTCTTGGATTTTCTTCTTCTTTTTCTTCTGTGCTTCTTTCTTATCGTCCCACTGCTTTTCAGCTACATCTATACATTTTCTGAAGGATTTTATTGCTTCATCCCATTTTTGGTATTCAAATAATACTTGGCCCAAAAGCATGTGAGCGTTAGCTCCGTCTTTTAATTTTCCTTTCTTAATACCGGCTCTAATCGCTTTTTCAGATTCAGCATATTCGTCTAGTCCGAAATACACCTGTCCAAGAAAGATATAAAGCTCCCCTTCTTTAGATAATTTTGCTGCTTTAGCATAAGCGGGTTTAGCTTTTTTTAATTCTTTTGCAGCATGCCAATACTGGGCCAAGGCTTTTAGTGTTTTTTCTTCTTCTTTTATAAATCCATTTTTAAACCCATAAGCCATAACATGGGCTGCCTTATGGGGGTTTTGATGCATAAAGAGCAACTGACCCAGAGCAACATATTCTCTCTGTTTGTCCAGCAATCTGTCTTCATGAGCTGCCTCCAGAGCTCCTAATTGATCTAACATTCGATCTCTTTGTCCATACAAGCTAGATAAACCAACCCAATATCTTTTTTTAGAATAATGCGTAGCGAGAGTCATATAGATAGGCAAAACGTCTAAGTCTTCCTTTAACTCAGTGTAGACGGCCATCTTTAATAGGTAGTCATTTTCTCTCGCAATCCCCTTTTTTGTTTCTCCGGTTTCTACCTCTTCACCTTCTTCGTTCAGGATCGTTATTGGTATGTCCCGGCTTTCTGCGATCTGGATGGCAGTTTCAATATAAGTTTTTGCCCTTTTAAATTCTTCTAACTGAAAATAGGCTGTTGCAAGCAGAGAGTATCCTTGCGAACTTGGTTCTTCTTCTTCCCCTATCCATTCAAGTAGGTACTTAACGGCGCCTCTATAATCCTCGTTAATGAAAAATAATTGGGCCAAGGAGAATCTGGCTTGATTTTTCATTTTCCAATCAGCACCTTCAGATATTACAAGCCGCTTGTATGCGTTTATAGCTTGATCATATTTTTCCTGGGCGAAGTAAATGTAACCAAAATAGAAGAGCATGCTCGCCCTATCAGTTTCGGTAAATTTAGGATCGGTTTCAATTACTAAAAGTATCTCAATGGCTTCAGGCCACTGCTCTTCCTCCATAAAAGGTTGTACTGCTTGTAAGATCTTTTGAGCTTTCTTACTGGGAAGCTTTACTCTTTTTCTGGTTCTCTTTTTTTTATCATCTGCAGCTTCAAGATTAAATCCTTCATACTCTGGAACCACTACAGAAGAGATGGTGGGCATTAAACTTAACACCACACCCACAACTAAGACTTTAGTTAAAAGATTCACAGTGTATTTATACCGAAACATCTATTTAGGCACAACCCTCAGGTGTATATTCTGAAGTTTTTTTAGGGTCTTCTATGATAAAGGTAATCTGATTTAAGATTCCTTTGACCTCAATCGCTTCACCATCTCTTATTTGGGGTTTGTATTTAAATTTCATTGCAGAACGTATGGCAGCCCTATCAAAAATACCACTTGGTAGAGACCACAGGATCACAGCATCTTTAACAGCTCCAATTTTGGTAACAGTAAACTGCAACATTACGCATCCTTCAATACCTCTTTCTTGTGCCCTTCTAGGATAAATGGGAGGAACTTTAAAAATTGGTACGTAAGAACCATCTGCAAATACACCTGCCTTCCTCCCTTTGAAATCAAACTTCGGACGTGGAGCTACGTTATCCAAATCAGCAGGAGGAGTCATATCAAATTCGGGTGGCATGGTTTCCGGAGGCGGCTCTTCTTCTTCGGGCCTTTCAATGTCTTGCAATAACTCTAGATCTCTATCAGGCATCGTTACGTCTGCAATCCTTATGCCTTTATCTTTCAACTCTACGTCACCAACAGCAATTAAAGCTTGCATTAAGTAAAAAATAACAAGAGTCAATAAAGCCGATCCCACAAAAACAGCCGAAAACTTTTTTAAATTCTGTTCAGCTAAAAAATTCACAAAGATCTAGAACTTAGGTTCAGAAGCTAAAGAGATAGCAAACACTCCTGCTTCCCTTGATTGATCCATTACCTTAATAATGGCATCGGCAGTGGCTCGCTCATCCGCCTGAATTACAACCGAGCCTTGGGGGTTCTCTGCTAATAATTTTGTTACATTTGCTTTTACCTGCCTTACATCTATTCTTCGACCGTCTATCCATATATCGTCATTTCCTCCGATCGCGATGAGGATAGCTGCGTTGTCTTGAATAGTTGCTGTCTCAGCATCAGGGCGGTTTACTTCGAGTCCTGGTTCTTTAATAAAATTCGCAGTAACAATAAAGAATATTAAAAGGATAAAAACAACATCTAGCATTGGTGTTAAGCTTATTTCTTCTTCCGCGTCTGCGGCTTGACTGATTGGTGATCTTCTCATGTTTATCTCCCTTATTATTCAGAAACTAAGTGTTCTGACAAGAGCTCCACTTCTCTATTAGATTTATTTCTAAGAAACGTACTAGCAAATGTTCCCGTAATGGCTACAGAAAGTCCCGCCATCGCAGGTATTGTTGATCTGGAAACTCCTCCCGCCATTGCTTTAGCATCTCCCCCTCCAGTAATGGCTAATAGATGAAAGACCTCCATCATTCCAGTTATTGTTCCAAACAGTCCTAAAAGCGGAGCGACTCCAACGCACAACTTTATCAAAGTCAGGTTCAGGTTAATTTTCGATGAAGTCTGAGAAATTAACATCTCCCTAATGGCTTTCGAATTCCAGGATTTTTTGTCTGATCTCTTGGACCAATCCTGGACCACTACATCAATAGTCGATTGATGATTAAAGTTAAAATACCAAAGCCTTTCGAAAATTAGAAACCACATCAAGAAGGCCAATAAGCCTATCAAGTAAAGTACGTCTCCCCCTTTTTGCATAAACTCAAAAAGAGCGTCTGCAGCATCGTAGAAGAAAAACATAACCCTTTACTTTTCCTAGTAGAAATTACTTTTCTGACCTTTCCGCTGCCATTCCAATAGCCTGTTCTTCAATTGTTTCCAAAATTCCTTTTGAGAAATTAGAGACAATGGCGGACATGAATGTCATTGGAATAGCTACTGCTAACCCAAGCCAAGTAGTAACAAGAGCAATAGATATTCCTTCAGCCATAGTCTTTGGATCCCCAGTTCCAAACAAAGTAATCATTTGAAAAGTTATGATCATACCAATTATGGTTCCGAAAAGACCCATCAGAGGGGAAACAATCGAAATTAGCTTTATCAGCCAGTTAAGTTTTACAATGGACGGTCTCTCATTAAGAATTTGTTCCGCCATTTTAAGTTCTATGGTTTCAGTATCAGCTTTCGGGTTGTCTTCAGCTACTTTAAGCACCCTGCCTAGAGGGTTGTCTGTGCTAAGCGTAGAGGCGGCAAGTTGAGAGTCTACTAAAGACCTTATACCTATGAGAGAATATAATCTCCAAACAAACAAACCCAATCCTCCCAATCCTAAAATATACAGTATGATGTAACCAACAATTCCTCCCTGTTGGGTTCTTTCCCCCCACCCCGGCATGGATATTAAACTCGCAAGATAGGAACCACCCTGTGGTCCTGTTGGATCAACAGCAAATTGCACCGGGAATGCCTCTGCATCTAACACATCAGAAGTTGTAGAGGTGTAACGTCTTGCCGGTTGAGAAGGTAATTCCTCATACATTCCTCTTGTTGAAGCATAAGTTAGGTAATTGCCGTCAGAAACAGCATTAAAAACTCCTACTCTTACCACCTCTCTAGATTCAACCGTACCATCTAATGCAATAACATCCGTAGTGAATTTAACTACTTCTCCGGTGGCATTAATTTCCCTTTGAAGCTCATACCAAAGTCTTTCTAATTCTGGTATGGAAGCCAGCGTAACCCCTCGACCCATTTTTACAGCTAATTTTGTTAGGAACTCTTCCCTTTCTTTACCAAATTGAGCTGAACTAATAGATTGCTCAAATATGTTTCTAGATTCTGTTGCTAATCCTGCTAAGTGTCCAAAGATCTCATTCAAAGAACCAAGTCTTTCTTTCAATTGAGCCTCCGCAACTACCAAGAGTGCCTCGTTGGCTTCAAATCTCACTTCCAATCGAGCAGCCTCTCTTTCGAGCCTTGCTCTTTCTGCTTTGGCATCTGCTAATAATTTAGCCTGCTTGTTTTTTTCATTTCTGAATTTTCTTTCCCTGTCTCTTTGAGCTTGTGTGTCAGCAAACTGTCCCTGTTTCACTATCTCTAATAACTCTTGGGGATTAGAAGGATCATTCGTGTCATCTTCAGTTGCCTCTTGAGCAACAAGAGGAAAAATAAACAAAGAAACTAGTATCAGAGGCAAAAAATTATAGATTATTTTCTTCATTTCACTGCCTCTGGATTAGGTATTGGCAGTTCGAGCATACTTACTGTTGCCAGCCTGTTTGCAATTCTCAAGCCTTTTTTGGTTGGGTTCCTGTAACTATTGTCTAGCTCTACCCATTCACGCTCCTTATTGTCCCAAGCTCCCGTCAGAGATCCGTCAGAAGATTGATAAACTAAAGAAAGCCTTCCAACCCTAAGTACGTTTACTTCTCTTGGTTGACCTTCAATGTCAATAGTATCTTTGTAATTATCTAACTTTCTTCCGTATTCCATTTCTACATTAAAAGTCTCTAAAACTTGCCTTAGGCCTTCGGCACTTGAAACTGTTGGGTTGTCTATTGCTGCTTTAGCAAAAGCAATCCTTTCTTTTCTTTCAGCCAGGTGAAAGGGCATGTCCAGTTCTATAGATTTCTCAATTCCTGCTAGCATACGTCTAGTAAAAGGAGGTATTTGCCTTTGCATAACCTGGGCTTCTTTCATGGTTTTATCTATCTCTTTTAACCTTTCTTCTTGTCGGTCAATTTGCTTTCTCATTTGAGCGTTATATACCCTCAACCCTTCTATTTGCTTGCTGACTGTTATGTACTCGTTGACTATCAATGAAGTGTCATCATCCATGGAATCAATTTTTGTTTGAGATACTTGTTCTTGGTCTGCACGTTCTTCTGCTACGTCAAGTAAAGGTTGTATTTGGTCACTTAATACCAGTGCCGAGCCTAGCAGGGTTGGTACTAGAAATGTTAAAGTAATAAAAAAACGCCTCATCGAGATTCTCCTTAAAAAATGTTTTTGTAATCTATCTTATGCGAATATCGTTAACTAATATGATAACTGTCCCAAATAAGGCCCACGACCCCAAATCTAGGATGCTAGATGATAATGGGAATTATTTAACAACGCAACGATAGAATGTCTATCCTGGAGCTTTTTTTCTATCTTGCTTTTATCAATTGGTCAATAGTTAGCTGTCTGTACTTTGTAGTTAAAAATGATGAACGTTTATTTTTAGTAGAAATGTACTGGGTCATGGGAATTCCATTCTTGGCATTGTGTGCCATGCTGATAGAAGCATTACTTGAAGATCCTAGTTTCAATTTAAGGCAAGTTTTAGTAAATGCACTTGTATTACTTTGGGGAATAAAACTTTCTTGGTACTTCTATAAGAGAAAGAAAGAAAACGTAAAAGGTTCTGTTTATCTGCATATTGAAGTAAAGAGTGGAAGTGGAGAGGGTCTAAAAAATTACCAAAGAATCTTCCTTACAATGGGTTTGATCCAAATTATAGCCATAGCTCCCTTGCTATCACTAAATTACCTTCCGGGTCCAAGTAGTCTAAATCCTTTAGATGCCTTTGGTTTTATACTCTTTTTTCTTGGATTTTATGTAGAAACTAAATCGGACAAGGATTTATTAAATTTTAGATTAGATGGCCCCTCTAAAGCTAATGTCTTAAATTCTGGATTATGGAGTTACACCAGGCACCCAAACTATTTTGGTCATATCTTGCAGTGGTGGGCTCTCTACATAATAGCTTGTAATTCCGTTGTAGGAGTATGGAGTTTTTATGGTCCCCTTGTCATGTCCTTGTTTATTCTTCGGGCGCCTATAAAAAATATTGAAAAAACTATGCTGGCTGAATTCCGAGATTATGAAAGGTACATCAACACTACTAATAAGCTAATACCTGACTTTCTACAAAATTCCAATAGGTTTTCGGATTTAGTTCTTTTCTTGACTCCACACAAACAAATAACTTCTTTTGCGGGCTTAATTTCTAAATCAGAAAATAGACTATTAAAAAATTTCCTTATTCGTTCTTTTTCCTTCTTTTATGAGCCGGATTTGGAGGAGTCAACCCATCAAGAGATTAAAGATTTTTCAAATTTCAATGATTTTTTTACTAGAAAATTAAAGCCTTCAGCAAGGAAGATTAGTCCCTCTAAGCATAAGGTTATTTCACCTGTAGATGGAACAATTGTTAGTTTAGGTCAAATAAAAAAGGAAACTTTGGTTCAAGCCAAAAAAATTCGTTACGGCCTTCATGAGCTTTTAGAAGACAAAAGTCTGGAAAAATATTTCAAGAATGGTTGGTATGTCACCATTTATCTGGCTCCCTCTAATTATCACAGAATTCATTTCCCTCTGAATGGGATTATTAAAAAGACTAAGTACCTTAAGGGGAATTTATATAGCGTTAATCAAAAGTCTTCTCAAAAGATTAGGTCTCTCTATAGTAAAAATGAAAGAACTTTGACGTTTATACAATCTGAACTCATAAGTTATGGTTTAGTGAGTGTTGGAGCCACTTTGGTAGGAAGTATTGTCCCATTTTGGTATGAAGGTATTAATTCTAAGAAGCAAAAGATTGTTGATTCGTGGAATGAAGGACCCAATCCAGAATTAGCTGTAATAAAGAAAGGTCAGGAACTAGGCTATTTTCAATTGGGGTCTACTGTTATCTTGTTATTTCCAAAAAATGTTTCCTTAGATAATAATTTCTTGTATGAGTCGAAGCCTGTAAAATTTGGAGAAGAATTATTAGATTTGTCAAAACTAAGTAATTAAAAGGTAATAATTGGTCTCTTATTCAACTAGCGATTTTAAGCCCGGATTAAAGATAATGATAGATTCTGATCCTTGTGAAATTATTGAAGAAGAATTTATAAAACCTGGAAAAGGTCAGGCTTTCAGTAAAGTTAAATTTAGAAATCTTGTTTCAGGTAGGGTTGGAGAAAAAACTTGCAAAGTAGGCGAATCATTAGAGTCTGCAGATGTTAATGAGCTCGAAATGCAATATCTTTATACTGAGGGTTCTGATTGGTATTTCATGGACCTGGAAACATTTGACCAGGTGTTGATAACAGAAAATATGATAGGTGAAAACAGGAATTGGCTTAGTGAAGAAGACGTCTGTAAAGTTCTGCTGTGGAACAATTTCCCCATATCTGTTGTTCCTCCTACCTTTGTTGATTTAAAAATTACTCAAACTGATCCCGGCGTAAAGGGAAACACTGCCTCAGGAGGAAGCAAGACCGCTACTCTTCAGACAGGGGCCAATATAAAAGTGCCTTTATTTCTTTCTGAAGGTGATGTTGTTACGGTTGACACCAGGAATGGTGAATACCAAGGAAGAAGATAGCTTAGTCGAATGAAAGAACAACTAATAAAAGCTTTAAATGAAGGCTTAAAAGGGTTAGAAAAAAAATACAGAACTGATCTCTCCAGCTTGAAAATAGATTTAACAGAGAATAAAGAGAAATCTTTTGGTGATTACTCTTCTAATTTAGCTTTAGTTGCCTCTAAGCAACTTTCAGTAGATCCAAAAAAAATAGCAGAAAAGCTATTAGAAGAATTAGTTAAGCAGGATTTTATTGAAAGGATAGATGTTGCAGGACCGGGATTTATTAATATTTTTCTTTCCCAAGCTTCGCGAACAGAAATACTTGAGACTATCAGTAAAGAAAAGAATAGGTTTGGTTTTAAAGTAGGGAAAAATTTAAAAAAGGAAAAAATATTAATAGAATATGTTTCCAGCAATCCAACTGGTCCTCTACACGTTGGCCATGGAAGAGGAGCCGCTTTTGGATCAACACTCTCGAACATTTTCAGGGCAAACGGGCATGAGGTTGATGAAGAATACTATGTAAATGATCAGGGAAGGCAGGTAGATATTCTTGCTTTAAGCGTATGGTTTCGATATTTACAAAAATTTAATAATAAAATTACTTTCCCAAATAAATGTTACAAAGGTAAGTACATTAAGCTTTTGGCCAAGACCTTAGAGGATGACTTTAAACCCTCAAAAGCTGAAGAAACAGAACTCTTGAATAGTCTTTCCCTGGATTTGGAGGAAGAAGATCTTGATAAACTAATCATTAAATCCAAGGAAGTATTAAACGAGAGATTTGAGACGATTAAGTCTTTCGCACTTAATAATATTTTAAAAACAATAAAAGATGACTTAAAAGATTTTGGTGTAGCACATATTAATTGGTTTAAAGAGTCATCAATGTTCGCCAGTTCAAAAAATGAAGCTTCTCAAATTGAAGAAGCCATAAGCATTTTAAATAAAAATAATTATATTTATAAAAAGGATGGAGCCCTTTGGTTTAGATCAACTGACTTTGATGACGAGAAAGATAGAGTTGTAAAAAGAGAGAATGGATTAACTACTTATTTTGCTTCTGACATTGCTTACCATGCTAATAAATATAAGCGCGGCTACACTAAAATAATAAATATTTGGGGAGCTGACCATCATGGATATCTTCCTAGAGTAAGAGCAGCAATGGCTGCCTTGGGGGAAGACACCAATAAATTTGAAGTTGTTTTTATACAATTTGCCAATCTGATAAGAGGAGGAAAAAAGGTTTCAATGTCTACTCGTGGTGGTGATTTCATTTCCTTGAATGAATTAATTGAAGAAGTAACATCAGAGGCAGCTAGATTTTTCTACATTAATAGGAAGGGAAACCAACATTTAGATTTTGATCTAGATTTAGCAAAAGAAGAAAGCAAAGATAACCCCCTTTATTATGTTCAGTATGCACATGCAAGAATTTGCAGTGTTTTTCAAAAATTAAAAGAAAGCAAACGATCGTATAAAGAATCTATTGCAGTTAAATCCCTTGAATCTCTTAAAGGAGAAAAAGAGGTAGAGATACAGCGATTGCTATCACAATTTCCAGAAGTGATAGCACGTTCTGAAAAAAACTTTGAACCACACTTAGTTTGTTACTACCTTAGAATGCTAGCTGGTGTTTTTCATAGCTATTACAACAGCGAAAAAATTCTGGTAGAAGAAGAAAGCGAACTTCAGGCAAAGTTACTTATGCTTTCTGCTGTAAGACAAGTAATATTTAATGGTTTAAAGATACTGGGTATTAGCGCCCCTAAGTCCATGTAATAATTTTTATGGCTGAAGAGGAAAAAGCAATATCTTTTCTAAAAGAATTCAGCCAAACCTGTTTCGAAATAGGAAAAAATCCAGAAGATATAATTATTTTAGGGGCCAGTAAAAGCCAAGACATTAATTCAATAGAATCAGCATTTAATTTAGGAATAAAGCATTTTGGTGAAAACTTTCTACAAGAATCTGAACATAAAATAAAAGGCTTAAAGGCCTCGCCTACTTGGCATTTTATAGGTTCAGTACAAAGTAGAAAGGCAAAGAAAATATCATCTCTCTTTCAGTGGGTACAGACGCTAGACAGACTAAAAGTTGCGAAAAAACTTAATGAAAATAGACCCCAATATATGGGTAAATTAAACGTCTGTATTCAAGTGAATCCAGATAATGAGAAAAATAAATCTGGGATTCCTCTTTCTGATTGTGAAGGATTTCTATCTGAACTACTCAAACTAGATCAACTTAAAGTAAGAGGAATAATGTCTATTCCAAAAGCCACTAATAATTTCAGACAACAAAGAAGAGTGTTTGGTAAAATTCGCTCCTGTTTTGAGAACTTAAAGGATAGTTACCCTGAATTAGATACTCTTTCCATGGGCATGTCCGGAGATTATAAAGCAGCAATTTTAGAGGGTTCTACAATGATAAGAATCGGCACCAGTATTTTTGGGCAAAGAAAATGAAGCCAACCGAGAAAAATATAGGCTTCATAGGAGCGGGAAATATGGCTTCTGCAATTATTTCTGGCTTGCTTAATGCTGGATATAAAAATTCTCAAATTTACGCCAGCTCTCCTGAAGATGATCATTTAAAAAGGTTAAGTAATGATTTCTCCGTAAATGTAAGTAAAAAAAATGAAGATATCCTCAATTCTGTTTCTACCCTTGTTCTTGCAGTTAAGCCCAATGTCGTGGAAGCTGTTCTTGAAGAATTATCTAATCTCATATCTGAACAAAAACCCCTACTAATCTCTATAGTGGCAGGCTTTAAGATAAGTTCAGTTGAATCTAAATTAAAATCTAAAATAAAAATAATTAGAGCAATGCCCAATACCCCTGCCAGCATAGGACTGGGTGTAAGTGCCTTAACCAATAATGATCAAATAAAAGAAGAAGATAAACAAGTTGCTACTTCTATATTTGATTCAGTTGGGGTTACTTGTTGGTTAGAAGAAAGTTCATTTGATTTATTTACTGCCTTAATATCATCGGGACCGGCATACATTTTTTATCTGATTGAAGCTTTACAAGAAGTTGCTAAAGGACTAAACCTAGAGCCCGACTTAACCAAACAGCTTATTGTTGAAATGATCAAGGGTTCTGCTACTTTAGCAGGAGAAAGTTCAGATAGTCCTTCTTTGTTAAGAGAGAAGGTAACCTCCCCCGGTGGGGTGACAGAGAAGGCGTTAGAAATATTAAACAAAAGGAAAGTGAATAGGTCTGTTGTAGAAGCCATATTGGAAGCCACTACTAAGTCTAAGTCTTTGGGTAGGAGTTAAAATTGACTGAAGCTTCTCTCTTTCTACTTAAAGCTATTCTAGATATTGTTTCTGTAGCAGTCTTCATTACTTTTTTCTTTCGGCTTTTAAAAGTTGACTACTACAACCCTATTGTTCAGGGCATTTTAAAAATAGCAGACATTGTGACCTCACGGCTAAGGGTGCTGGTAAAGCCTGTATTAGGAATAGATTTAGCTAGTCTGATAATAGTAATTCTCTTTCAGGCATTGAGTTTTTACGTGATAAGCATAAGTGGCAATGTGACATTTAGTTTGGTTACTATGTTTTCTTGGTCATTGTTTTCAGTTATGTTATTGGGATTAAGAATTGCTTGGTGGGCACTTATACTGGGAATTATTACTAGCTGGGTAGCCCCTAGGAATTCTCATCCCGCAATAAGATTGCTTCAACAAATGTCAGATCAGATCTGTAAACCTTTTAGGGTTTTCTTACCGCCTATGGGTGGGTTGGATTTTTCTCCTATACTTGCTTTTTTAATTCTTCAATTTCTCTACATAGCGGTAATAAACTTGTCTTATGAAACAGGACTTCCTATGAATTTCAGCATAGGACTTTAAAGTCAAAGTCTTTAAATGAAATCTGATCAAAATTTGATTTATTAAAAATATAACTTAGAATTGTGTCAGCACCGATTTGAACCAGCTTGCGGGTGCTAAATAAATGCGGCTAAAGAGGGTATAAAATAAGACCTGTTTAGCTTTTGCTGGCAGGTTTTTTTTGGCTATGAAAAATAATGACTCGTCGATAGGAATAGTTAAACCAAACTCAGTTAAGTTTGAAAATTCTCTATTACTAGAATGTGGCAAACAGCTCAAAGGCTTTGAGATGGTCTACGAAACTTATGGTGAACTCAATACCGATAAATCAAATGCGGTATTAGTTTGTCACGCTTTAAGTGGGAATCATCATGCAGCTGGCTATTATGAAGATTCAGGAGAGAAACCCGGTTGGTGGAATTCCTTGATAGGTCCTAACAAAGCCATAAATACTAACAAATATTTTATTGTATCCCCTAATAACTTAGGGGGTTGTCATGGAACTACGGGACCAAAATCTATCAACCCGAAAACGGGTAGAATTTATGGTCCTCACTTCCCAGTTTTAACTGTAAGAGATTGGACTAATAGCCAGGCACTACTTGCTGACTATTTAGGCATAACTACCTGGCATGCCGTGATTGGAGGCAGCCTAGGTGGTATGCAGGCATTGGATTGGAGTTTAGCTTACCCTGACAGGGTTAAAAAAGCTGGTGTCATAGCAGCAGCTCCAAAATTAAGTGCTCAAAATATTGCTTTTAATGAAGTTGCTAGACAGGCAATAACGTCTGACCCAGATTTCCAAGAAGGAAACTATATGGAGCATGGAAGAGTTCCCAAAAGAGGCTTAAGGTTAGCTCGAATGATTGGGCACATTACATATCTTTCAGATGAGTCCATGAAGAGTAAATTTGGAAGAGAATTAAAAGAAGACAAATTAAGTTTTGGTTTTAATGCAGAGTTTCAGGTAGAAAGCTATCTGAGACACCAAGGAGATGTTTTCTCAGAAACTTTTGATGCTAACACCTATCTTTTGATGACTAAAGTTCTGGATTACTTTGATCCAGCAGATAAATTTGATGATAATTTAGTTGAAGCTTTCAATCCTATTCTTGCCCAAATTTTAGTTCTCTCTTTCTCAACTGATTGGAGGTTTTCGCCTTCTAGATCTAGAGAAATAACTAATGCTCTCATAGGGGCAAAGAAAAAAGTAAGCCACATAGAAATTGAATCTTCCTTAGGACACGACTCCTTTTTATTTCCTGAAGAAAGATATGTCGAAGTCCTTAAAGCTTTTTTAGGCAGTTAATATGAAAACTCGATTAGTAATTGAAAATTGGATTAAGGATGGCTCTAGTCTTTTAGATTTAGGGTGCGGGGATGGTTCTATCTTAGAAAGCCTCAAGGAGAACAGATCTGTAAAAGGGTATGGAGTAGAAATAGATAGAGATAACATTAGGGTTTGTTTAGAAAAAGGTCTGGAAGTAATCGAACAGAATATCGATGAAGGATTGTCTAACTTTTCAGACAAAAGTTTTGATACTGTCTTAGTAAGTCAAACAATACAGGTCCTTAAAAATCCTAAATTAGCCCTTGAAGAAATAACCAGAATTGGTAACCGTTGCATAATTATTATTCCTAATTTTGGCCATTGGAAATCAAGGTTAACAGTTTTTTTAAAAGGAAGAATGCCAGTTACTGAATCTTTACCCGAAAAGTGGTATGACACAGCAAATATTCATCTGTGTACAATATCCGACTTTGAATCTCTTTGTGATGAGCTAGGTATTGTTATTGAAGAAAGAAGAATTCTTAATTCAAAAGGAAAGGTAAGTTCATTCTTTTCAGCTTGGTCTAATCTTTTAGGAGATGCTGTCATATATAGACTTTCCAGGTAATAGTGAAAATAATTTTAGCGACTCAAAATTCTGGAAAATTGAAAGAATTTAATGCTCTGGCTCAAGGGAGTGGACTGGAATTTATTCCCATTGCAAGAAATGGAAATGTTATCTTTCCTGAAGAAACAGGAAAAAGTTTTTTCGAAAATGCTCTTATTAAAGCAAATTATGCTTTCTCCTTAACGGGAAAAGCTGCCATGGGAGATGATTCAGGTCTTGAAGTAGATGCCTTAAGGGGGAAACTTGGGGTACATTCATCAAGATTTTCTAAAGAAAGTACGGATGCGTCAAATATAAATAAGCTGTTAAAGGAGATGGAGGAAGTTAAAGAGAAAAATAGAACAGCAAGATTTAAATGCTGCTTGGTCTTGATAACAAACAAAAACAATCCTCCTTTAATTGCGGAGGGCTTACTTGAGGGAAAGATAAGTAAAGAAATAAAAGGTAATATGGGTTTTGGCTATGACCCCGTGTTCATCCCTAAGGGGTCTTCTCTCCATATGGCAGAGCTAGAGAACCATCAAAAGAACTTAATAAGCCATAGGGCTAACGCATTTAAGCTTCTTTTGAATCAATTAAATTGAGATCTTTCGATAAAACAACTCTCTGGGCTTTCTTCCTTCTCTAACGGCTTTTTTTTCATAGTTTGTTTTAGGTAACGATTTAAGGACTGAGGGCAGAGATCTTAAATTTTCTTTTTGCCAGTCTTTACTTAAAAAAAACTCTTTCTTTATTTGAGAGTAATAGTCTTTCCAATCAGTTTTGCAGTAGATCAATCCTTCGGGAACTAACTTTTTATGTAAAAGCTCCAAAAAGTCTTCAGATAACAGTCTTCTCTTGTGATGCTTCCTTTTAGGCCATGGATCTGGATATAAAAAAACCATAACATCAAATGTTTCATTCTCTATATAATTTTGTAAAAGTTCTCTTATATCAGATTCTATTATTTTTAGGTTGTTTAACCCTCTGTTTTCGATTTGATTAAGAGTAGAACCTATACCGGGGGTATATAATTCTATACCCACAAAATTAGTGTTTCTGTAGTTTTCTGCCATGTATACAAGACTTGCCCCAGAACCGAAGCCTACATCTGCTACAAGTGTTTTATTGGACGTTGTGAAGGCTTTTGTGAAATCTATCTTTTTTGTTTCTATGGGCAGTACATGCAGATTTTTAAGATTCGTAAGAGCTCTTTTTTGAGCCTTAGTAATTCTTCCCTTTCTTAGAACATAGCTTTTGGGAGGGTCATAATCATTTTTTTGAATTAGAGACATTTGGTTATTCTATGTTCCCTTCTTGTGGCGTCTGTTTTAATCTCAACAGACTCCCCGTTTACTGTTAACAACATTCAGGGAATTTTAACTTTGGTTAAAATTAATCTAAAGGAAAATTCTGTTTAACTTTCTTCATGGCATTTTGTTCTATCTGACGAACTCTCTCAGCTGATATACCATATTTTTCTGCCAATTCGTGCAAGGTATGTTTTTCATCAGAAAGCCATCTGTCGTAGATGATATCTCTGCTTCTATCATCTAGTAGCTTCAAAGCCTCGTACAACTGAGAAGTGTTAAGACTTGTAAGGTCTTCCTTTTCTATTATCTGAGAAGGATTGGTTGAAGAATCTTCTAAATAGTTTGCAGGGGCGTAATTGGATTCTTCATTATCACCACCTTCTAGGGGGTCGAATGACATATCAAGCCCGCTAAGGCGCTTTTCCATTTCCCTTACCTCATGAGGCTTTACCCCAAGATCTTTAGATATAGATTTAATCTCGTTTTCATTTAACCACCCCAAGCCCTTCTTCTTGCTTCTTAAATTGAAGAAAAGCTTTCTTTGTGCTTTGGTGGTTGCGATCTTGACTATTTTCCAATTCCTTAAGACATACTCATGTATTTCTGCTTTGATCCAGTGAACTGCGAAAGAAATTAACCTAACACCAATTTCTGGATTAAATCTCCTTACTGCTTTCATTAGACCGACGTTACCTTCCTGTATTAAGTCTGCTTCTGAAAGTCCGTATCCAGAATAGGTCTTGGCAATGTGTACAACAAATCTCAGATGGGCCAAAACGAGCTTCCTAGCGGCGTCAAGATCGTTTCTATAGTAAAGGTCCTCAGCAAGTTTTTTTTCCTCCTCAGACGATAAAATTCCTATGCTATGAATAGAATTTATATAAGACGCCAGGTTCCCTCCTGGTGAAGAAACATCTATCTCCTGTAGGGAGGTTCCAGGTTTTAAGTCCTCTTTTTTTTCTTTTTTAGCCATTTATCCGCCGAATTCTACATTTTTAACAACAAACTATGCAAATTACCACCATAACTTTAAGAAAACAGATTTGCCCAAGGGTAAGTTGGATCTCCAACAGAGTAAAATTCAGGATTCTTTTTTTTAGAATTAAAACTATACTGAAAGCTCTCTCCCCTTAAGTTTCTAAGCTCTCCTCCGGCAGCTTCTAAAACAGCTTGACCAGAAGCTATATCCCATTGGAAAGTAGGTCCCATTCTGCAATAAATATCTGATTGACCTTCTGCTACCCTACAGAGTTTTAATGAACTTCCAGCCTCAATTACCTCTACTTTTTTAAAAGTTCCCGTTAAAACCTCCAAGAATCGAACATCTTTCTCAGTTTGATGGCTCCTGCTTAAAGTTACTCTAAGGTTTTCGATGTTAATTTTCTTTGTAGTTATTTCAAAAAGCCTGCCTTCAACTATTTTGTAAGCTCCCACGCCCGATATCCCAGTGAATATTTCGTCTTTTGCAGGGGCATTTACAACTCCTAATAAGGGAACTCCATTTTCTATCAACGCTATGTTTATAGTGAAATCACCATTTTTATTTAAAAATTCCTTAGTTCCGTCCAGGGGGTCAACCAACCAAAAAGCTTTTATATCTTTTTTGAAAGCGGCTTTCCCTTCTTCTGACAGTACAGGCAGGTTTAGGTTTATCTTATTTAATCGCTCAATTATAAGTCTATGAGAAGAAAGGTCTGCTTCAGTTAATGGGGATCCGTCTACTTTCGTTTTTTGCGTTATTTTTTGTTTTAAATAAATATCCATAACACTTTCCGCAGCTTTTTGGGCTATTTGGGATATTTCTTCTGAAAGTTCAAGTAGGCTGTGTTTGTCCATAAAGCTCTATCTTTGATTTATGACCTTCTAATTTTCTTTTACAATACCCGACAAATACCTACTGTAAAAGTAATATGACTAATAAAGATAAATTACTAACAAATGCTCAATTTCTAAAAAAGGGTCTTAACTTGCTTGGCAGAAATAGGAAAACGGTACTTTCTCACCATAAAACTTTTGAATTAACTGACGAGCTTGAAGTTAAAATTGAGGAAATACTTACTGCTCTAAAAGAAGAAAAAGATTCATTACAAGGAGAATGACATGGCATACAGTTGTTTTAAATACGATATAAAAGATAAAATTGCGCACATCCAAATGTGCAGGCCCGATGAATTTAATTCTATGAACAGGGCCTTTTGGTCAGAATTGCCTGATTTAGTTGAGACAATTTCAAATGAGGCAAGCTCCAGAGTGATAGTTCTTTCAGCTCAAGGAAAACACTTTTGTGCTGGAATGGATTTGGCTAATTTCGCTCCAAACCCTAAGGCATCCAGAGCCCATTTAGGTACGAAAAAAGAATCTGCATTTAGGGGAACTTTAGACCTGCAGAATACAATATCTTGTTTAGAAAAAGCGCGTGTACCTGTGATTGCAGCGATACAAGGAGCTTGTGTGGGCGGTGGCGTAGATCTTGCTACTGCTGCAGACGTACGTTATTGCACCAAAGATGCATTCTTCTGCATTCAAGAGATAAACATTGGAATAGCAGCAGACGTTGGAACACTTCAGAGATTGCCCCATTTAATACCCGAGGGTTTGGTGAGGGAGCTGGCTTTTACGGGAAGAAGATTTGACGCTGAAGAAGCACTAAAGTTTGGCCTTGTTAATGCAGTTTACGACAATCATAAAGAAATGCTTGAGGGAGTGTTGGAAGTTGCTAAAGAGATAGCAAAAAAAGGTCCTCTAGCAATTACTTCTACGAAAGAAATCTTAAATTATGGCAGAGATCACTCTATGGAAGACTCTCTCAATTATGTTGCTCTTTGGAATAATGCAATGGGCATTAGTGATGAAATGTCCGAAACCTTCAAGGCGCAGTCCGAAAAGAGGGATCCTGATTTTGAGGATCTTCTTCCTAGAAGAAAATATATGGAAGACTCTGACTAGCTCAGTTTTCGGAGAAATACTGGGGAAAATTGACTAGATTCTTTTTTACTGTACTTGTATCCTTCTAAATTAAAACCAGAAATGTCTTCTGGTCTGTCTATTCCCTTAAGAGCGATGTATCTAGCCATCATACCTCTAGCTTTTTTTGCGAAAAAACTAATTATTTTGTATTTTCCATTTTTATAGTCTTTAAAAACAGGGCTAAAAACTGGTGCCTTCAATTCGGGTAATTTAATCGAAGAAAAATATTCAACCGAAGCCAAATTTAGAACGGCTTTATTTTCATGGGCTTCAAGTATTTGATTCAAAGAAGAGGTAATTTTTTTACCCCAGAATTCATAAAGATCTTTTCCTTTAGAGTTCTTAAGCTTAGTACCCATCTCTAGTCTGTGCGGTTCGATAAGATCTAGGGGTCTTAAGATTCCATAAAGTCCGGATAATATTCTTAAATGACTATCTAAGAATTTAATCTGCTGATTATTTAAGCTATGTGGATCAAGACCTGTATAAACATCTCCTTTGAAAGCATATATTGCTTGCCTTGAGTCCTCTCCTATTTTTTTATCGGCGCTCCAATTCATATTTCTTTCGAAATTTAATGCTGCTAACTTTGTACTTAAACCCATAAGGGAAGAAAGATCTTCGGCTTCAAGAAGTTTTAGATCTTTCATTAAAGCTTTACTGTCTGTTAAGTGTTCTGATAATGAATAATCAACAATAGGTAGTATTGATTCATAGTCCAGGGTTTTGGCTGGAGAAACTATCGAAATCATGTAAGACCCAGAACTAACTTAGCCATGATGTTTCTTTGTATTTCGTTAGATCCCGCATAGATGCTTGCTTTTCGATAATTGAAATACCTAGGGGCAGAATTATTAGCAAACTCAGAGCCTATGGGCGGTTCATTGTGGCCTATACCAGGCCCAGGATTATTAAAAGGAATTGCATAATAATCAACCACTTCGACAGCGAGCTCAGTAATTAATTGTCCTATCTCGGTTCCTCTGGTCTTCAACAAAGAAGATTCAGGTCCCACATTTTGTCCAGCAGAAAAACTACCCAAAATTCTTAACTCGGTAGCCTCCATAGCGTTTATTTGTATTTCTATCTCAGCTGCTTTCTCAATAAAATTTGTGTCTTCAAATAATGTATTATTTCCAACATCTTTGGTTTTTGCCACATTAAATATTTTTTCAAGTTGAGAATAAAGTTCAGCTGAATAACCATTTCCTCTTTCAAACTCCAATAGGTATTTTGCGTATGTCCAGCCCTTTCCTTCCTGGCCAATAAGGTTTTCTTTAGGGACTTTAACGTCTTCAAAAAAGACCGTGTTTACCTCTTGGTGACCCTCAGGTGATTTATCTAAGGTGACAATGGGTTGAACGGCGATACCTGGTGAATGCATATCTATTAACAGAAAAGATATACCCTTTTGTTTAATGTCCTCTTGGCTTGTCCTGACTAAGCAGAAAATCATATCTGAAAACTGTGCCATTGTTGTCCAAGTTTTTGAGCCATTCACAAGATAATGGTCTCCTTTGTCTTCAGCTTTTGTTGTAAGAGAAGCTAGATCAGAACCTGAGCCTGGTTCCGAATACCCCTGGCACCACCAGACCTTGGAAGACAAGATATCCGGCAAGTATTTTTCTTTCTGTTCGTCTGTCCCAAAGGCCATAATTACAGGAGCTACCATTTTTTCACCGAAAGCTACCACTGAGGGTGCGTTAGCTGCTGACATTTCTTTGTTAAATAAATACTTTTGAGCGGCGGTAAACTCTGCACCTCCATACTCCTTTGACCAATTAATTCCCGCCCATCCTTGCTTATAAAGAGCCTGCTGCCAAGACATATGATCTTCTCTGGTTAGGTGCCCATTGGGGCTATTAACGTACCTTCTTCTTATATCTTCTGAATAGTTTCGTTTTAGCCATTCTCTAACTTCACTTTGAAAATCAAGTTCTTCTTGTGTAAATTGCAAGTCCATATAAATTAATCTCCTATTAATTATAAATTAGAAAGAACTCAGTGCAATAAGTTAACTCATGAATCAAATTAGTCATTTTCTAGATTCCTTTTCTGAGAGAACAGGTCGTTATTGTTCCTGGTTTGTTGTCATTATGACTCTCATCACTTGTATCGTCATTATAATGAGATATGGATTAAATCTTGGTTCTGTTTTTCTTCAAGACGTAGTTCTATATTTACACGGAGCTTTCTTTCTTTTGGGCTCAGCTTTCGCGCTAAAAAGAAATGCACACGTCAGGGTTGATATCTTTTACAGAGAATTTTCAGAAAAGAAGAAAGCACTTATAGACCTCCTTGGGCATTGCCTATTTCTTCAACCGGTTTGTTGGGCCATTTTTTTCTTTTCATGGGGATACGTGGAGTTTTCTTGGAAAATCATGGAGGTTTCTCCCGAGCCAGATGCACTTCCTTTTGTTTATCTGCAAAAAAGTCTTTTGTTAGTTTTATGTGTATTTCTTTCTTTGCAGAGTTTTTCTGAGATTTTAAAAAACATTTTAAAGATAAAGAATGGTTGAGTTTATACCCTTGTTGATGTTTGCAGTTATCTGCTTAGTGCTTCTGGCGGGGTTTCCTGTAGCATTTTCTTTAGCAGGAACTGCTCTTTTTTTTGCTGCTCTGGGCAGCGTTTACGGCACCTTTGATTCTTCTCTTTTTAGGACTATTCCAATTAGGCTTTATGGAGATATGACCAATACGAATCTTGTGGCAATACCCTTGTTTATTTTTATGGGGATCCTGTTTGAAAAATCTAACCTTGCTGAAGACCTATTAAGCAATATGGCGGATGTGTTAGGCGGTTTTAGGGGCAGTCTAGGTATCTGTGTAATTTTGGTTGGAGCCATGATTGCCGCCAGCACGGGAATAGTTGGAGCCACAGTAATCGCCATGGGTTTAATATCATTACCCCTTATGCTGGAAAGAAATTATGACCAAAGTCTGGCAACAGGGATCATTTGTGCTACCGGCACCCTAGGACAAATAATCCCTCCTTCCATAGCTTTGGTTCTTTTAGGGGACGTTCTTTCTGCAGCATATCAACAGTCGCAGCTTAGTTTGGGTATTTTTTCTGCCCGAACTATTTCTGTGGGAGATTTGTTCATGGGTGCCATAGTGCCTGGGGCTATTTTAGTTCTGGCTTACGGAGCATATGTTTTATTAAAGGCCTACTTTCAGCCCTCAACTGCTCCTGCTCAAAAAGTTGGTACCTTAAATAATAAGTGGAAAATAATCCTAACTTCCTTACTTCCACCCCTAGTATTAATAGCAGCTGTTTTAGGTTCAATATTAATGGGGATAGCAACACCTACGGAAGCTGCAGGAGTCGGCGCTTTAGGCGCAATGGGTCTTGCTCTTAGTAAGGGAAGTTTAAACAAAGAAAACTTAACTGCGGCTGTACAAAGCACTACTGAAATCACTGCGATGGTTTTTATGATTCTTCTGGGTTCTTCAATTTTTTCTCTAGTCTTTAGAGGTTTTGGCGGGGATGACTTGGTAGCAAGTATTTTTACTCAAATGCCTGGAGGCGTTTTTGGTTCTCTCTTGATTGTAATGATAATTATTTTCCTATTGGGCTTTATCTTAGATTTTATTCAAATTACGTTTGTAGTAGTTCCTATTGTTGGACCTGTATTACTAGCGATGGGGATAGATCCTCTTTGGTTGGGAATTATGATTGCGATTAATTTACAAACTTCTTTTCTAACTCCTCCTTTTGGTTTTGCCTTGTTTTACTTACGAGGAGTAGCCCCTGACCATGTTCCAACAGGAGCTATCTATAGAGGGGTGATACCATTTATAATTATTCAAATCCTTGTGTTATGTTGCCTAGCTGCCTTCCCTTCCTTAGTAACAGCTCTGCCCAATGCTGTTTATGGGCTTTAAATGTTTTGTAATAAGTGAGCTACTTTATCAGCCCTGTATGATGATCTAACCAAAGGTCCGGAAGCTACTTCTTTAAAACCTATTTCTTTAGCTAAACTTTTAAAGTATAAAAATTCTTCGGGTGCAACCCATCTTTCCACCGGTAGATGGTTAAGCGTTGGCCTCAAATATTGTCCTAAGGTTAGAACTTCTACTCCACAAGATAAGACGTCTACTAGTGTATTTTTAATCTCTTTCTCTGTTTCACCCAAACCCAACATCAAGCTGGTTTTGGTTAAAACTTTTGAGTTAACCTCTTTTGCAATTCTAAGAACATTCAAGGTCTGTTTATAACCTGCTCTTGGGTCTCTAACTCTTGCTGTTAATCGTTCAACTGTCTCAATATTTTGTGCAAACACATCTAGTCCTGAATTAACCAGATGAGTAACTGAGTACTTACTTCCTTCGAAATCTGGAGCTAAAGTCTCTACCAAAACTTCTGGACAAAGATTTTTAATTTCTCTCACTGTATTAGCGTAATGTCGGGCTCCCCCATCATCTAAGTCATCTCTATTAACGGAAGTTAAGACGGCATATTTTAATGACATTCTTTTTATAGCCTTGGCAACTTTAATCGGTTCTTGTTCATCTAACTTCCCTTTTGGATTACCTGTGTCTACTGCGCAAAATTTACAAGCCCTAGTGCAGACATCTCCTAAGAGCATAAAAGTAGCAGTTCCATGGCCCCAACATTCTCCTATGTTAGGACACATTGCCTCTTGGCAAACTGTGTGAAGCCCCTCTTTGTTAACTATATTCTTTATTTCTTTGTATCGTGGCGAAGAAAAGTTATTTAACCTTAACCAACTTGGCTTTCTGCTCTGCGGAACAGCTCTATATTTGTTAGGTTTAATCCCATTTTTGATGACTACTGTTCCATCTTCTTTAATGGTTTTTGTGGGTATGACTTGACTCAAAAGAAACTCCCTCCCGTCAACCCTGTTTTTACGATTTCTTCAAAGTCTTTTTTTGCCTTTTCTATTGAAATATTTACAAATTCTTTTAACTGAGTCACCTCTGTTGATTTTTTTCCACACACATTGATATTCCGGAAAGGTTCTAAATCCATATCAATATTAATGCTTAAACCGTGATAAGAATATCCACGCTTTATTTTTAGACCGACAGAAGATATTTTCATATTCTCTATATACACCCCTGGATTCCCCGACCTTCTTGAAGAATGAATTTCATACTGATTTAAAAATTCAATTACCAAGGCCTCTAATTCATTTATGAGTCTTTTAGGACCCCATCCTAGGCGTCGTAAGTTTAATAGGAAATAGGCTACTATCTGTCCTGGGCCGTGATAAGTAACCTCTCCTCCTCTGTCTGATCTAATCACAGGTATGTTTCCGCTTGAAAGGATATGATTTTTTGAAGCCCCAAATCCCAAAGTGTAGACAGGCAGATGTTCTAACAACCATAGTTCATCAGGGTCATCTTGTCCCTTAGAGAGAATAACATTTATCATTGAAGCCCAGGTTTTGTTGTAATCCTGTAAACCTAAATTCCTAAGCTTCAGGTTCAATTTTTGTGCTTTATTTCTTATGATTTGCTTATTGTTCAAGATCCCTAATTTCAATAAAAGCTTTTTCAGAAATAGAGTGGTACTGAATTACGTCTTCCTTAAAGACGAGATAGGAATCATATATTTTCTTTGCCATTTCATCATCAGCAATGAATTCTTCCATTACTTCTTTAGAAAGTCTTCGTAACTCAATTAATACATCATCAGGTAATTTTCTTAATTCTACTCCATGTTTTTCAACTAATTCTGTTAAGGCTCTATTATTATTTGCGGTATATTCATCCAGCATCTCCTGATTAACTGCTCTGGAAGCATATTTCACTATTGCCTTCAAATCATCTGGAAGAGACATATAGGCATCTTTATTAATTATTATTTCTAAAGTAGATCCTCCTTCGTGCCACCCAGGATAATAGTAGTATTTTGCTACCTGGTGAAATCCGAACGTTAAATCATTGTAGGGGCCTACCCACTCAGCGGCGTCTATCACTCCTTGCTGCAATGCTAAAAATATATCACTGCCTGGAAGTACTACTGTTTCTACTCCTGCTCTAGAAAAAACCTCTCCTGCGAGACCTGGAATTCTCATCTTTAAACCCTTTAAGTCTCCGATAGAGTTAATTTCTTTATTAAACCAGCCTGCCATTTGAACGCCTGTATTGCCTCCTGCCATTGGCATTAGATTAAAGGGAGCATAGGCTTCTTCCCAAAGCTCTTGACCGCCTCCCCAGTGAATCCAAGCATTCATTTCTTGAGCGGTAAGACCAAATGGTACAGCTGTAAAAAACTGAGAAGACTTAACTTTACCTATCCAATAATATGAAGCGCCATGACCGAGCTGAACACTACCCTGAGAAACTGCATCAAAAACACCCATAGCAGGTACTAATTCTCCGGCACCGTAAACTTTTATTTTCATTCTTCCGTTGCTCATTTCATCAACATATTTAGAAAGATTTTCTGCAGCCCTTCCTAAGCCAGGATAGTTTTTGGGCCAAGTAGTCACCATATTCCATTTATAGACTTTGTTTGGATCTATGCTTTGAGGCTCTTGTGTTGGTGTTATAGAATCTTCAGAACAACCAAACAAAAGTATCAGAGTTAAAAAAGACAAAAGGTTTTTATTTATGGCTTTCATTTGTTTAAATTGGCCTTAGTTTTGCGTAAGAGGCCATAAGCCACTTAGTTTCACTTGAATCGAAATTAACTTCTACTCTAGCATTGGCGCCATGTCCTTCATAGTTAAGAATTACCCCCTCGCCGAAAACTTCGTGGACAACTCTTTGTCCCAAAACTAAATCAGTCTCAGGAATTTCTCCCTGAACAATTATTCCTTTAGCCTCAAAAGACTTCCTACTTACCGCCCCGCCAGTTCTTATTTCCACGGTCAGTTCTGGAGGGATTTCTCTTAGAAAACGCGAAGGAGGATTAAATGTCTCCATACCGTGAAGGTTCCTCATTTCTGCATGAATTATGCAAAGTTTTTCCATTGCTCTCGTCATACCCACATAACAAAGCCTTCTTTCTTCTTCCAACTGCCCAGGCTCTGCTATGGAAAGTCGATGAGGGAAAAGGTTTTCTTCAAAGCCTGTGATTAAAACCAAAGGAAATTCTAGCCCCTTAGCAGAATGAAGCGTCATAAGTTGTATTGCAGACTCGTGCTCTTCTGCTTGCTCTTCTCCTGCATCTAAGGCCGCGTGATCAATAAAAGACTTTAAAATTGGAGTTTCCTCGTCTTCAAGTTCTGGCTCAAAATCTCCGGCAGCGCTAACAAGTTCAGCTAAATTCTCTACCCTAGTTCTACCTTTCTCCCCTGCCTCTTTTTTATGATACTCAATTAACCCGCTTCTCTGAATGGTATGGTCTACAACTTTTTTCAGTTCTAAATTTTCTATTTCTGTTTGTAGATTTTCTAAATCCTTCATAAACCTTGATAGAGATCCTCTTGCCCTAGAAGTCAGCCCATCATTTTTTATCAAATCACAGCTAGCCTTCCAAAGTGAGTAGTTTTCTTCTTTTGCTTTCTTTCTTATAACGTCTAGTGTCTTGGTGCCGATGCCACGAGGGGGTAAATTTATGACTCTCTCAAATGCAGCATCGTCTTCTCTTCCATAAATCAACCGAATGTAGGCCATAGCATTCTTTATTTCAACTCGCTCATAAAAACGCTGACCACCATAGATTCTATAGGGAAGGCCTTCTCTTAAGATAACCTCTTCTAAAGCCCTAGATTGAGCATTCGATCTATAAAGAATTGCCGTCTCATCCAAGGCACGGCCCTGATCTGCCCAGGACTGAATGGTACCAACAACATACCTTGCTTCGTCGTCCTCATTGTAGGCTGAATAGATGGAAATCTTTTCTCCTTCCTTTTGATTAGTCCACAATTCTTTGCCCATTCTGGATTGGTTATTTTTTATAACTGAGTTGGCGGCATCAAGAATGGTCTGCGTCGACCGATAATTTTGTTCTAGACGGACAATATCAGTCCCTGAAAAATCTTGAGTGAATCTATTTATATTGTCACTCTTGGCTCCTCTCCATCCGTAAATTGATTGGTCATCATCTCCTACAGCCGTATAACTGCTTTCCTTCCCTTTAAGCAAAAATAATAACTGGTACTGAACTTCATTGGTGTCTTGAAATTCATCCACCAGAATATGCTTGAATCTTTTTTGATAGTGCGAAAGAAGGTCTTGATTAGTTGATAAAAGGATCAAGGTCCTCAACAAAAGTTCTCCAAAGTCAACCAGACTTTCCCTTTCACAAAGTTGCTCATATTCCAAATAAACTTTTGTCATTTGTTCTATGAAATAATCATTTCCTGCTTCGGATTGATTAGCTCTTCTGCATTCATCTTTTTCTTTGTTTATATACCACTGTATCTGCTTTGCAGGCCACTTTGTTTCATCTAGGCCCATAGACTTACAAACTCTTTTTATAACCCTGTACTGGTCCTCGCTATCTAAAATAGCAAACTCTTTTCTCAGGCTTGCCTCCTTCCAGTGTCTTCTCAAAAGTCTATGAGCAATACCATGAAACGTTCCACACCAAAAATCTGCCATATCTTGTCCTATTAAAGACTCAATCCTTCCTTTCATTTCATTGGCAGCTTTATTTGTAAAGGTTACTGTTAAGAGGGAATGGGGACTGTTTTTTAAAGCCTTTACCAGCCAAGCTACTCTATGAGCTATGACTCTAGTCTTTCCGGATCCTGCTCCCGCTAAGACAAGAAGGTGTGCGGATTCAGAGGTAACTGCTTGTCTTTGAGCTTCATTAAGGTTGTCAAATATATCAGAAACGTCCACGACGTTATTTTATATGGTTTAACTTCAAAGAGGCTTTTAAAAAACACTTATTGAGTTAAAAAAGTTGAAAAAAGTCAATGAGAATTGATCTTCCTTAAGTTAAGATAAATCAAAGGAAACGCAATGCCAGATCCAAAAGAATTCTTTGCTACTTATTGTGATTTTGTTACCAAAGTCACCAGTGACCCAAGTCTAGATATAGAGGCATTAAAAGCCTCGCTGGAGTCTATTCAAGAAGAATCAGATATTGATGTTCCCAGGTTAATGACTGCTGCTCTAGGACTCAGTAGCGAAGGAGGAGAATTTGTAGAGATAGTTAAAAAAATGTTTTTGCAGGGCAAGCCTGCCAATCAAGACAATATTTTTCATATGAAAAGGGAACTTGGCGATATCATGTGGTATTGGGTAACAGCCTGCATGGCACTAGACCTGGACCCAGTTGAAGTTATTTTAGAAAATCAAAAGAAGCTCGAAACTAGATATGGAGAACAATTTACTATTGATCAAAGTGAAGTTAGGGTGAAAGATGATTTATAGCACTAAGTTTTTATTCTCTTAATACTTTCCTTATCTGCATCATAAGAATGCACTGACCTTACGGCGTTGATGGATATCTTTTTTGCCAATAAGTTTCTTAATTTTACCAGGGTGGGGTTGGAGATATGATTAAATCTAGCTTGTAATTTTGATCTTTTCTGCACCCAGTTTCCCCTTTTTAACCTAATTTGTTGATAAAGATTTAATGCTTTATCTGAGTTTTCAAGCTTTGAATACAACAAACCAAAACAATAGGCGTCTTCAATAGCCATGCACCCACCTTGCCCTAAAAAAGGCACCATGGGATGCGCAGCATCCCCCAAAAGAGCTATATTTCTTTTTTGTATAGATTGAATTTTAGGCCTTTCGAAAATTCCCCATTTAAAAACTTTTTCTGGAGAAGTCATGAGGCTTAAAAGGCTATTGTTCCAGGTTGAAAAATCTTTCAATAAATCTTCTTTGCTGCCCTCTTCTTTCCAAGATTCTTTTGTCCAATGCTGGGAATTTTTTACTCCTACAAAATTTATCTTGCCTTCCGTCCCAATAGGGTAATGAACTACGTGACCATTAGGACCGTAATATAAATTGATTTCTTCACTGTCTTTAAATTTAGGAAGGTTTGTAATGTCCGCAATGCCTCGCCAAGCTAAAAAATTTGTGTATATAGGCTTTGAGTTGTCAAAATACTTCTCTCTAATTTTTGATCTTACTCCGTCACAACCTAAGAAAACTTCCGAAGACTGTCTTTTCCCATTTGAGCAGACTAGCTCTTTCTTATCAAAATCTATTTCTAAAACTTCACAAGCAGTGTTTACATTTCCATTTAAACTTTTATATCTTCTAAGTAAAACATTAATTAGATCTCTTCTATCTGTCGTAATAAACTCATTTGGTTTTGTTATATTAATAGGTATGCGGGCTATTTCCTCTCCAGAAGAATAATTTCTGATAATAATTTTTGTTGGAAGATAGCTTACTTTTGTTAACTCAGGCAGTATTTCAAGTCTCTCTAAAAGTCTGGTTGCGTTAGCAGAAAGTGTTATTCCGGCTCCAAATTCTTCTATGTATTCTGACCTTTCATAGATGCTTGCTTCTATTCCACGACTTAATAAAGCACAACCTGCTGTTAATCCAGAAATACCTGCGCCTACTATTGAAACATTTGAAATCTCGACCTTCTTCACTTCAACAAAGAAATATTTTTACAATAATTTAGCTCTATTTCCCCAGAGTGATGCCCATCAGCTGTTCCATGTTGCCGTGATAGAAGGCTTCCATTGTGGCTTTATCGCAATTTTTCATCTGTGCTTCAAATTTAGCCATAGTTTCAGGGTCTTTCTTTCTTTTATCAAACAATTCCTTGCCCCGATCTAAGCCAGCTTGGATAACTGGTAATTCCTTTTGATCCGACATTTTTGGCAAGAGCTTTTTATCTTCTGGAGTTGCGGCCCTTTCAAGAAAATCGTCTAGCTCTATAACATGACTATCAGCATCTATTATTTTTCTATGTTGTGCGTAACTCATTTTTTTCATTTAAATAAACTTAATGTTTAAGTCTATTCGACGCCTGTCTTTTGGTCTAGCCTATCTGTTGACTGAGTCCTTTTTTAAATTAATTCGGTTTTGATGTAGCCTTCTTTCTTTTTTCTTTCTTTTTTTCTTGTCCTGTCGTTGACCTGACCTACTAATTGGCCACAAGCCGCCATAATGTCGTCTCCTCGTGTTGATCTTATAGTAACGACATAACCCTTAGATTGTAAGAACTGCTGAAACCTTTTTACTCTATTTCCAGAAGGTCTTTTGTAGCCTGAGTTTTTAATAGAATTGAAGGGTATGAGATTTATCTTACAGGGGAGTTTTTTTAAAAGCTCTGCTAGTTCTTCTGCCAGTTCTATTGAGTCATTTATTTTGTCTATTAAAATATATTCAATGGTAGTAACTCTGCTGTCTTGGCAACTTTCAACATATCTGTTGACAGCATCAAGTAATTTTTCTATGGGGTATTTCTTATTTACTGGAACCAATTGATTTCTTAATTCATCATTTGGGGCATGGAGGGAGATCGCTAAAGCAACATCTGAAACTTCTGAAAGTTTATCTATTTGAGGAACGAAACCAGAAGTACTTAAAGTAACTTTTCTTTTTGATAATCTGTAGGCATTATCATCCAACATTAACTCGATCGCTTTTACTACGGGATCAAAGTTGAGCAGAGGCTCTCCCATTCCCATCATGACTACATTGGTTATATTTCTTTTTCCTTTCTCCCGAGGAGTGCCAAATGAGTTTTCTGCCACCCACAGTTGCCCTATTATTTCTTCTAAATCAAGGTTTCTTGAAAATCCTTGCTTTCCTGTAGCACAGAAACTGCAATTTACTGCGCAACCAACTTGAGAAGAAATGCAGAGGGTCGCTCTCTTTCGTTCTGGAATTAATACCATTTCTATTAAGTCACCCTCACCGACACTTATTACCCATTTTCTTGTTCCATCTTTAGAGTCTTTTTGGTAGATCACTTCTGGAAGTTTTATTTCACAGGTCTTCAATAGCTTTTGTCTCAGTGATTTTGATAGATTAGTCATTAAAGAAATATCAGAAACACCCCTCTGATGAATCCATTTCATTACCTGCCTAGCTCGATATTCTTTCTCTCCGATAGACAAGAAAAAATCTTTAAGCTCCTTTTTGCCAAGGCCCATTAGATTGGTTGTGTGGGCTGTCATTTCTTAGATTAACCTTAGATCGCTTATCGTTGCCGGCCTAACTCGTCTGCCACCCAACTTATGGACCAATTATGCCCTAGTCTTCTGCCCCTGTAAGTGCCCGGCAACCTAACTACCTTGCTGTCCTTGAGATTTATTATTTGAGGATCTTCTTTTAACATTTTAAATGCGCCATCTAGGTGATGCTGAGTTCTCCATTGATAAAATGTCACGTTCTTGGCGATGTATACAGGAGGTTTGTAATTACACTTTGTATTTAAGGGCTTAAATCCTCCCAGTGGCCCTGCTACTGAGTGGATTTCTACCGGCAAAGAGTGTTCCCAAGACCCTACTAAAGAGGATACCAAGACTCCTCCATAGCTGTGACCTATTAATATAATCTTCTCAAATTTAGGGTAAGTTTTGATTATTTCTGCTATTTGGACGGTCAAATATTCAGCTGCCGGTAAGGAGCACCCTTTGTCATTCCATCGATAAAAGAAGGTTGATATTTCTTTGGTGTCTAGCGTTTGTAGCGGATATATCCACTCAAAACCAGGGCTTCTACCACCGTGTACTGCAATCAACAGAATGGTTTCTTTTTCGCTGATACCCTCCAGGGGGTGAAGACCTAGATTTAATTCTATAAGCCTTGCACCAGACTCCTTATATCCATCTTCTGGATCAAGGCTTTCTAACCAGGGATAATCTTCGTTTTGCCCACTATAAGCCAGTGAGGCGATGAAAATTGCTAAGACATTTAAATATTTCAAGTTATCAACTGTTCTGAGTTTTCTTCTTCAGACTTATCTTTGATTTTCTCCAGCAATGAACATTATAAAAATTGCCATGGAGATAGCTATTATCCTTAAAGGGTATTTAAGATCGCAGTTGTAGATATATTTATCTTTATCCACATTTACTCCATTTGAAAAAGAGCATTAGAACCACATTTATTATCTTCTTCATTACCCTTGCTGGATACTTTTAAAGTGTTTTGGCTTGTTCTCTTAGAATGAATTTCTGGATTTTACCTGTGGATGTTTTCGGAAGTTCAGTAAAAACAACCTTCTTTGGACATTTAAAATGTGCCAGATTATCTCTACAAAACTGGATAAGTTCTTCTTCGGTGGCTTCAGCTTCTTCTTTTAGGCTAACAAAGGCACAGGGTGTTTCTCCCCATTTTTTATCAGGCTTTGCCACTATGGCCGCTTCAGCTACTGCAGGATGTTGGTATAAAACACTTTCAATTTCGATGGTAGAAATGTTTTCGCCGCCGGAGATAATAATATCTTTTGACCTGTCTTTTAATTCAATATAGCCATCGGGGTGCATAACACCTAAGTCGCCTGTGTGAAACCATCCTCCCAAAAAGGCTTCTACCGTAGCCTTTTCATTTTTAAGGTATCCCTTCATCACATTATTTCCTCGCATAAACACCTCCCCCATGGTCTCAGAATCTGCTGGTGTTTTCTGCATGGTCTCAGGATCCATTACTGCCAGATCCTGCATTACTAGGTATGGAACTCCCTGTCTTGCTTTCTTGGCGAATTTTTCAGTTGCGGGTAATTCATCCCATTCAGGATGCCACTCGCAAACTACTCCAGGACCATAACATTCAGTAAGACCATAGGCGTGAGTAACGTCAAAATTAAGCCGTTCAATTTGTTCAAGAATTGCAGCGGGAGGGGCAGCTCCTGCCGTAAGCATTTTAACCAAATGGGGTAGAATTCTTTTTTCTTGAGAAGAGGCATTGACCAACATGCCCATCACAATGGGTGCTCCGCACATGTGCGTAACCTCGTGGTTGATGATGGCATCATAAATAGGTCCTGGTTCTGTTTTTCGTAGACAGACATGAATCCCAGCCAAGGCAGTTACAGTCCAAGGGAAGCACCAACCATTGCAATGGAACATGGGAAGAGTCCAAAGGTAGGTTGGTAATTGAGGCATAGTCCAAGCCATGATGTTGCCTAGCGAGTTAAGGGCTGCTCCGCGATGATGAAAAACCACTCCTTTTGGGTTGCCGGTGGTTCCCGAAGTGTAATTTAATGATATTGCATCCCATTCATTTTCTGGGTATTGCCATTCATAATTAGCATTTCCTTCAGCAAGGAACGCTTCATATTCAATTTCGCCTAACAATTCACCGTCAGGAAATAGAGCGTCTTCCACGTCTATAACTAGTGGCTTTGATTTGCATAATGAAAGAGCCTTTTTGATTGTGTCTGAAAATTCTTTATCCGTGAGAAGAATTTCTGCTTCTCCATGATCCAAGATAAAAGCAATGGTTTTCGCATCTAGCCGAATGTTCAATGCGTTCAAAACTGCTCCGCACATAGGAACTCCAAAATGGGCTTCCAGGGCGGCTGGCACATTGGGCAGCATCATGGCTACCGTATCGCCCTTTCTTATTCCCCTGTTGTTGAGGGCAGCTGCTAACTTAATACACCTTTGATAAGTATCTGCCCAGGTTCTTTGCGTTTCCCCGTGGATTACAGCTGTACGATCAGGGAATACTCGGGCTGTTCTTTCAATAAAGGACAAAGGTGTTAAGGGGGTAAAATTTGCTGAATTTTTACCTAGGCCATGCTCATACTTATTTTTTGAAGGTTGTTCTGCCATGGCGTGTTTATTGCCTTATGAATTTTTCCATTTAGGGTCTCTTTTGTTTAAAAAAGCATCGATGCCCTCTTTTGCGTCTTCAGCCCGTAAATTTTTTATCATTCTTTCAGAGGCATATTCATAAGCCTCTTCAAGACTCATATTTAGTTGCTTATAGAAGGTTTCTTTTCCTAGTTTGAGGATGTATGAAGATTTGGAAGAAATGGTTTTAGCAACGGTCATAACTCTTTCGTGGAGTTCTTCGGGTTCAAAAACATCATTTATTAAACCAAATCTTTTGGCTTCAGTTGCCTCTACCATTTCTCCTAGGAGGAGCATTTCCATAGAGTGTTTTTTAGCTATCGTCCTTGACACGGAAACTAAAGGCGTGTGGCAGAATAAACCTATATTAACTCCCGGAGTTGCAAACTTGGTTTCAGTATCAGCATAAGCCAGGTCACATGCAGCGACTAACTGACATCCGGCTGCAGTAGCCACTCCGTGTACCTCAGCTATTACCGGTTTATTTAGATTAGGTAAGATTGTCATCACTTTTTTTGAACATGCCATGAGATTTCTATAAAAGGATTCATCTTGATTTCCTTGAACTTCCTTCAAGTTATGGCCAGCACTGAATCCTCTTCCTACCCCCCTAAGTATTAACACCTTTGTGGAATGATCTTCGTCGGCTTCTTTTAAAGCAGCAAACAGCTCCTTCAGCAGACCTTCTGAAAGCGAGTTAAAGGAACCTTCGTCATTCAGACTAATTAATGAAGCTTCTTCTTCCCTTTCCAAGATAACAAGTTTTCTCATGGGTTTAATATATCAAAAATCCCATGCTTAAACCTACTCGACATTGATTGATTAAGTTTGGCTAGTGTAGTTTGTTATCATTTTTCTAAACTCATCATCCACTGTGAACCAATGCCCATCTTCATAATGCTTAGATGTGCCAGTTGCATGCTTTTCAAGTATGTGTTGATGAAATGATTTGATGTCTTTTATTTCAAAGTCTTCACCAGAGTTATCTTTTATGGTGATTGTGTTTTCTACCATTTAATTCTCTGTTCTATTAACTCTATTCGTGCCACTCATTATTTAAAATTCTCGGTTAATATTACCACTCATCAATTGCACTATCATTTTAAAAATAAAGTTCCTTTTATGTAGAAAAAGGTATAAAACTAAAAATAACTAAACTCCAGTAATATCTGGATAGGGAAAACTTTTTAACATTAACTCTACCTTATCAAAAAGTTCTCCGACTCCTAGGCTCGTCCATAGGATCAAAAAACCAACAA